>CAXHBH010000005.1:0-96933 GCA_964014735.1 uncultured Flavobacteriaceae bacterium | reverse complement strand
CCGTTCCTCCAAGGTATAGACTTGATGATATATAAGCATCTCCGTTAAACATTACCTTAAAAGCATCCGATTTGTTAGAGGAGTCTGCACCATTTCCAATGACAAAAGCTGTGTTTGAAGTAGAAAAAAATAAAGCATTATTAGTAACTGAATCACCTGAAGAATTGTATTGTCCAATTACGGTTGAGGCATAATCACTTGCTGTTGTGCTTCTTCCCATTGCTGTCGAATAATCTCCACTTGCTTCTGTGCTTCTTCCCATTGCTGTAGAATACAATCCATTTGCAAGTGTGTAATATCCCATTGCTGTAGAAGAATATCCACTTGCTGATGTGTAATATCCCATTGCTGTAGAAGCATATCCACTTGCCTTTGTTTGTCTTCCCATTGCTGTAGAATAATTTCCTGTCGCACCACGTGTTGAACTTGATGAGCTTTGATAACTCAAATCAACTGCATTAAAACCTATATCTCCGTGATTGGAAGCATTTGATGTAGATAGTCTTTGCCCTGTATTACCGCCTTCAGTAACAGCTGTTAATTGCGCATTCATACTAAATGAAATAGTTAATGCTAAAAGTGTAAATATTTTTTTCATCCTGAATTATTTTTCACCTAATTTAAAACTTAACATTAATCTTTCATATTTTAAAACATAGTTTAATCAATAATTTTTAACCACTCTTATAAACATATCATAGGCATATCTTCTTCTTTTAGTTCTGCTACTTCTAGTCCTCTTAAGTAGGTAAGAGATACACTTAAACTTGAATGCCCCATAGCTCTTTGTAGCTTGTGTAATGAGCCTGTTCTCTTGAATATTTCAATAGCCCCAGAATGCCTAAAAGAGTATAGAGTTTGGTCTGGCTCAAGGGTTTTAGATTGCTTCTTAAACTTAGTCCACAGCCCTTTAAAGTAGTCCTCTGAGTATGGTTGAGTAGTACCCGTAAATATATTGAGTCCCCTATTTTTTTTCAAAAGTTCCTCTTGAACATAGTAGGGCACAGGCACTATCCTGTTCTTACCAGATTTATTTCTTTCACCAGATAAATTTATTTGGCTGAGGTCATCAGAAAAGTCACACCAAGTAAGCTCTCTAATCTCTCTGTGAGGTCGCAGAAGACACCCGAAGGTCATTAAACAGCACAGGTATAGATTAAAATTATATGATTTAACCTCCTCTAGGACTTCTCTTAGATTAGTAAAAGGCTTATGTAGCTTCGCCTTGGTTCGTTTAGAGCGAACCAGGCGCAGCGGATTAGACTCAAGACCCAACTCAACAGCTTTATTGAGAATCACGTTTATATGCCTTCTAACAGTGTTATATGAGGTGTGATTAGTATATTGGTTAAGATAATTTAAAAGCTTTTTAGAACTTATTTTATCACCCTCAAAAGAGTTGTTTATTATGCTATAGCAGTGGGTGAGCATTTGTTTGTAGCTTGAAGAGGTTGATTGCTCCATTTTTAGCTTATACGACCTATAAATTTGTTCACGATTAGAACTCTTATCCAACCCTAAACATCCCTTACGCGGGATAAGTTTGTTGCCTTCTAAAAGGTACTTATAAACTTCTGCAGCAAGTAAGTAGGAATATGTTAATCTGTCTTTAATGGGGAATGAATTGGGGTCTATATTTGACCCAATTCGTTTACCGTTGTATAACCTATGTCTTTTCCCATCTAAGTAAAACGAAATATAGGTAAGTTGTGATTTGTCCTTATGGACGTTAGGATATTTAAGCTTCATCTGTCAGTTAATTGCCAGTTAATAATTATTATTAATGGTATAACACTGACTGTAAGATAGTTATATTGTTATCGCGCTTGACTGCCAGTCACGTATAATCTAATATACAGACTTCATATTTCCCCTTTTTTCTTCAGTAAAATCATAATTTAAGAAGATATGTAAAGATAAGTGTTTTTTAGCAAATATCATATTGGGTACACGTGGAGGTACACGTGAAAACATTAAGTTCCATTAATGTTTATAAGTTTTACTTAAAACTCTACAAAATTATTTATTCCCACTTATATATTAATATACAAGTTGATGTGATAGGGTTTAAGACCCTTTAACCATCGGTCTATCTAAATTATAATGAGAAATACAAACATAAAAGAATACTCAAAGGGAATAACAGAGATGAGTAACTGGAGAAGTACAATAACAATAAGACCAAGCTATAAACTAAAGCCTCACACAAGTGATAGATTAGTAGAGAGAATATCTAAAAGACTAAGGGTAAGAATATTCTACACTATGGAGAGGGATAGAAATGATGAGGTATATCATCTACACCTACTGCTAAGTAAGAATGTAGCAGATAAACAGATATCACAAGCAAGTGGTCTAAACCCTAAAGCCATAAAGTATAATGAACCAATAAGAAGTAAGGCAGCAATAAGCAGCTATGTAGTAAAGCACCTCAACAGAGATTACTCACATCATAATATATTTTAAAAATATAACAAATGAAAAACTATCAAACAGTATCCATACAATTCACAAAGAGTGATGCAGATAAACTAACAGAAAAAGCTAAACAAAACAGATTAAAACTATCAAGCTATCTAAGACAGCTTCTAACAAAAGACCTCATAGAAATCTGAGATTGATATAAATCCATTAGTTTTATAAAACAATTTAAAAACTATGAAAAAAATATATACACTTTTAGCATTAACTATATCATTTAGTATTAATGCGCAATGGCTGTTAAATTCAAATGGGGGGTGGGGTATTCAAACCAATTTCTCAACAGCAAGTGGTGATCATTCTACAGCAATGGGAAATAGCACAACAGCAAGTGGAAATTATTCTACAGCAATGGGAAATAACACAACAGCAAGTGGAGATTGGTCTACAGCAATGGGAGTTCTAACAACAGCAAGTGGAAGCCGTTCTACAGCAATGGGACAAGGAACGGAAGCAAGTGGAAGCCGTTCTACAGCAATGGGACAAGGAACGGAAGCAAGTGGAGATTATTCTACAGCAATTGGGTATAATACAACAGCAAGTGGATATGCTTCTTCAGCAATGGGAAGATACACAACAGCAAGTGGATATGCTTCTTCAGCAATGGGAAATAGCACAACAGCAAGCGGTGGTGCTTCTACAGCAATGGGATGGATGACAACAGCAAGTGATTATTCTTCAACTGTCATTGGGCAATACAATTCTTCAGGTTCATCAGCAACAAGTGCAGATTCATTTTCTACATCTGCTCCTGCTTTTGTGATCGGAAATGGAACTGCATCTAATGCAAAATCTGATGCTTTCAAAGTAATGTTTAATGGTGATACTTATATATCATCAAGTCTATACATCGGAGGAACGGCAATTACTTCTACAGCAGCAGAGATAAACCTGTTAGACGGATTAACAACAGTTGGTTCAGGAATTTTATCTTCTGTAACAGAAAATGGTAATACAGGAGTTAGATTGTCAACAGCAAATTCTACCAATCACGGAGATATAGGTTCTAATGCAGTTGATTTGAGCTATTCGGATTCTTCAAGTACAACAAAAGGCGCAACGGGAACATCTTCTACAGCAATGGGAAATAGCACAACAGCAAGTGGATATGTTGATACAGCAATGGGGTGGAGCACAACAGCAAGCGGTGGTGCTTCTACAGCAATGGGATGGATGACAACAGCAAGCCAAGCTGCTTCAACAGCAATGGGAAGAAGCACAACAGCAAGCGGTGATAATTCTACAGCAATGGGATGGAGCACAACAGCAAGTGGAAGAAATTCTACAGCAATGGGATGGAGCACAACAGCAAGTGATTATGCATCATTGGTAATTGGACAATACAACAGTTCGCTTTCTTCACTTACCACTAACGGTAGTGCATCAGACCCCGACCTTGATAACACAGCTTTTGTCATTGGAAATGGAACTGCATCTAATGCAAAATCTGATGCTTTCAAAGTAATGTTTAATGGAGACACAACCGTAAGCAATGACCTTACAGTAAATGGAGATGTTAATATTTCATCCGATGCAAGATTAAAGTCAAACATTGTATCTCTTGGTTCTACACTTCCTAAACTATTACAAATAGATGGTAAGTCCTATGAGATGAAAGGCAAACAAAAGATAGGTGTACTTGCACAAGAGATTCAAGAAGTATTTCCTGAACTTGTATGTGAGGGTGACAATGAAATGTTAGCAGTAAACTATCAAGGATTAGTACCAGTACTTATCAATGCATTGAAAGAGCAAGATGCAAAGATGAATGAGCAACAATCAGAAATAGATGAACTAAAAGAGATAGTTCAAGCATTAGTTTCAAGAGAATAAAAACCTCAACCAACTTGAATAATCAAGTTATATCAAGATTGATTAATCAAAGTTTTTCAAACTTTTCTTAACTTTATTCAGTTAACTGATTTAAAACTAAATGAAAAAGATAATTACTCTCGCTGCCATTATAATTTTTACTTGCAGCCTATCAGCCCAAGTCGTTGACGCAGATAGTAATAGTTACGAAATTATTTCTATTGGTGAACAAGAATGGTTGTCAAGTAACTTAAGAGTAAAGCAATATTCTGATGGGACTCTTATACCAGAGATTACAACTACAGTGGCTTGGGCGTCTGCTACTACAGGCGCTTGGTGTTATGTTAATAGTGACCCTCAAACTGAGGAAGATTATGGAGTATTGTACAATTCATATGCAATACAAGGCATACACGATAATGATGAAAGCACACCAAATAAATCAATTGCTATGGCGGGTTGGAAAGTTCCAACTTCTGATGAATTTAACACATTAATTACAGAAGCTGGAGGGTACGATAATGCAGGATATGGTTTGAAATCACAAAGTGGATGGAACTCGCTTAATGGTAATAGTGGAAATGGCGATAACTCAACTGGATTTAATGCTTTTCCAGCAGGGAACAGACAGCAAAACTCTGGGATTTATAACAATTTTGGAGATAATGCAGTCTTTTGGGTAGATAACGTTGCACTTTTTTATGCTTTAGGTTTTGTAAATTCTTCTGTTCAAGTGAGTGCTGGTTCGAATCAAGGCAGGGGGCAATCTTTAAGGCTAATAAAAGATAATACTGCTGCATTAGATGATATACGCAATTTGAATTTTAAGATATATCCAAACCCCACATCAAAAACTATAAACGTCAAAGGCATAAATAATTACAATATGACAATCTTCAATAAATTAGGACAAATAATATTGGAGGCTAACAATACCAAAACTATTGACGTAAGTTCTTTTCCAAAAGGAGTGTATCTAATTAAAATCTCAGATGGGGTTAAATCATCAGTTAGAAAATTTATTAAAGACTAACTTCACAAACTGTAATCCTAACTAACGACTTTATTAAGTCCAGTTGTGATACTTTTTATTTTTAGGCTTCTTAGGTTTTAAATAAGCTGAACTATTATGTTTGTTTATAAGCTTAGAGGTTTCTTTTGCCCACGCTTCATAGCTAAGTAAAATATCGTTGCTATTAATGAAAGCAGCTCCTATTTGGGCGAATTGCGCTTCCAGAAGTTCTATTATCAATGATGTCTCATACTCCCTTAAAACGCTTATATGAGCCTTATGTACTTGGTCTTCAATGAAAGATAAATCATCATAGTGTTTAATGATATTAGGGTTGGTATGCCCAAGTAAGATGTTTCTCATTTCCTCAGAAATATTGAGCTTGTTGGCGTAGTTATTAAAGCTCTTACGTGCGTTTTTAAAGGGTACTCCAAGTAACTTACTACAATGCTTCTGATAGACGTCAAAAACCCCTTTATGAGTATCTACATCATCCACATCGTGACCCAATATACTTACCGCATCATCATTTAAGCCTAATTTCTTACGCTTATTGTAGTGTGTACACCAAATTGAACGCTTCAGTAATGTGAACATAGTCATAGTATCTTTATCAATTCTAATAAACATTCTATTAGTTGATCTTCCCTCGTTTTTACTTCTGTTATGTATTATATAGTCATAGCCATCTTGACAGAGCTTTGAAAAATCTTCATCGCTTTTATCATCAGTGTCATTCTTTAGCTTAAAACTTTTGAACTTGACTAAATCCGCTAAGTACATTCCTCTTGTCATAAACATTAAGAGGTAAAAACATAATGCTTGAATCTCATATATTGAAACACACCTATTAATAGCTTCTTTAAACTGCTCTTTAGTTAATGTTGTGACAGCTTTTCGCTCAGCTCCCTTTATAGTCAATCGTTTATTGAAGTAAGGACGTTCAAAAATCACTTGATTATCGTAAGCATCAAATGTAATAGCTTTTATTTTCTTCAAGTAGGAGTTTATTGACGTAGCTCTTACTCTATTATTTATAGCATTATTCTTCCAATTCAAAAGAAGTGAATAATTCATAAACTCATTAAAAGTTACTGGTCTATCCTTGCTCCATCCAAGATGCTTTTTAAAAGCTTTTAGGGTGTACTTATAATCTCTGTAAGTTGTTGTTTTTGTTTTCTGATTCTTAATAAAGGTCTCAATATAACTATCTACACTTTCAGCATCAGCTTCGCCTTTTAAATGTAAAATAACTTGTTCGGTTGTATACTGACCAGCATCGAACTTGGTTTGACTGACTGATTGTAATGCCTTAAGCTCGTCTACCCTATTATTTATGATTTGATAGTTAGAATGTTTGGACTTAGCTCGGAAGTTTTTAATATCAAATTGCTTAGCAGAAACTTCTAAACCAGTATATATTTTCTTTCTAATTTGTCCAATCTGACCACCTTTGCCGTGAGACACATTAAAAAAGACTGATTGCAGTCCAGACTTTTTAACATTATTGTCGAGTTTTAATGTGATTACCATACCTAAATGTACAAAAAAATAGAAGAAGGTACACGTAGAGGTACACGTAAAAATAAAAAAAGGGAACTACATTTTTGCAATTCCCTTCGTGGAGAAGATGGGATTCGAACCCACGACCTCTTGACTGCCAGTCAAGCGCTCTAGCCAACTGAGCTACATCCCCAGAGTAAGCAAAAATAAACCATTTTTTGTTCCATTACTTTACATTGAAGATAAATAGTTGGGTAATGCCGCAACTGAAGTTATAATACCATCTGGTATAATTTCACTTTGTTCTACTATGGCGTTTCTATACTTTCCCGTTTGCACCAAAACGGCATGGTAGCCTGTGTTTTGCCCCCCCTCAATGTCGTTGATTAAATCATCACCAACCATGGCCAACTCATTGGGAGATGCTTCTATAAGTGCACTGCCCATCTCAAAAAAAGCAGGATTGGGCTTTCCCACCACATGCGCCTTTTTGCCTGTTGCGTGTTCCAGTGCAGCCACAAAAGCCCCACTATCTAGCATGAGCCCTTTCTCTGTTTGAAAATAACGACCCTTATGTAGCGCAATGAGCTCAGCGCCATCAAGAATTTGATTCATTAAGCTGTTCAGCAAATCATAATCCCACTCGTTGCCAATGTCTCCAATAACAATTGCTTCTGGTTTTTCGTCAATAGAGGGTGGATAGTCGGCTTGGGCTGCTTCAGCTAGTATCAATCTACATCGATTCAGCCCCATTTTTTGTAGCTGTAGAACACCCGCGTAATTGGCGCTCAACAGTTCATTTTCGATTATGTCAAGACCCAATTGTTGAAGCTTAGAAACGAGTGCACTTCTACAGAGCGTGGTGTTGTTTGTTACAAAGCGATAGCCAATGCCTTGTGATTGCAACCAAGAAAGGGTTTCGTTTCCTCCGGAAACCAATTGATTTCCCACATAAAATACCCCATCTAAATCAAACAGCACCCCTTTAATATCATTCATAACTTATCAATCGTTTATTACGTATTTTTGCCTAAGAACAAAGATATGGGGAATCAAAACATAAATGAGGGTGTGCATGTTCAAATTGCAACTGCAGTAGCTACCATTAGCTTTGCACACCCCAAGCACAATTGTTTTCCGCAAGCACAACTAAAAGCATTGACCACAGCAATTACTAAATGTGCTCAAGACGATACCGTTCGGGTAATATTATTACAAAGTGACCCTACCAAGGCTTTTTGTGCGGGTGCATCATTTGATGAATTGTTATCTGTGCAAACAGCTCAACAAGGCAAAAGCTTTTTCATGGGCTTTGCTAATCTAATCAATTCTATGCGCTTATGCTTTAAGCCCATTGTAGGCCGTATACACGGGAAGGCTATTGGTGGCGGTGTGGGTATTGTAGCCGCGTGTGATTATGCAATTGCAACGACTACTGCATCAGTACGCCTTTCAGAACTTGCTATTGGCATTGGTCCCTTTGTGATTGCACCTGCAGTGGATCGTAAAATTGGTTCAGCCGCACTCGCTTCTTTAGCATTGCAACCCAAAGAATGGAAAGACGCCCAATGGGCCTTATCAAAAGGCTTGTATACAAAAGTTTACTCTGATTTTGAAACGGCCGATATAGCTGCAAACACAACGGCTCAGCAATTAGCAACTTATGCGCCAGAGTCTGTTGCGGAGCTCAATAAAACTCTATGGGCTAATACAGGTCACTGGGCAGAATTGTTGCCTAAAAATGCTGAAATTTCTGGAAGATTATTGTTGCTTCCAGAAACACAACAAACCTTACATCAACTAAAACCAAATAAATGAGTACCATTCGAGTAACAAAAAGCTTTTCATTTGAAACAGCACATGCCCTTTATGGTTACGACGGCCTGTGTAAAAATATTCATGGACACAGTTACAAACTTTATGTTACAGTAATTGGAACAACCATTACAGAAAGTAGCAATGTCAAATTTGGAATGGTGATTGATTTTAAGGATTTAAAGAAGTTGGTAAAAACCGAAATTGTGGATGTATTTGATCACGCAATCGTATTTAATAAAAACACCCCTCATTTAGAAATAGCAAAAACACTTATATCAAGTGGGCATAAAGTCCAGTTGGTAGACTATCAACCTACTACTGAAGAAATGATAATCGATTTTGCAGCTAAAATAAAGGCCAAATTGCCCAATTCTGTCCAATTGCATCACTTACGTCTGCAAGAAACGGCCACCTGTTATGCAGAGTGGTTCGCTGCCGACCAGTAATTTGTACTTTTGCATTATGAAAATACCTAAGGGTAAAAAAGTATATTTCGCTTCCGACAACCATCTAGGCGCACCCACAGCCGAAAAAAGCCGTTTACGTGAAAAGCGTTTTGTCGCTTGGTTGGATAAGGTCAAAAAGGATGCTGCCGCCATTTATCTTATGGGTGACTTATTTGATGTTTGGATTGAATATAGACGTGTTGTTCCAAAAGGATTTGTGCGTGTCTTGGGTAAACTAGCTGAACTTACCGATAGCGGAATCCACATTTACTTTTTTGTAGGGAACCATGACATGTGGATGAAGGGCTATTTCGAAGAAGAACTGGGCATTCCTGTTTATTATAAACCCCGAGTAATCACACTTAATGATAAACAATTATTTATTGGTCACGGAGATGGCCTAGGCCCTGGCGACAAAGGATACAAGCGGATGAAAAAGATGTTTTCCAATAAATTGATGCAATTCTTGTTTCGTTGGGTTCATCCGGATTTAGGACTGCGCTTGGCACAATACTTATCGCTGAAATATAGATTGGTTTCAGGTGGCGAAGACAAGAAATATGGGGGACCCGATAATGAATGGTTGGTGCAATATTGTCGTAGAAAACTAGAAAAAATGCATTTTGATTATTTTGTGTTTGGCCATCGTCATTTGCCGCTTGATATTCCGCTACCCAAAAACGCCCGATATATCAATTTGGGGGATTGGATAGAATACAATACTTATGCGGTTTTTGATGGAGATAACCTGACCCTTACTAATTGGGATGATTGAAAACAAAAAACACGATTACGAATACGCCGTATTGGTAGGCATCATAAACCAACATCAATCCGCACAGCAAGTAAGTGATTATATGGATGAATTGGCTTTTTTGACCCTAACAGCAGGCGGTGAGGTAAAAAAACGTTTTACGCAAAAATTAGAAACGCCACATCCAAAGACTTTTATTGGAAGCGGAAAAATTGAAGATGTACGGGCATATGTTAAAACACATGATATCAGTACTGTTGTTTTTGACGATGAGCTAACCCCTGCACAGCAAGCCAATATAGAAGAGTTGTTAAAATGTAAAATTTTAGACCGCACAGGTCTAATCTTAGACATATTTGCACAACGCGCTAAGACTAGTTATGCTCGGACACAAGTGGAGCTGGCACAATATCAATATCTGCTGCCAAGACTAAAGGGATTATGGACGCACTTGGAACGACAACGTGGTGGTATTGGAATGCGAGGGCCTGGAGAAACAGAAATAGAAACCGACCGTCGAATTGTTCGAGACAAAATATCTTTATTAAAGAAAAAACTAACCACCATAGACCGTCAGATGGCGACCCAAAGGGGTAACCGAGGGTCGCTAATAAGGGTAGCATTGGTTGGTTATACCAATGTTGGGAAATCCACACTGATGAATGTAATCAGTAAAAGTGAAGTGTTTGCTGAAAATAAGTTATTTGCTACTTTAGATACTACCGTCCGCAAGGTTGTGATTGGTAATTTACCTTTTTTACTTTCTGATACGGTTGGATTTATTCGTAAGCTACCAACGCAACTCGTAGAGAGTTTTAAAAGCACCCTTGACGAGGTACATGAGGCAGATTTGTTATTGCACGTAGTAGATATTGCGCACCCACAATTTGAGGCGCATATTTCATCTGTAAACGAACTGTTGTCAGAACTAAAGGTTAAAGACAAGCCCTCGTTAATGATTTTTAATAAAATTGATGCTTATGGGGCTGAAACCTTTGATGAAACGGACCTAATCATGGTTCGGGGTAGTGAGCACTACAGTTTAGACGAGTGGAAAGAAACATGGATGGCCAAAACCCAAGGGGATGCCGTATTTGTTTCAGCTGCTAAAAAAACCAATATGGCGTATTTTCGTAAACGTGTGTATCAAAAAGTACGTGAGCAACACATTACGCGCTTTCCCTACAATCACTTTTTGTATCCAGAAATTGAAGTGGAGGAGTAGATTTACTTCAATTTCATGCGTAAGCCAATCCCAAAGACTTGCCTTACCTGCAGGTTTTTTACTGCATTGTTGTCGTATACCAATTGTATTATGAGATTGGTTGAAATACGGTCATTGACTTTCATTTCTGCGCTTACCTGATAGTCTAAATCAATATTTTCGGCTTTGTCTAAATAATCTGAATAAAGTCCTAAGCGTTGTTCAAGTATAATGTTTTCTAGTGGAGAAAATTTATAAAAGGCATTAACTGATGCTCCCAATTCAAAGCGATGGTTATTGCCTTTGCGCACACCAAAGTATTCTTGCCCTTCAGACAACCCTGCTGTAAATTTTCTACTCACTAAAGTAAGACGCTGTGTAAAGGGCGCCATGTTTACCCAAAGGTCTTTATTTTTTTTCCAGTACAAACCAACCCCCAGTTGAATATATACAGGAGAGAAGAAGTGCGTTCTCAAGGTTCTGGTTTCTTCACTTTCGCTATCTTTTCCAAAATTATAACCCCGTGCAAACTGCGTTTTTATTCCAAAAACCGTAGAGTAGCTCCATTCCCTAGAGAAGCTTTTTCCTAAAAGCGATTGTAAGTCAAAGCGGTCGTTGGTTTTTCGTAAAAATTTGGCATCACTGATTTTGGTCAAACCGAAATCGCCTAAAAATTTGGTATCCCAGTTCCACCCATTTTTATTGAAGCTAATATCATAGTCCGTGTGAAAGCTAAGTGAAATGCTGTTTTGACCTCCAGACGCCCACTCGCTAAACGAAGATTGATTAAACAAAAAAGTTGCTTTACCCCCTTTTTTCCAACCCTCATTTAATTGAGTTATGGAATCGTTTTGGGCAATTAATATTTGTGAAGCAATTAAAGCCACAAAGATGTACCTCATTTTATATAAAAGCTTAGCGTTTCTTATACAAAGGTACAGTAGAACAGGCTTCTCCGTACGATAACTTTTTAACAATTGGAATAAGTTTAGTAGCCAATAGACCTAATGCTTGCTCTGGCACTGGCTTGTTGGAGCAACCCTTTATTATCACTAAACCGTCTTGATATGGGGATAAATCCAAATGTGCTATTTCTTCAGTAAAAAGCTGCTGTTCCAAATCAGCAACTGTGCCTACTACAACATATTTAGTCAAGGGTTGTAAGTAGGTTACTACAAGCAATGTTGCCCATTGAGGCACCAGAATGTTTTCTGGGCAATGGACGGCAACAAATTGATTTTGATATGCAGTCCAATCATGAGACTGAAGTCTTTCTCGGAACGTCTGTTCACGCAGAACTACGCCGTCATCTAAAAAAGCAGTGATAGAAAGGAGGGTACGTTTTCCTTCCTTATAGAGGTCTTCCAAGTCAATAACTTGAAGCGCACTATTTGCCACACGATTGACAATTTTGTCACTCATTATAAAAACCCAAGTTCTAGTTTAGCTTCTTCACTTATCAAATCTCGTGTCCATGGCGGGTCAAATGTGAGTTCCAGCTCAACTTCATTTACTTCGTCTAGTTCACGAACTTTTTCTTTTACTTCTTGTGGTAAGCTCTCTGCTACAGGGCAGTTAGGTGTGGTTAAGGTCATCACAATCTTCACGTCGTTATCTTCATTGACGAAGACATCGTAAATTAATCCGAGCTCGTAGATATCAACCGGAATCTCAGGGTCAAAGATTGTTTTCAATAAACGAACAATTTTTTCTCCAAGTGCTTGAGTATCCATAGTTAAGAGAGTTGTGTTTGATACGCTAAGGCGTACATTTTAAGTTGCTTTATCATAGACACCAAACCATTTGCACGGGTTGGTGACAAGTGTTCTTTGAGTCCAATTTCATCTATGAAAGTGGTTTCAGCAGCCAAAATTTCTTTGGGCGGTTGATTGGAAAATGCACGAATTAAAATAGCAATAATGCCTTTGGTAATAATGGCATCGCTATCAGCTGTAAAAACAATTTTATCATTGTCTAATTCGGCGTGTACCCAAACCTTACTTTGGCAACCTTTGATAATGTTGTCATCTTTTTTATAACTCTCGTCAATAAGCGGAAGTGATTTGCCGAGTTCAATCATGTACTCATAGCGTTGCATCCAGTCATCAAACATGGAAAATTCAGATACAATTTCAGCTTGTTGGGTTGCTATACTCATAGCATAAAGATAAGGATTAACGTAACATACCCACTGCTTTTTCTACACCAGCTATAAAACGGTCTACTTCTTCGTGGGTATTATAAAAAGCAAATGACGCCCTAACAGTGCCTGGAATTTGGAAATGATCCATAATCGGTTGACAACAGTGGTGCCCTGTACGAACTGCAATGCCCATTTTATCCAGTAGTGTACCAATGTCATAGGGGTGCAGACCTTCCACATTGAAAGAAATTACCGCAACTTTGTTGTCGACATCACCATATATATGCAACCCTTCAATTTTTTTTAGTTTTTCAGTTGCATGGCGCATCAAATCGTTTTCATGCGCAGCAATAGCATCAAAACCAATATTTTTCATATAATCTACTGCAGCGGCAAAACCGACACCACCAGCAATATTTGGCGTTCCTGCCTCAAACTTGTGAGGTAAATCGGCATAGGTGGTTTTTTCAAAAGTAACCTGATCGATCATTTCACCACCACCCTGATAAGGCGGCAGTTTGCGTAACCACACTTCTTTTCCATAAAGCATACCCACACCTGTAGGGCCACAAATTTTATGCGCCGAAGTAGTGTAAAACTCCACGTCTAATGCATTTACATCTGGGACCATATGCGGAGTGGCTTGCGCACCATCTATAAGTACTGCAGCGCCAACAGCATGTGCCTTTTGAATAATTTCTTCAATGGGGTTGATGATGCCTAGGGCATTGGAAACGTGATTTACAAAAACCACCTTAGTTCTTGCGCTAAGTAAATTGGCATATACGCCCATATCCAAGGTGCCATTGGCGGTTATTGGGATTACTTTTAGTTGTGCCCTTGTACGATCACATAGCATTTGCCAAGGCACAATGTTCGCATGATGTTCTAATTCGGAAACAATGAGCTCATCTCCCTGTTCCAAAAATGAAGTAAAACCATTAGCAACAAGGTTTATGGAATGTGTTGTTCCTGAAGTAAATATAATTTCATGGGCATGTGCAGCATTAAAATGCGTTTGTATTTTTTGTCGTGCACCCTCAAACTCATCAGTTGCCTCTTGGCTAAGTGCATGAACGCCTCGATGAATATTGGCATTGGTGTGCTTATAATAATCACTGATTGCATTAATGACAGGAAGTGGCGTCTGCGAAGTAGCCGCGTTGTCTAAATACAACAATGGTTGCCCGTTTACTTGTCGTTGTAATATGGGAAAGTCAGCTCGTATTTGTGTGATATCAAGCGTTGTATTATACATCAAAACCAATATTTACACTCAGTTTTTCGGCAATCAATTTATTAATGCGTTTTCTAACCGAGTCGATTTTAACACTTTGAAGCACGTTGTTGGCAAAGGCATAGGTCAATAAGCCACGCGCTTCTTTTCTGGGTATGCCACGAGATTGTAAGTAAAACAATGCATCTTCATCCAGCTGACCTATAGTACAACCATGACTACATTTCACGTCGTCAGCGAAAATCTCCAGCTGTGGCTTGGTGTTGATGCTTGCCTTGTCGTCCATTAAAATATTGTTATTTTGCTGGAATGCATTGGTTTTTTGGGCTTCTTTATCCACAATGATTTTTCCGTTAAATACACCTGTTGCTTTCTCAGCAAATATTCCCTTATAGTCTTGGTGGCTTTCGCTATTTGGTTGCGCGTGGTGTACCAAAGTGTGGTGATCTACGAACTGGTTACCTTCAATAAGTGTAATGCCTTTCATCGTAGAATTTATTTCGGCATCTTTATGATAGAAATTGAGATTATTTCGAGTTAGCTTTCCACCCAACGAAAAGGTGTGTACTTTGGCATGACTATGCTTTTGTTGCGAAATATATGTGCTATCTATAAGCGAAGCTGTTGTTTGGTCGTTTTGAATTTTGTAATAATCTAACTGCGCATTTTGCTCAGTAAAAATTTCGGTTACAACGTTGGTAAAAGTTGCGTTGGTTGTCAAGCTTTGATGACGCTCAACAATTTGTATCTCTG
Source organism: uncultured Flavobacteriaceae bacterium (assembly GCA_964014735.1). GTDB lineage: Bacteria > Bacteroidota > Bacteroidia > Flavobacteriales > Flavobacteriaceae > UBA7446. The sequence continues at coordinate 81,770 of CAXHBH010000005.1, read as the reverse complement.
CATTTTTCCCAACTACAATTAGATTGCGTGGTTGCAGTAATAAGTTGGGATTTTTATCTGTAGTGAAATGTATAATTTGTACGGGCTTTTCAACTAACTTACCATCTGGGACATAGATGTATGCGCCCTCTTTTGTGAAAGCGGTATTGAGTGCTGTTATCGAAGCCTCTTTTTCAGCAATTTGATTAAAGTACTTCTTGATTGTGAACGCATACTTTGGCTTGGTGAGTGCCACCGAAAGCAAGCAAACATCAACTCCTTCGTGTGTAGTCTCTGACAGGTAGGCACTATAAATGCCATCTACAAAAACGATTTTATAGGTATCAACATCTTGTAAGATGTATTCTTTAACATCGTCTAGTTTTAAACTTACTTCCTGCTTTGGGAAAACCGAAAAGTTACTTTTGGTGAGGTTGCGTAAAGATGTGTATTTCCAGTCTTCTTGTTTTTTGGTAGGAAAGCCTTGCTGTTCAAAAACTTCAATAGCAGCCGCACGCTGATCTTGCAGTTTGTGTTGCGGACCGTCTTGGGCGTCAAAAGCCAAGTATGATGACAATAATGTTTCTTTTAAATCCAATATTAAGCGCCTTGTTTTATCCAATCGTAACCTTTTTCTTCCAGTTCAAGCGCCAATTCTTTGGAACCCGATTTTACAATCTTACCTTCGTGAAGTACGTGAACAAAGTCAGGAACTATATATTCCAAAAGACGCTGGTAGTGGGTGATAACTACTATGGCATTGTCTTTACCTTTGAGTTTATTTACTCCATTTGCCACAATGCGCAAAGCATCAATGTCTAAGCCCGAATCAGTTTCGTCCAATATGGCGAGCTTGGGCTCAAGCATGGCCATTTGAAAAATTTCATTTCGCTTTTTTTCACCACCTGAAAAACCTTCATTTAGTGAGCGTGACAAAAACCGTGAATCAATCTCCAAAAGTGCTGCCTTTTCACGTATTTTTTTTAGCATTTCATTTGCAGGCATGTCTTCCAAGCCTTTAGCTTTTTGGTTTTGATTGATAGCTGTTTTTATAAAATTGGTTACCGATACGCCTGGTATTTCGACGGGATATTGAAAAGACAAAAAGATGCCTTTGTGCGCACGTTCATCTGCACTTAAATCAGCAATATCTTCGCCTTCAAACAAAATTGTTCCTTGGGAAACATCATAGTCTTCATGACCAGCAACAACGGTCGAAAGCGTACTTTTTCCAGACCCGTTTGGCCCCATGATGGCATGCACTTCCCCGGGCTTTACGTCTAGGTTGATCCCTTGTAAAATGGTTTTGCCTTCACAGCCGGCATGTAAATTGTCTATGCTTAGCATAAATTAATTGTTGGGTTTGATAATTGATTTGTCCGTTGGATTCACTAAAGAATCGATTGCGGTTATTTGGATGAGCTTATCCCAGCCATCTTCAGCAGTATTGTCTTTTATAATTCCTTTTATATAAACAGGAATCATGTCGTAATCGTCACGTTTAATGGCTTTGCATAAGTCATCTAATTCTTGCATTTTTTCGTTAATAATTACACCGTATATTTCGGTGCCTGCATTTAGCACAGCAGCGTCTGATAGATGTAAAAATTCACCAAAAAACTGGGGGTTGTCCGTCGATTTTTTCGTTGTTTGTGAACAAGACATAATTAACGGTAATATTAAAACAAAAATGGACTTTTTCATGGTTTAGGGATTTATCCAACAGAGCCTTCTAAAGAGATTTCAAGAAGTTTTTGGGCTTCTACAGCAAACTCCATAGGTAATTTATTTAAAACTTCTTTACTAAAACCATTTACGATTAAAGCAATGGCTTTCTCCGTATCGATACCACGCTGGTTACAATAAAATATTTGGTCTTCACCAATTTTACTGGTTGTAGCTTCGTGTTCTATTCTAGCACTTTTACTCTTAGCCTCAATGTATGGGAAGGTGTGTGCGCCACAGGTATTACCCATGAGCAAAGAGTCGCATTGAGAAAAGTTTCTTGCGTTTTTGGCATTTGCCCCAACTTTTACCAAGCCACGATAGCTGTTATGCGATTGCCCTGCCGAAATGCCTTTTGAAATAATGGTACTCTTGGTTCGTTTGCCCAAGTGAATCATTTTGGTGCCGGTATCTGCTTGTTGGTGATTGTTGGTAACGGCAATTGAATAAAACTCTCCAATACTATCGTTTCCTTTTAGAATACAAGAGGGGTATTTCCAAGTAACAGCAGAGCCTGTTTCTACTTGTGTCCAAGAAATTTTGGAACGCTCGTGGCAAATGCCCCGCTTGGTCACAAAATTAAAAATACCGCCATTACCGTTTTTATCGCCAGGAAACCAATTTTGAACAGTTGAATATTTTATTTCGGCATCGTCAAGAGCAACAAGCTCTACCACTGCCGCGTGTAGTTGGTTTTCATCACGAGCTGGAGCAGTACAACCCTCCAAATAGCTCACGTAGCTTCCTTCATCAGCAATGACTAGCGTACGCTCAAATTGTCCTGTTCCCGCTTGATTGATGCGGAAATAGGTAGACAGCTCCATGGGGCAGTGGACCCCTTTAGGAATATAGCAAAATGATCCGTCAGAAAATACAGCCGAGTTAAGCGCTGCGTAATAATTGTCAGTTCGTGGAATAACAGATCCGATGTATTTTTTAACCAGCTCAGGGTGTTCTTTAATGGCTTCAGAAATGGAACAGAAAATAATGCCTTTCTCTGCTAAGGTGTCTTTAAAAGTGGATGCAACAGAAACAGAATCCATAACGATGTCTACAGCAACACCAGCTAATTTTTTTTGTTCTTCAAGAGAAATACCCAGTTTTTCAAAAGTTTTAAGTAGTTCGGGATCTACTTCATCAAGATTATCGTATTTGACTTGAGCTTTGGGCGCAGAATAATAGGCAATAGCCTGCAAATCGGGTTTTTCATATTTGACATTAGCCCAATCGGGCTCCTCCATCTGTTGGAATTTTTCAAAGGCTTCTAAGCGCCATTTGGTCATCCAGCTAGGTTCATTTTTTCGTGCAGAAATTGCACGGACAATGTCTTCATTAAGCCCAATAGGGAAAGTATCCGACTCTATATCGGTATAAAATCCGTATTCGTACTCTTTAGTTTCGAGTTCTTTTTTTAATTCTTCTTCTGTGTATGCCATAGCATTTGTTTAAAGCGAAAAACTCTCTCCACAACCACAGGTGCGATTGGCGTTTGGATTGTTGAACACAAAACCCTTGCCATTTAAACCACCTGAGTATTCGAGTGTCGTTCCAATAAGATACAAAAAGCTTTTCTTATCTACCACAATTCTCACATTGTTGTCTTCAAAAACCTTATCATCCTCAACAAGAGAGGCGTCAAATTTAAGTTCATAAGATAGACCAGAACACCCACCACTTTTTACGCCTACACGCACAAAGTGCGAGGCAATATCCAAGCCGTCGCTTTGCATCATTTGCAGAACTTTTTCTTTTGCTTGTGACGAAACTTTTATCATAGCTTTATTTGGATTAAAACCAAAGGACAAATATACCACATTTTGCCTTGATAACATATCGACCTTCATTAGGTTAGTATATCTTGTTATTTGTCTTTTCAATTTACGCTGGAGTTATCAACCTAAAATAACCTAATTTTGCGCCATGCTTGAAGAAAAAAAACCATCAAAAACTTCCCTAGAGGATTTCGGGGAGTTTGCCTTAATTGAACACCTCACAAAATTGGTTACTGCAGCACAGCCTTCAACCATACACGGAGTTGGCGATGATGCTGCTGTACTTAATCACGGGGGAGAAATTGTGGTAAGTACAGACATGCTTATTGAAGGCATACACTTTGACTTAGGCTATATGCCGCTTAAGCACCTTGGTTATAAAGCAGTAGTGGTAAACCTTTCAGACATCTACGCAATGGGCGCTCAAGCTACACAAGTATTGGTCTCAATTGCAGTTTCTAATCGCTTTACTTTAGAGTCCATTGAGGAGTTATACGCTGGTATTCACCTGGCTTGCAAGACCTATGGTGTTGATTTGGTTGGTGGTGATACAACTTCTTCCAAACAAGGTATACAACTGTCAGTTACTGCTGTTGGTATTGCTCCTAAAACAGGTCCTATTATGCGCAATGGTGCCAATCAAAAAGATCTTTTAGTGGTTACGGGAGATTTGGGAGCAGCTTATATGGGTTTACAGGTTTTGGCACGAGAAAATGATGTTTTTAAAGTCAACCCTAACCACAAACCCGACCTTGATCCGTATACATATTTGGTGGAACGCCAGCTGAAACCCGAAGCACGAAAAGATATTGTAACATTGCTTGAAGCACTTAAAGTAAAACCAACATCCATGATAGATGTAAGCGACGGATTATCTTCAGAGGTTTTGCATTTGTGCAAGCAAAGTGAAGTAGGTTGCCGGCTTTATGAAGAAAAAATTCCCCTTGATCCTCAGTTTATTGCTGTATGTGAAGAATTTAATATGGACAGTACTACACTGGCACTTAGTGGCGGGGAAGACTATGAGCTCTTGTTTACAATCAAACAAGATGATTATGAAAAAATAAAAGGCAACCCCAACCTTACGGTGATTGGGCATATGACCGATAAGTCTGACGGTGTAAATCTAGTTACACGTGGCGACGAGATAATTCCGCTTAAAGCCCAAGGCTGGAAGGCATTTTAGCCACACATCAACGCCTCAATTTCATCAGGTTCTATAGGGATATTGGCCATCAAATTAATAGGTGCGCCAGTGGCTTGCACAACAACATCGTCCTCTAATCGGATACCAAAACCTTCATCAGGAATATAGATTCCTGGTTCTACCGTAAAAACCATATTTGGCTCTAAAGGCTCATCCAATAAACCGTAATCATGGGTGTCCAAGCCCAAATGATGGGAGGTACCGTGCATAAAGTATTTCTTATAAGCTCCTGCATTATCCGAAACCTCTTTTTTTGTTAGCAAGCCGATATCAACAAGCGCACCGTTCATCATTTTGCCAACTTCTTCATGAAATGCTTTCCAAAGCACACCAGGTATCAGCAACTGAGTAGCTTCTTTTTTTACCTTAAGCACAGCCTCATAAACCGCACGTTGGCGAGGCGTAAACCGTCCAGAAACAGGTATGGTGCGCGTCATATCAGACGAATAGTTTCCATATTCGGCAGCAACATCCATCAATATCAATTCACCTGCTTGACACTGCCGATTGTTTTCGATATAATGCAACACATTATTATTATCCCCAGAAGCAATAATGGGGGTATAGGCAAATCCTTTTGATCGATTGCTAAGAAATTCATGTGCAAATTCCGCTTCAATTTCAAACTCCCAAACTCCTGGCTTTACAAAGCTCAAAATGCGTCTGAAACCCTTTTCAGTAATAATACAAGCCTGTTGAATTTGTGTAATTTCTTTTGGGTCTTTAACTGCTCGCAGCCCTTGTAAAATAGGGTTGCTTTTTTCATAATTTTTTTTTGGAAACTGCCCCTTACACCACGCAATAAAGCGATCTTCTCTAGTTTGGGTCTCAACTTTAGCTCGATAGTGTTCGTTGGTATTGACATAAATATTGTCGGCTTGTTTTGCTAACTCTAAAAAGGCAGCTTCAAAGTCCGTGGTCCATAGTACGTTGTGTATACCCGTTAACGCCGTTGTCTCACTTTTGGTGAGTTTGTGTCCTTCCCAAACGGCAATATGTGCATTGGTTTCACGCATAAAAACTATTTCTCTATGCTTTGAATCTTTAGCGTTGGGATAAAGGATTAATATGGTTTCTTCTTGGTCAACACCTGAAAGATAGAATAAATCACGGTGCTGCTCAAATGGCAAAGTGCTGTCTGCACTTATTGGATATATGTCATTAGCGTTAAACACGGCAATGCTGTTGGGCTTGAGTTTGGCCATAAAGCGTTCGCGGTGCATCGAAAAAACGTTTGAAGGTAGGGGTGTATATTTCATTTCGTAAAGTAAAAAAATTATATTCACATAAAATTACTTCCCATGAAGCATATATTATTTTGCCTTCTTTTTTCAATCGTGTTTGCACAACCACAAGCAACCTCTCATGTAAAAATACTAAAAACAACAAATCAGTTGAATTCATTAATTGCTGCGTCATGGGTAGCAGAACTTCCACTGACCAGTATTGGCCCTAGTGTAATGAGTGGTCGCGTGACCGATTTGGATGTAAACCCAAATGCAACACATGAATTTTATGTAGCGTATGCTTCTGGCGGTTTGTGGTATACCGATAATAATGGCACAAGCTTTGTAGCAGTTATGGACAACAGCCCAACCCAAAATATAGGAGATATAGCGGTACATTGGCCAACGCATACCATATATGTTGGTACTGGAGAAAATAATGCATCGAGGTCCTCCTACGCTGGTATGGGGATTTTAAAATCTACAAATAAAGGGAATAGTTGGACACAACTGGGATTAGCAGATGCCCACCACATAGGTAAAATAGAAATCAACCCCAATAACCCCAACGAGGTTGTTGTGGGCGTGCTAGGGCCACTTTATTCTAAAAGCGAGACAAGGGGCATATATAAAACCATGAACGGCGGGCAAACGTGGATAAAAACTCTTGACTTGCCAGATCCAACTGGAATAATTGAGTTGAGTGTTGTGTCAAATGATTTTAACATAATGTATGCTGCAGCGTGGGAAAAAGAACGCAAAGCATGGGATTTTTCAGGCAGTGGTGCTAAATCGGGCATTTATAAAAGTACCAATGCAGGCAATAGCTGGACCCTAATAAGTACAAAAGAAAGTGGCTTTTTGCAGGGCAAAGGCGTAGGGAGAATAGGGTTAGCATCATTTGACGCAAAAACGATATATGCCATTGTAGATAACCAAGACAGAAGACCACAATTTGATTTGTCTTATAACAAACTCAAAAAGCAAGATTTTGAAGGGATATCATTGGAGGCTTTTATGGCAATAGACAAAAAATTAATAAAAAACTTTTTAGAAGATAATGGCTTTCCAAAAGCATACACAGTCGATCGAGTTCGTGATGAGGTGCGGAATGGCAAGTTAAAACCATCTGATTTAGCGCTTTTTCTCTATAATGCTAATGACGATTTATTTGATACACCTGTTTCAGGGCCTCAAGTTTTTCGTAGTGACGACGGCGGACTTACATGGGGCAAAACACACACAGATTTTTTGGATGACGTATACTTCAGTTATGGATATTATTTTGGCATGGTACACGTATCCCCTGTGGACAAAAACCATATTTACATTTACGGAGTGCCTATTTTAACCTCAACAGATGGTGGTAAATCATTTAAAAGACTCGATACACCCAATGTACATGCTGACCATCACGCCCTATGGATAAATCCTAAAAACCCAAAACACCTTTTAAATGGTAATGATGGTGGGGTCAACATTAGTTATGATGGTGGTCAAAACTGGAGCAAAGCCAATCAACCCAGCGTAGGGCAATTTTATACAGTTTACGCTGACACTCAAAAACCTTATCACGTGTATGGCGGATTGCAAGATAATGGCGTTTGGGAGGCAGTCCATACTACAGTAGAAAGTGTGCGTTGGCACCAAAGCGGACATAATCCATGGACTGGAATTATGGGTGGGGATGGCATGCAAATCCAAGTCGACAGCCGCAACGCCAATATTGTTTATACGGGATATCAATTTGGGAATTACTTCCGAATTGACCGTGATGCTGGTGAGCGTAAATTTATACAGCCTAAACACAAGTTAGGGGAGGCACCTTTTAGATTTAATTGGCAAACGCCCATCTTATTATCTATTCACAATAATGATATTATCTATCTAGGCAGTAATAAACTTCACCGCTCGCTGAACCAAGGCGACAATTGGGAAGCTATATCTAAAGATCTTACAAAAGGCGCCAAAAAAGGGAATGTTCCATACGGTACACTGACGGCCATTGATGAGTCGCGAAATTCCTTTGGCACCATTGTGGTGGGTTCGGATGATGGAATAATTCAACTTACCCAAAACAGTGGGTCAACTTGGCGTCGTATCAGTGATAAATTGCCACAAAATCTGTGGGTAAGCCGGGTACAGTTTTCCAAGCACAACCCCAACCGAATTTATGCGACATTAAATGGTTATCGTTGGGACGACTTCAGTCCATATGTATATGTTTCAAATGATTTAGGCACAAGCTGGAATAACATCAGCAGTAACTTGCCAAATGCCGCAGTAAATGTAATAAGGGAGGATGCTACAAATAAGAACCTGCTTTATTTGGGAACAGACAATGGGTTATATACAAGTATAGATGAAGGTAAAAACTGGCATATTTTCAATAAAAACATTCCACGAGTAGCTGTTCATGACTTGTTTATACAAGAATCAGAAAACCACTTGTTGGTGGGTACGCACGGAAGGTCTATTTATTTGCTTGCATTGGATGCTGTGCAACAACTGCCCGAACTTTCTAAAAAAACTTTTGCAGTATTGGCTCCCAAAGTGCAAAAGCACAGCAATCGTTGGGGCAGCAAAAGAAGCACTTGGCTTGATGCTTTTACACCATCATTTCATTGGACTTTTTTCGCTCAAGAGCCATCTGAAGGTGTTTGGACTTTGGTTTCTGACAAAGGAGTTGTTGTATTTGAGCAAGCGATTAGCTTGCACAAAGGGCTTCAACAATTACCGTACAATTTAACCATAGATAATACAGTTATTAAACAATTTAATCGCAAGCATAAAATGGATTTAAAGCCCGCTGGTGATGGTAATGTATACATGCCTAAAGGGACATATACTTTTTTCTGGAACGATGAGGAGTATACAAAACTCGTTTTGGAGTAGTTTTGTTTCATCTTCCCGGACATATTATGGAAATTGATTAAACAAAACTTTGTAACACATTAGAATCAGTATAAATAGAATAAACCTTTGCTATATACATTTCTATAGATTAACTTTGTAACACATTTTACTGTATTGAATAATTCAACTATCTTAAGAAAAGTGTCAATGGCACTTTCAGGACTATTTTTAATAATATTTCTGCTACAACATTTTATAATAAATATCACTTCTGTTTTCGATGGAAGTGTATTTAATTGGTTATCTCACTTTATGGGAACAAACCCATTGGTTCAATTTATATTACAACCTATTCTTATTGCTGGTGTAATTTTTCATTTTGTTATGGGGTTTATTTTAGACTTACAAAATAAAAAAGCTAGAGGCACTAGATATAAAGTTTTTAAAGGAAATAGTAATGCGAGTTGGGTTTCTAGAAACATGATTATATCTGGCAGTACAGTTCTTTCTTTTTTAGTTCTTCATTTTTATGATTTTTGGATTCCTGAAATTGACTACAAGTATATCAAGGTTTTACCTGATGATCCACACCGATATTATGAGGAGTTAATTCACAAATTTGATAATTTAACACGAGTTGTAATCTATGTTGTTTCATTTCTTTTCTTAGCTCTTCATTTATCTCATGGTTTTGCCTCAGCATTTCAGACAATGGGATTTAATAACAAGTATACCGTAATAGTTAAATCAATTGGCAAGCTTTATTCAATTGGAATCCCATTCGGCTTTGCTTTTATTGCAGTTTTTCATCACATAAATTACCATTATCTATGAAACCTACATCAAATACTTCCATAAAAATAGTGTTACAAAAAATAATTATTACAGATCACAATGTGTGACAAAATCAATATAATAAGGTGAAAAAAATTACGTATTCATTAAATTACAGAAAACCAAAAAAGTCATACAAACAAGATGATGAATTGACGGTTTGTTTGCGCTCTTATCAAAAATTACTAAATGGCAAATTTAAAGTAATAAAAAAAAGCACAGGCATTAAATGCAAACTTCGTGATTGGGATTCGGACTGGCATAAATCTTCTGCAAGGAACCCGATAAAATCATCTGACGACAATTTTCTTGATAAAAATAGATTGTTAAAAGATAAATCAATTGAATTTCATGCCAAGCTTTTCAATTTGTTAAAACCCAATGGGTATAATGAGTCTGTTAATAAATTATCCCCATTAACAGACCTCAAATTAGAAAATAAAATTATTCAATCAAACCTTGAAGCTAAAGTTCCACCTGGCCCTATTGAAAAAAAATGGACCACTCACAAAAATAATATTCAACTTGTGAGCCCATCTAACAAAAGAGGGATTGATATAATTGTTGTTGGGACCGGCTTAGCAGGTGGTTCGGCTTCCGCTACTCTCGCTGAATTGGGTTATAATGTAAAGGCATTTTGTTTTCAAGATTCACCAAGACGCGCGCATTCTATTGCTGCACAGGGTGGAATCAATGCTGCTAAAAATTATCAAGGCGATGGAGACTCTATTTATCGTTTGTTCTACGATACCGTAAAGGGTGGTGATTATCGTTCTAGAGAAGCAAATGTTTATCGATTGGCGGAAGTTTCAACTAATATTATTGATCAATGTGTTGCTCAGGGCGTTCCCTTTGCTCGTGACTATGGCGGACTCTTAGACAACCGCTCTTTTGGTGGGGTTTTGGTATCCAGAACTTTCTATGCCAAGGGACAAACTGGTCAGCAATTGTTGCTTGGGGCTTATTCAGCTATGAACCGCCAAATTGGTCGTGGTAAAATCAAGATGTACAATCGCCATGAAATGCTGGATCTTGTAAAAGTAGATGGCAAGGCGAGGGGTATTATCACGAGAAATTTGGTTAATGGAGAAATTGAACGTCACGCAGCTCATGCAGTCGTAATTGCATCAGGAGGTTATGGTAACTTGTTTTACCTCTCTACAAATGCCATGGGCAGTAATGTTACTGCATCTTGGAAAATTCACAAAAAAGGTGCTTATTTCGCCAATCCGTGTTTTACACAAATTCATCCTACTTGTATTCCTGTTTCGGGTGAACATCAATCTAAATTGACCTTGATGTCAGAGTCTTTACGAAATGATGGACGTATTTGGGTGCCTAAGAAAAAAGAGGCCGCCGCAGCGATTCGCGAGGGGAAGCTTAAACCAACTGATCTTGCTGAGCAAGATCGTGATTACTATCTAGAAAGACGCTATCCTGCTTTCGGAAACTTAGTGCCTCGAGATGTTGCTTCACGTGCTGCAAAAGAACGTTGCGATGAAGGCTATGGCGTTAATAAAACTGGCGAAGCCGTTTATTTGGATTTTGCAGATGCTATTGTGCGTTATGGAAAAGAAAAAGCACACGTTAAAGGCTTAGATGAAAGTGATATGACTCTTGTCCAAAAATTGGGTAAAAAAATCATAAAGGCTAAGTATGGGAACCTATTCCAGATGTATGAGAAAATTGTCGATCAAAACCCTTATGAAACTCCTATGATGATATACCCGGCGGTGCATTATACCATGGGAGGCGTTTGGGTTGATTATAATTTGATGACAACTGTTCCCGGGTGTTTTGCAATAGGGGAAGCAAACTTCTCTGATCACGGGGCTAACCGTCTGGGCGCTTCAGCCCTTATGCAAGGATTAGCTGATGGCTATTTTGTACTACCATACACTATAGGGGATTATTTGGCTGATGATATTCGCACAGGGCCAATAGCTACCGATGGTCCTGAATTTGACGCTGCTGAAGAAAGTGTACGCTCTCAAATAAATACTTTTATTGATAATAAAGGTTCTAAAACTGTAGATTATTTCCATCGTAAATTAGGGAAAATCATTTGGGATAAATGTGGAATGTCACGCAACGAAAAGCAATTAAAAGAAGCCATTAAAGAAGTAAAAGCATTGAGAGAGCAATTCTATAAAGATGTTTATGTGCCTGGCACAGCTAACTCGTTCAACGAACCATTAGCCAAAGCACTTCGCGTGGCAGACTTTTTGGAGTTAGGGGAGTTATTTGCTAAGGATGCGCTTGAGCGTTCTGAATCTTGTGGTGGACATTTCCGTGAGGAATCTCAAACCCCCGAAGGAGAAGCCCTAAGAGATGATGCTAATTATACATTTGTCTCTGCATGGGAATACAAAGGCGAACCAACTCAGGCAAAACTTCATAAAGAAGCATTGGACTACGAAAACATTGAACTTAAAACACGATCATACAAATAGATATGAAACTGACATTAAAAATTTGGCGACAAGAAAATGCGACTGCAAAAGGGTGTATGCAAACGTATTCACTAGACGGTGTTTCACCTGATATGTCTTTTTTGGAAATGATGGACGTACTCAATGAGCAATTGATGGAAAATCGTATAGACCCTGTAGCTTTTGACCACGATTGTCGCGAGGGGATTTGTGGGTCTTGCTCCATGTTTATTAACGGCGAGGCCCATGGCCCAGACCGCCTGATTACAACTTGTCAATTACATATGCGTAAGTTTAAAGACGGGGATACTATTCATATTGAGCCTTTCCGTGCCAAGCCTTTTCCTGTTATAAAAGATTTGGTTGTAGACCGCACTGCTTTTGATCGCATTCAACACACAGGAGGATTTGTTTCGGTAAATACATCTGGTAATACGCAAGATGCCAATGCACTACCTATTGAAAAAGAATCAGCGGACAAAGCATTTGATGCTGCAGCATGTATTGGTTGTGGGGCTTGTGTTGCGAGTTGTAAAAATGCTTCTGCCATGCTGTTTGTTTCTGCCAAAGTATCTCAATATGCACTGTTGCCACAAGGACAGGTGGAAGCTAATGACCGTGTGCTCAATATGGTTAAGCAAATGGACGAAGAAGGCTTCGGAAACTGTACCAACACAGGTGCTTGCGAAGTCGAATGTCCTAAAGGAATTTCACTTGAGAATATTGCCCGCATGAACCGTGAGTATTTAACGGCAAACTTAAAAGGCTAAAAAGGCAGTTTACTTCTGCTTCCTTTTGTGACGTAATGTTAGCACAGTTATCAAAACAGCATTATCTGTTGATGATGAAATAACTAAAGCAATACTTATAACTTTTAAGTAGGTTTATTATTAAAAAGCATATTGTTTTTTATTTGGAGTATTAAATATAATATCTTCATAAAATGAATTCCCTACAAATCATAATACTACAACACAACACCGTTTGGCACAATCCTATTGCTAATCAACAACAGTTTGAAAAGTTGCTTAATAAGCTGGCAAAACCAGTAAATCTCATTGTTTTGCCCGAAATGTGGGCAACCGGTTTTACCATGGAACCTGAGCAAGTGGCCGAGACCATGGAGGGACCTTCAATACGATGGATGAAAGAAATGGCAAAAACACACCAAACAGCTATTTGTGGTAGCCTAGCCATTCAAGAAGAAAAACACTTTTATAACCGCTTTATTTTTGTGCATCCTGACCAGAGAGTAGACACTTACAATAAAGCACATCCTTATACCCCATCAGGGGAATCAAAAGTGTATCGTGCTGGAAAAGGGTCAGTACTAATTGAATATGCAGGTTTTCGTATTCGTCCTTTGGTGTGTTACGACTTACGCTTTCCTGTATTTAATCGAAACACTGACGATTATGATCTATTGATTTGCGTTGCCAACTGGCCTTCAGCGCGTATTCAGGCATGGAATGCTCTTTTGCGCGCACGCGCCATTGAAAATATGGCCTATAGCATTGGAGTAAATAGAACAGGAAAAGATGCCTATCATTTGAATTATTTAGGAGCATCTGCAGCTTATAATGCTTTGGGAGATGAACTGATTTTTATGGACGAAAATGAAACAACTGCTAGTTTTATAATTGATCTCGAAACCTTAAATAAAACACGAAATAAGCTCCCTTTCTTGAGGGATCGAGACAATTTTACTTTAAAATAAACTGCTCTTGCAATTCCCAGTTGGCCCGAACATCTAGTAGTGATTCGAAATGGTAAACGGGTTCTGGTTTTTGTTTTTTTAGATAATTACCCGTATCCCATTTTCCGTTCGTGTTTTCATCGATACGGACCCTTATATAATATTTATTCGGCTGTAAATAAGCAAAGCGGTACAACCCCTGGGGTTCAGTCACATAAATAGAGCGCTTTATCTCCTCTTTTTCATCTAAAATATCAATGAAAATGGGTAATTCGGGCACGTTACCTAATCGCAAGGATAAATTACCGTAGTCGACACGGCTTTTGGTACTGAACTGAACATCTAAAGTATCGTTTATTGTATCAAAAAAATCTGTGATTGCTCCAGGTAAAAGTTGTAATTTATACTTTTCGTTAGGGAAAATATCAAATAGCAGTTGTAGTTCGTGCTTGTTGTATTGCGCCATTTTAAAGGGAACTTCAACAGAGTTTTTGTCTATTAATAAAATAGCATCAGAACTGTAACTTTGCAAAGGTGTATTGGTTCTGATTTTTAGTGTATCAGTAAGGTCTAGCGTGCCACTTTGCACAAAAGTAATCATAAGTGTATCGGGCTCTGCTTTTCTGACGCGGTATTCATATGACCTTGTTAAGGTGTCGTGTTTGAGTGTAAACTTTAATGAGTCTGCTTCAAAGCCTTTATACCAACAATACAAAGTATCGGTTTCACGATCTTGGGAAACGACAGAAACGAAAGACTCCGGAAACTCTCCATCTAAAACAATCTCAAAATCAGGGCTCCCTTTATAGCCGAATCCTATACGTTGTTCTCCAGCTTGATAAGCACGACCAAAAGCAAAATCGGGTTCTTCTTTAAACAAAGACAGGGAAAATAGGCTGTCGTTAGGTAATGTTATAGGGTTAGAAATAACATCGATTTTATCTACTGATGGATCAAACACATAATTTTTAGAAACGTCTTTTACAGCACCTAATAAATATTGTCCAGCTTTCAAATTGGGTATGATAAAATCGACCAAGCTGTCAAGTGTATTGGTGTAATACAAGGGTTTGTTTTTAAAAATCACAGAATCTGTGAAAGTGCTGTCGATAGGGTATAACATTACTGAAACAAAGTTTTCAGGGTTGCGTAACAAGGCATCGGAAATACGCCCATTTAGTGTTAAAGAGTCGATGACTGATCCAGTTGAAAAAACATAGGAAAAAAAGGATAAGGGATTGCCCTCATTGTTGTCCACAATGCTTTCTCCAAAATTGAATGTATAGGTTGTATTGGGAGCAAGGGAGTCCATAAACTCAATATTAATGTATTTGGACGCTATGCTTTGTGGTGAAATAATGAAGGTACTTTGGTCAAGCGGCGGAGAAATTACCAATTGTTCTCTTAATTGGTTAAGCTTAATATACTCGTCAAAGTAGATGCGAATCTTATCTTCTTTGAAGTTTACGGTTTCTTGTGCAGGTTCGGCACGCAGCAGCACTGGAGGTGTTTCGTCTTTTGGACCACCAGTTGGGGAACCACGACGGGCACATTGTACAAATAATGCGCAAATGAATAGTACAACAAAAATACGTTTAAGCATGGTGCAAAATAACGACTATTTTCTTGCTTATGGAAGAATGTTTTATGCATAGGCCATTCCATGTACATAAATTTTATTGAGGGTTTTGCCACATCCCTAATAACACTTTGGAAACTATATTGCAATCAGATCTTTAAGCATCGTAAAAGGTTAAGCTATTCGGAATGTTTAAATTAGGAAACTTATCCTATTTTTGTCCTATGGCTAATCAAGAATTATTCAAAAAGGTATTGTCCCACGCCAAGGAGTATGGGTTTATTTTCCCCTCAAGTGAAATTTACGATGGCCTCAGTGCTGTGTATGATTATGGTCAACAGGGCGTAGCGCTCAAAAATAATCTTCGCGATTATTGGTGGAAAGCAATGGTACAACTCAATGATAATATTGTGGGCTTAGACGCAGCGATTTTGATGCACCCAACAATATGGAAAGCTTCTGGTCACGTGGATGCCTTTAACGATCCACTCATTGATAACAAGGACTCAAAAAAACGATATCGTGCAGATGTATTGGTGGAGGACTACGTTGGTAAGCTGGACACCAAAATTGAAAAAGAAGTAAACAAAGCAGCTAAACGTTATGGCGATGCTTTTGATAAAGCACAATTTTTAAGCACAAACCCAAGGGTAGTTGGCTATAAAGAAAAAGGAGATGCTATACTTAAGCGTTTGGGCCAGTCTTTGGAAAATGAAGACTTCTTAGACGTAAAGTCACTCATTGAAGAACTAGAAATTGTATGCCCTGTTTCGGGCTCTAAAAGCTGGACTGAAGTAAAGCAATTTAATCTCATGTTTGGCACAAAGTTGGGTGCGTCTGCTGAAAGCGCAACAGAACTTTATTTACGTCCTGAAACGGCACAAGGAATTTTTGTAAATTTTTTGAATGTGCAAAAAACAGGCCGGATGAAATTGCCTTTTGGGATTGCTCAAACGGGAAAGGCCTTTCGCAACGAGATTGTTGCTCGACAGTTTATTTTTCGAATGCGAGAATTTGAACAAATGGAAATGCAGTTTTTTATTCCACCAGGTACTCAAAAGAAGTGGTATGACCATTGGAAAGATATCCGTCTGAAATGGCACCATTCGTTAGGCTTAGGTAAAGAAAACTACCGCTTTCACGACCATGAAAAATTAGCACACTACGCAGATGCCGCATGTGATATTGAGTTTAAGTTTCCATTTGGATTTAAGGAGTTGGAGGGGATACACTCCAGAACAGACTTTGACTTGAGCAGCCACGAAGAATATTCAGGTAAAAAACTACAGTATTTTGACTCTGAGCTTCAAGAAAATTACGTGCCTTACGTACTGGAAACTTCTATTGGGTTAGACCGATTGTTCTTGGCGGTATTTTCAAACTCCTTACAATATGAAACGCTTGAAGACGGATCTAGCAGAACGGTATTGCGCTTGCCTGCCGTAGTGGCACCTACCAAGGTTGCAGTATTGCCATTGGTTAAAAAAGACGGCTTACCCGACATTGCCAAATCCTTTGTGGAATACATTAAATGGGACATGACAGTTGCCTATGATGAGAAAGATGCAGTAGGTCGCCGTTACAGACGACAAGATGCTCTGGGGACGCCTTTTTGCATAACTGTTGACCACCAAACCTTAAAAGATAAAATGGTAACCTTACGCCAACGGGATAGCATGGAACAAGAGCGCTTGACATTAGCCCAAGCCAAAGCTCAAATTAACAAAGCAGTTTCGTTTCAAAATTGGTTGGGTGAGCTTTAGAAACGCTTTCCAATTGCAATCCCTATAGGTGCATGTATTTCCAGATCATTATCTGTTATGTAACGAGCTGTACCTACAAATAATTCAAAAGAAAAACCACTAGTGGTAACCCATTTTTGACCAATTGTCAAACCAAGGGAAACTTGAAGAGATTCATTTTTGACAGATGCAAAAGAACTAAAGACCTCACCAAAAAAGCCTTTTGCTCCGTATTCTTTAGAATTGTAAAAGTAAAACCTATAGTAAGGATTTATAGCAAATTTCCTGTGTGTTAAATTTCCCTCGTTACCTGCATTTATAAACATTGACAGGCCAAGGCTACTCGACTTGTTCAATATTCTTTCATAAAATATATTTAAGTCCTCCTCGACTAAAAAACTTAATGCATTTATCCTGATTTCATTTTTACCCTCTGGAAATGCGGCTTCTAGAGATGAATCTTTTACAATTTGAACCTTTTGAACACTTTCTTCTTGTCCATGAACAATATGGCCAAAACACACTAGAATTGAAAACAAAAATATTTTTTTCATCATTTATATATCATTTTTGATTATTTAAACATAAACATTTTATTTTGATTAGTTTGTATTTTAGCAAATATGAACATTATTTCCTATAACGTAAACGGTATTCGTGCTGCCCTCAAAAAAGGATTTTTAGATTGGTTGCAGCAAGCCAACCCAGATGTGCTTTGCCTGCAAGAAACCAAAGCACAGCCCGAACAATTAGATCTAAGTGTCTTTGAAGCTGCAGGCTATCCTTTCCATTATTGGTTTTCAGCTCAAAAAAAAGGGTATAGCTCGGTCGCTGTTTTATGCAAAGAAGAACCCAAGTACGTCGCCTATGGTACAGGTATAGATTATATGGATTTTGAAGGTCGCAATCTACGTGTGGATTTTGAAGATGTTTCTGTCATGAGCCTATACTTACCCTCGGGTACCAACCCCGCCCGTTTGGAGTATAAGTTTACCTATATGTACGATTTCCAAGTCTACATTAACAATCTAAAAAAAGAAGTGCCCAATTTGGTTATATGTGGGGATTATAATATTTGTCATGAGGCCATTGATATTCACGACCCAATACGCAATGCGAGTGTTTCAGGATTTTTGCCCGAAGAGCGTGCTTGGTTAGACGGCTTTATCCAAAGTGGCTTTGTGGATTCGTTTAGATATCTAAATACAGAACCGCATAACTACAGTTGGTGGAGTTATCGCGCTAATTCCAGGGACAATAATAAAGGCTGGCGTATTGACTACGCAATGGTAAGCGAACCCCTTGCCACAAAAATTTCAAGAGCATACATACTTTCCCAAGCGTTCCATTCTGACCACTGTCCTGTTGGCGTAACCTTAGATTTATAAGCAACGAATTGATGAAGTATACCACCATTCCACATACCGATCTTCAGGTTAGTAAAATTTGCCTTGGCACCATGACTTGGGGGAACCAAAATACTCCAGCAGAGGGTTTTGAACAAATGGACTACGCCCTAGACGCAGGGGTTAACTTTTTTGATACAGCCGAACTCTATCCAGTTCCAGCCACTGCAGACACTTATGCTGAAACAGAGCGTATTATGGGCGATTGGTTTGCGACACGCAATAACCGAGACCAAGTGGTATTGGCCACTAAAATAGCTGGGCCAGGCGCATACACAGCCCACATACGCACCACTGGCTTTACACCCAATAACATCAGTAATGCGCTCGAAGGCAGTCTGTCTAGACTAAGGACCGACTATATAGACTTATACCAATTGCATTGGCCAGAACGTAATGCAAATTTCTTTGGTAAACGAGACTATTTTCCTGATGCAGTTGAGCAATGGGAGGAAAATTTTCAAGAGATTTTGGAAACACTTGAGGGTTTTGTTCTAGAGGGAAAAATTAGACATATTGGTTTGTCTAACGAAACCCCATGGGCGTCGATGAAATACATTTCCTTATCCGAGCAAAAGGATTTGCCTCGGATGAAAACCATTCAAAACCCCTACTCCTTACTTAACCGTACTTTTGAGGTAGGTAATGCAGAGGTAGCGCACCGTGAGCGGCTAGGACTTTTAGCATATTCACCCTTGGCTTTTGGTGTACTATCGGGAAAATATCGAAATGGGAAACTTCCAGAAAATAGCCGCCTAAAATTATTTCCACGTATGGCACGTTACAACAGCGACCAATCTCGTGAAGCCACAGAAGCCTACGCAGCAATTGCCGCTAATCACAACCTAACGCTTACCCAACTTTCATTGGCGTTTGTTACAGATCGTCCTTTTGTGACTTCCAATATTATTGGTGCCACAACCATGGCACAGCTTAGGGAAAACATAGATACGGCAACAATTACACTATCAGCAGAAATTTTAAAAGAAATAGATGCGGTGCATAACCGTATACCCAATCCTGCGCCTTAGAATAAATGCTCCACCAGCTCTTGTATAGTAGCTAGGCGGATAACTTCCAAGCCTTTGGGAACGGTTTTTATAGCTTGTGTTACCACCATGCGCTCAAAGCCAAGTTTGGCAGCTTCTTGCATGCGTTGCTCCATTTTTGGCACGTTGCGTAACTCACCAGAAAGTCCGACTTCGGCAGCAAACGTATAACCTTTTGGAATGGCTACGTCCAAACTACTGGATAGTATAGCTACCATAACGGCTAAATCCAAGCCAGGATCGTTTAGACGTATACCTCCTGCGAGATTTAGAAACACATCTTTAGCGCCCAATTGAAAACCGGCACGCTTTTCCAATACTGCTAACAGCATATTGAGACGCTTGTTATCAAACCCTGTGCTGCTTCGCTGTGGTGTGCCATATACCGCAGAACTGACCAAGGCTTGCACCTCAATAATCATGGGGCGTATGCCCTCAACCGTTGCGCCTATGGCATGGCCACTGAGTCCAGCACTTTCTTTTGATATAAGCAATGCACTGGGATTGGAAACTGCAATAAGACCTTCTTGTGCCATGGTATAAATACCCAGTTCAGCAGTGGTACCAAAACGATTTTTGTGCGCGCGCAAGATCCGATATACGTGGTTGCGATCTCCTTCAAAATGAAGGACAGTATCTACCATATGCTCCAATACTTTTGGTCCTGCTATGGCACCGTCTTTGGTGATATGTCCAACCAGAAAAACAGGGGTTTGAGTGTTTTTGGAAAATTGGATTAATTCGGCCGTACAGGCACGTATTTGTGGCACACTCCCTGCAGTGCTGTCCAACATACTGGAATGTAAGGTTTGTATGGAATCAATAATCACCAAAGCAGGCTTTAGCGTTCCCAGGTGGTGCAAAAGCGATTGGGTATTGGTTTCTGTCAGCAAAAAACACTCGCTAGACTCTTCGGTTACTCGGGTGCTGCGCAGCTTAATTTGTTGTTCACTTTCCTCACCCGAAACATAAACTACTTTGCCTTTTATGGCAAGGGCTACTTGTAGCAATAGTGTAGATTTTCCGATGCCTGGTTCTCCACCAACAAGTACCATTGATCCTGCAACAATGCCGCCGCCAAGCACACGATCTAGCTCAATATCACCAGATGACGTGCGCGCTTGGGTATTAATGGAAATGTCTTGAATTCGTACAGGTTTCGATTTTTGGGTTGAATTGACGTCTTGCCATGTAGCTGTAGTTTTGGGTTTTTCTAGTATCTCTTCTTGAAGGGTATTCCACGCCTTGCAGGAGTTACATTGACCTTGCCACTGGGCGTGTTGATGACCACAGTTGGTACAGAAAAAAGCTTTTTTGACTTTTGCCATAAGGCGAAGCTAACTATTATTTTTTGGACAAAATAGGCAGTAATAAAAAAGATAAACTACCGAAGGCTACGACCATTATTGTTTGTCCAGTCCACATCACCCAACCAAAAGCAAGTGCTTGAGGATAAGGGACATCAAAAGCCTGTAGCACTGCTGCCACTGCTATGGGATATAATCCGACACCACCATTGGTGGCAGACATAGCAAAACCGCCAGCTACAAATGCAGGAATAATAGCTGAAAACGACAAACCACTTGTTTCAGGTAAGGCAAAAGCTACCACCCAAAACATCATCAAATACATAAACCAGATAAAAAGTGTGTGCCCCAAAAAAGCCCACTTGTGCTTTATGTCAAGAATGGATAACATACCTTGCCACAAGCCAGAGAAAAAGCTTGCAATTTTCACAGCCAATGTATGTTCTGAGCGTTTAAGTTTACGGATGCCTAAGAAAAAAGCCACGCAAGCAAGTACAAACCAAATAAGCAGCATACCGTCTATTGATGGATTTCCAATAACTTTCAGTAATAACTCACCTTGCAGAACAAAGCCCAGTCCGAAAAGCGAGAATAGCAACAAAATATCGAGAATACGCTCGGTAACGATTGTACCAAAGCTTTTTTCAAATGGGACATCAGCATAAGTGGCTAAGGCAGCTGCACGCAATACTTCTCCAGAGCGGGGAATGCCTAGATTTGAAAAATACGATATCATAATTGTGAGTATACGCAACATAAAAGTTGGTTGGTAGCCCAACGGCCGGAGCAAATAATTCCAACGATAAGCACGTGATAGGTGGCTAAATGCACCAAAAAACAATGATATAAGAACCAAACGTAAATCGGCTTTTTTGATGGCTGTAATAATTTGCACACGATCTGCTTCGGAAGTATTGGCAAAAGAAAAGTAGACAAGATATAACCCCAATCCCAAAGGGACGATGTTTTTGAGAAGCTTTAAAATTTTGGACATGGTGGCTAATCGATAGTATTGGTCGCTGTTTCGGGGAAAATAAGCATAGGGCGAAATTTTTTAGCCGCTTCAATACTCATACTCGCATAGCTGATGATAATGATGATATCGCCCTTTTGAACCTTACGTGCAGCGGGACCATTGAGTGTGATCTCTCCAGTCTTTTCAGCACCTTCAATGACATAAGTTTCTAAACGCTCGCCATTATTTACATTGACCACCTGTACTTTCTCACCTGCCACAATATTGGCGGCATCCATTAATGCTCGATCAATGGTAATGCTACCGATGTAATCAAGTTCGGCGCCTGTAACCCTTACACGGTGAATTTTAGATTTTAAAATCTCAATATTCATGCGGCAAATGTACTTATTTTAATGCGATATTGTCAATAAGCCTAACCCCAGCTATTGATGCAGCTACAAACAGCCTTGGCTTATTTGCAGTTGCTATTTCTTGAACCTCATTTAAGGTGTCTTCTTCTACACAAAACACATAGAGCAAATCAAAATTTGGATGTGTTCCAAATGCTTTAGAAATAGTATTGTAAACAGCATCTTTATTTAAAGATTTATTTTTACACAGCAATAAGGCTTCGTGAATAAACCCTGCTTCCTCCCTTTGTTTGTAAGATAGTTGTGTGTTTCTAGAGCTCATGGCAAGCCCATTGACTTCTCTTACAATAGGGCAAGCTATTATATTGGTTCCAATTCGGTGTTCTTTAGCCCATTTTTTTATGATTTGAAGTTGCTGAAAGTCCTTTTCTCCAAAATAGGCTTGATGTGGTTGAAGGGCTTCAAAAAGTTTGGCAACTATTGTGATGACGCCATCAAAATGTCCTGGGCGATCGGACCCTTCCATTTGATTGTCAAGCCCATCTATTATTTGTGGTCTGGCGACCAAGCCTTCTGGATACATGTCTTTGGCTGTGGGCGCAAAAATATTGATATCCGCACCTATTTCATGTATGGCAGCGACGTCAGCTACTAGACTTTCGGGATATTTATTTAGGTCATCTTTTTTGTCAAATTGAGTAGGGTTAACAAATATGGTTACCCACACCACATCGCTCTCGCGCTTTGCTTTTGCTATAAGCGAAAGATGGCCTTGGTGCAGAGCGCCCATGGTGGGCACCAAGCCAAGTGCATCGCCTTTGTAGGTACTTCTCGCTGAATTTAGCGCTTTTAACGTATGGTATATTGGCATATACTTAGGTATACATATGAATTGGCACAAAAGTCGGTTAAATTTTAGTAATTTTGTGACTTAACACGAAAAACGCCTATTCGCTACATGAAAGACAAAAAGATATTATACATATCATCTGAAGTCGTTCCATATTTACCGCATAGCGAATTATCCAATCTAGGTTTTGAAATTCCAAAAATGGTTAATGATCGCGGCGGCCATACACGTATTTTTATTCCCAAGTATGGGCTCATTAACGAGCGACGCCACCAACTACATGAAGTAATTCGTCTTTCAGGAATGAATTTGGTTATCAATGACATTGATATGCCGTTAATTATTAAAGTTGCTTCGATTCCTAAAGAACGTATGCAAGTTTATTTTATTGATAATGACGATTACTTTAAAGGCCGTGGCTTGCACTCTGAAGAAGACGGTAGTTTGTATATTGATAATGACGAGCGTGCAATTTTCTTTGCCAAAGGAGTAATAGAAACCGTAAAAAAATTAAACTGGTCTCCAGACATTATTCATGTACAAGGATGGATAGCTGCTCTAGTACCACTGTATTGTAAATTTTATTATAAAGACGAACCTTTGTTGGCCAACACTAAAATAGTAACCTCTTTCTACAAGCCACCATTCACAAATGATATTAGTGGCGATGTTTTTTCAAAAATTGCTTTTGATGGTATTGATGCCGAACATATGGAATCATTAGAAAGGGGCACAATTGACAATATGTTCATCAATGCCGCCCAACATTCCGATGGTATTATTATTGCGAGTGGTTCTGTAAGTGATAAGGTAAAAAAAGCGGCACATAAAAGTTCAAAGCCCGTATTGGATTTAAGTAAAGAATCCGATCTTTTAACTGCTCACGAAACCTTTTACAAGACTGATTTTTAATCACATCATGATAAAAAAATGTACCCTGCTCTTCACTCTTGTGCTATTAATAGCATCGTGTGATAAAAAATTTAATGACATTGGCACAGAAGCCCTGCCCGCAAATATATTTTTAGGAAAAAGGACCTATTACCCCGTTGGTGTTAAGCATGCTTTTATAGATGTTGTACAGACCAATAACATTGGCGTCATCCAATTAGGCGAACGAGAAGATAAACTATTTGGAAATACAGCTGCTGCAATTGTCGCACAATTAAACTTAAGCCAATACACTCCAAGCTTTGGTGCGTTTTCAGCTCAAAGCGAAGTTGATAACAGTTTTGATGAGCAAGAAACCATAAATGATGTATGGTTAGAAATCCCCTTTTTTACCAATCAGATTGATGCAGACGGCGATGGCTTGATTGATATTTATGATATTGATGACACAGACCCAAACAGTGATTCTGATGGCGATGGCGTATCCGATATTTTGGAGCAACGCAATGGAACAGATCCAACCAATCCTGATACAGATGGCGATGGCACCCAAGATGGGGAAGACAACGAAACCGTTAATCCCAACCCAGATAAAAAGCTTTATGATATAGACTCATTGTTTGGAGAACGCAGTGCATCTTTTGATATTGAAATAAACAAACTCAATTATTTCTTACGCCAACTAGATCCAAACCAAAACTTTGAACAAGGTCAAATATATAATTCTGATTTTAATTTTGATATCCACAAAGAGCAACAGCAATTGGCAAATGAGAATATCACCCTTGATTTTAATGAAATCATAAAGGATAGCGCTGATAATTTATCACCACGAATGCGCGTTCCGCTTAACAAACAAATCTTTCAACAGCTTATTTTAGATAAGGAAGGTAATATAGAGTTGTCTACATTAGAAGATTGGCGCGATTTTTTCCGCTCTATTTCAATTGAAACAAGCAACTTTAGCAGCCCACTGCTCATGTTATTGGATTTCAATAGCATGGTCATACGTATTAATTATAATTATAAATCTGAAGTTGCTGACTCCAACCCGGTGGAAATAGAAAACGTAACAGAAGAGTTTTTAATAAATACTTTAGGCAGTTTACGCTTTAATACATTCACAAAAATTACAGTTGCCGATGCTAACCTAAATGACATTATTGTTGCTGACGAGCCTGCCCAAATTGCACTAAGCGGCGGATTGGGAGCAGTTGCTGACATAAGATTATTTGAAGATAGCGAACTTTTAGAAGATCTCAAAAGCAGATCTTGGTTGTTAAACGAAGCTAACCTTACCTTTCATGTAGACAAACAAGCCTTTGGAGTTTATGAGCATACGCTCCCAAACCGTTTGTACATTTATAATGCCAATACCCTAACACCTATAATTGATTTTTCTCAAGATGGTGTCACAACCCCCACTATGGCAAAAATTGTTTATGGGGGATTTTTGATTGAGGAAGAGGACAAACAGTATTATAAAGTTAGAATAACCAATTATCTTCGAAATATTATAACTAACGATGCTGTCAATGCACCACTGAGAGTTGCTTTAACCAATGTGTTACCCAATCAAACCCAATTATCAATGGCAAGGGTTAACGCAGCCAATGTTACTAAAATACCTGTGGGTTCAGTAGCCACTCCAAAATCATGTGTTTTTATAGGTCCTAATCCAACTAATCCAGACCTTTCGGATTTGAAACTGCAGTTAGAGATTTTTTATACCGAGATTAATTAGTTTTGCTGGAACAATAAGTAATTCCTGTTTTTTTTAGATAATTCAATCAATAATCCTAATGGCTGACGGCATCCTTGTTTAGCTTTGGTATTTAGGGTATTGGTGCTAATTTTTTTAATCAGCAAAAAACCACTACGGGGTTGGTATTATTTGGTCTTAGGTATTGATTATATAGTCGTAATTAGGAAGGAATATCTAAAACAAAAAAAGCTATAATTCCCTTCGTAATCGTGCTACAGGAGCACCAATCATTTCACGGTACTTTGCAACGGTTCGTCTAGCAATGGGATAGCCTTTGTCATTCATGATTTTCATCAATTGCTCGTCAGTTAGCGGACTAGATTTTTCCTCTGCAGCAATAACATCCCCTAATACTTTTTTTACTTCAATGGTAGAAATATCTTCACCATCCGAGTTTGTAATCCCTTCAGAAAAAAACCATTTTACCAATTTTGTTCCATAAGGTGTTTCTACATATTTACTGTTGGCAACCCGTGATACTGTAGAAATATCCATATCAATTCGGTCTGCAATATCTTTCAATATCATAGGTTTTAGCTTTTGCTCATCCCCAGTAAGAAAGTATTCTTTTTGAAAATTCATGATGGTTTTCATGGTCTCATAAAGTGTATTTTGGCGCTGCTTGACCGCATCAATAAACCATCGTGCTGCATCTAGTTTTTGCTTAATAAACTGTACTGCTTTTTGCTGTTCTTTATTTTTTTTGGCGGCTTCTTTATAGCCAGAAAGCATATTGCGGTATTCTGAAGAAACATGAAGCTCTGGGGCATTTCGGCCATTTAGTGTCAGGTTTAATTGTCCGTCAATGAGCTGAATGGAAAAGTCTGGTACAATATGCGCATTCATTTTGGTATTGCTCCCATAAGCTGCCCCGGGCTTGGGATTTAACTTCTCTACTTCAGACATGGCTTCCTTTAGGGCATCATCTTCGATATTTAGTCGCTGTTTTATTTTGTTAAAATGCTTTTTACTAAAGGCATCGAAAAGGTCTTTGATAAGTAAAATGGCATTATCAATTGCTGTACTTTGTGTTTTTCGATTAAGCTGAATTAGTAAGCAATCTTGCAAATCAAGGGCGCCTACACCAGGCGGGTCTAACTGTTGTACATCAACTAAGATTCTTCGCACTTCTTCTTCGTTGGAGTATATATTTTCAGTAAATGCCAAATCATCAACAATATCAATCAATTCACGTCTTATATAACCACTACTGTCGATGCTGCCAACCAAAAAAGCTGCAATCTGGTATTCTTGCTCATTGAAAGAAAAAGTATCTAGTTGCGCCATAAGCTGTTGGTGAAAACTAATACCTGCCGCATAAGGCACATGCTTGTCTTCGTCGTCTGCGCTATAGTTTTGACTACGAAGGCGGTATTCTGGAATTTCATCATCGCTTAAATAGGCGTCAATATCAATGTCATCGTTTTCGATCACATCACCACTTTCTTCTTCAGAATTACTAAACTCGTCTTGGGTTTCCTCTTTTTCTTTTCCTGATGCCAGTGCTGGGTTTTCTTCAATTTCGCGCAGTATCTGCTGCTCGAAAGATTGTGTGGGCAACTGTATCAACTTCATAAGTTGAATTTGTTGTGGCGATAGCTTTTGGGAAAGCTTAAATTTAAGCTGTTGTTTAAGCATTAATTATGTTTGGGCACTTAAATGTACAAAAAACCCACGCATTGCTTCTAAAATTCAGCACTTAAAGGCGTTCTTGGATAAGGAATTACATCTCTAATGTTCGACATCCCCGTTGTGTATAGTACCAAACGTTCAAACCCAAGTCCAAAGCCAGCGTGTACAGCAGTTCCGAAACGACGTAAGTCTGTATACCACCAAAGTTCTTTTTCGTCAATATCCATTGCAAACATACGTGCAATAAGTTTGTCTAATCGCTCTTCCCGTTGCGAACCACCAACCATTTCTCCAACACCTGGGAATAAAACATCCATTGCTCGGACCGTTTTTCCATCTTCGTTCATGCGCATATAAAAAGCTTTTATTGCTGCTGGATAGTCAAACAGAATTACTGGACTCGCGAAGTGTTTTTCTACTAAATAGCGTTCGTGTTCACTTTGCAAGTCTATTCCCCAATCGTTTACTGCATACTTGAATTTCTTCTTTTTGTTGGGTTTAGAGTTTTTAAGAATATCTATGGCTTCTGTATAAGACACTCTTTTAAATTCGTTTTGCGTTACAAACTGAAGTCTTTCCAAAAGACCCATGGGACTGCGTTCTATTTGAAGTTTTTTGGCTTCTTCTTGCGCAAACCTTTGATCTAAAAAACCTAGGTCTTCTTTGCAGTTTTCAAGCACATATACCAAAACCGATTTGATAAAGTCTTCGGCCAAATCCATGTTATCATCCAAGTCGTTAAAAGCTACTTCAGGCTCAATCATCCAAAACTCAGCCAAATGGCGTGAGGTATTGGAGTTTTCTGCGCGGAAAGTGGGGCCAAAGGAGTATACTTTTCCTAACCCCATAGCATAAGTTTCTGCCTCGAGCTGGCCTGAAACAGTTAGGTTGGTTTCTTTTCCAAAAAAGTCAGGTTTATCACCTACCTGCCCAGGATCATTGGTGGTCACTCTAAACATTTCTCCTGCTCCTTCGGCATCACTACCCGTGATAATGGGTGTATGGACTTGGTAGAAACCATTTTGGGTAAAATATTGGTGAACAGCAAATGATAAAGCAGCACGAATACGCATAACAGCGGCAAAAGTGTTGGTGCGAACTCTTAAATGTGCCTTTTCTCTTAAGAACTCCAATGAGTGCTTTTTGGGTTGTATGGGATATTCATCTGGGTTGGAAGACCCTAGAATGCTAACGTTGCTGGCCTGAATTTCAAACTTTTGACCTTTGCCTTGACTTTCAACCAATATACCTGTAACTTCTATTGCTGCACCAGTATTTATTTCTGCCAATACCTCTTCTGAAATTTGCTCAAAATCTACAACACATTGCATATTGGCTAGACATGAACCATCGTTGAGAGCAATAAAACGGTTGGCGCGAAAAGTACGAACCCAACCACGGATACATACCTCTTGGTTGAGTTGATCTCCAAAAAAAAGCTGGCGAATATTCATAGGCATTTTAAAACAGTAACAAATATAGCGCAATTATTCTGCTTCTTTCTCGGGCAAAATTTGAAATTTAGGTTCCTTTAGTGTCTTCTCGTTTGCAATCTGCTTTTCTAGTGAAAGTAGCAACGATGGTAAAAGTATAAGATTAGCCAACATAGCAAATAGCAGTGTTGCTGAAACCAATCCACCCAGTGCCACTGTGCCTCCATAACTGGAAATCATAAACACAGAAAATCCAAATAACAACACAATCGATGTGTAGAACATACTTACGCCTGTTTCACGCAAGGCGCTGTAAACAGATTTTTTAATGTTCCAATTTGTAGCCTTTAGTTCTTGACGGTACTTCACCAGGAAGTGGATAGTATCATCAACCGAAATACCAAAGGCTACACTAAATACTAAAATAGTTGAAGGTTTTATGGCAATACCCAAAAAGCCCATCATTCCAGCGGTAAGAATTAAGGGAATAACATTAGGCAATAATGAAATTAGTATCATACGGAATGAGCGGAACATGTAAGCCATAAACATCGCAATCAACAAAATGGCCAAACCTAATGAAACAACCAAGTTTCGTACTAAAAAGCGTGTTCCTTTGAGATAGCCCAAGGCCTTTCCTGTAATGGAAACATTAAATCGGTCAGTAGTAAAATGCTTGTCTATGCTCTTCTTAACTTCTATTTCAATGGCTTCCATGCGTTCTGTTGAAACGTCTTGTAGCATTACGGTAATACGCGCAAATTGCCCTGTGGGGTCTATCAAACTTTTGAGGAAATTTACTTCACCTTTTAGGTTTTTTGCGTGTGCTCTTATGAAATTGTCTTGCTGTGCTGTGGGTAATTGAAAGTACTTTGAGTTGCCGTTGTAATAAGACTGCTTTAAATACTTTGCTATTGAAACAGCCGAAACTGGATTAGAGAGCTCGGGTATTTCAAGTAAATCGCTTTCGAGGCGGTTCATACGGTTTAGTGTGCTGAGGCGTGTAGCGCCATTTGCCCGTTTGGTATCAATCAAGATTTCAATGGGCATTACTCCTTTGAAATGCTTTTCAAAGAATCGAATATCTTGGTAGAAATCAGCTTTTTTAGGCATATCGTCAATGATGGTTCCAGACAACCTAATCTCATAGATACCCATAATACTAAGCAGCAGTGCTAGTACGGATGTAAAATAAACGGAAACCCTGCGATGTTTGACCATGCGCTCCATCCACCTAACAAAGCCAGACATCCACTTTCTGTTGAGGTGCTCTAAATGTTTTTTATTTGGAATGGTCATATAGCTGTAAATGATGGGGATCATCAATAAAGACAGCAAGAATATCATCATTATATTTATTGAAGCTATGATACCAAACTCTCGCAATAGACTACTATTGGTAAGCGTAAACGTTGCGAAACCACATGCCGTAGTCATGTTGGTCATCAGCGTGGCATTACCAACTTTGGAGATAACACGCTGAAGCGAGCGGGCCTGATTTCCGTGCTTCTTAATTTCATTTTGATACTTATTGATTAAGAAAATACAATTAGGCACACCTATTACAATGATTATAGGCGGAATAAGCGCCGTAAGTACTGTAATCTCAAAACCCAATAATCCAATAATTCCAAATGCCCACATGACTCCAATCACTACGACTGACATGGAGATAATTGTCGCCCGATATGACCTGAAAAAAAAGAAGAAAATAAGGGTGGTAATCAAGGTAGCCATGACCACAAATAATCCTATTTCATCTAATATCATTTTGGCATTTAAGGTACGTATGTATGGCATGCCTGACACGCGAATATCAAGTCCAGTTTGCTTTTCAAATGCGGCTACTTTATCTGCTAATAGCTTGTCTACGAATTGTTGACGTGCACCGCTGTTGACCACTTCTGATTTCAGGTATAATGCTGTTTGAATAACATCCGTTTCTTGATTAAAAAGCAAGCCATCGTAAAGGGGTTGTTCTTTATAAAGCCATTTTTTTAGTGCGTTTGCTTGAGCTTGTGTCTTGGGTTGTTGATATGGTATTGGCGTAACCTCAAAGACTTTTTTTCTGTCATTGCGTTTAAGTTGTGTAAGTCTGCTGATATCAACAACATTGTTAATGCTAGGCGATGTTTCTAAACTATCTCCTAGTGCAGCCCATGCGGCTAATTTATCAGGCTCAAAAAAGGCTTCATCCTGAACGCCAAGTACAATCATATTCCCTTCTTCACCAAAACGATCTAGAAATTTCTGATAAAAGGTATTAAAGGGATGATTGTCTGGGAGTAGGTTGGCTTCGGTAAAGCTAAAACGTATGTTGCTCCACTGTGTGGAGAGCAAGAAAGTTGTGCTCAAAATAGCCAACAAAAAAACAATACGATTGCGGAGGATAAGTCGCGCCACGCTTTCCCAAAAGCGTGTGTTAATCCATTTTGTCATAGCAACTATATGTTCATAAACTGCCTAGACAGTCATGATTTCTTTTTCTTTAACCTGATATTTATCATCGATAATGGCAATAAATTTATCAGTAGCTTCCTGAATATCGACTTCAGCATTCTTGAGTTCATCTTCAGAGAGTTCTATTTTTTTGAGTTCTGTATTTGAGTCTTTTCGTGCATTTCGCACCCCAATTTTTGCGTGTTCCGCTTCTGCCTTTGCTAGCTTTACTAATTCACGGCGGCGTTCTTCAGTTAGTGGAGGTATACTAATGATAACGGACTCTCCATTATTCATAGGGTTAAAACCTAAATTGGCTATCATAATGGCTTTTTCAATTTCTGGAATAAGTATTTTTTCCCAGGGCTGGACAGAAAGTGTTTGGCCGTCGGGTGTATTTATGTTTGCTACTTGACTAAGCGGTGTTTGCGAACCGTAATAATCTACTTTCACGGTTGACAGCATCACAGGATTTGCCTTACCAGCACGAATATTAATAAAAGATTTGTCTAAGTGGTTAAGTGCTTTATTCATGGCTTCTTCTGCCATTTCCATAATAAGGTTTAATTCTTCCATGATTTAAAGATTTACCAATGTTCCAATCGATTCACCCATAACAACTTTTTTGAGATTCCCAGACTTGTTCATATCAAAAACAACGATGGGGAGTTCATTTTCTTGACTCAGGGTAAATGCAGTGGAATCCATAACCTTTAAACCTTTACTAAGCACGTCTTTAAAGGAAATATTATCAAACTTTTCGGCTGTCTTATCCTTTTCTGGATCTGCCGTGTAAATACCATCAACACGTGTTCCTTTGAGTATAACGTCGGCATTTACCTCAATAGCGCGTAGGACCGCTGCAGAGTCTGTGGTAAAAAATGGATTTCCAGTGCCAGCGCCAAATATGACCACACGCCCTTTTTCTAGATGGCGTACGGCACGCCGTTTGATGTAGGGCTCGGCAATTGCTTCAATTTTTATGGCGGTTTGTAGTCGCGTAGGGACTTCTACATCTTCTAATGCACTTTGGAGTGCCATTCCGTTAATGCAGGTTGCTAGCATACCCATATAATCACCTTGAACGCGATCCATACCATTACTGGCAGCTGCAACGCCTCTAAATATATTTCCTCCGCCGATCACAACCGCTACCTCAACGCCCATAGCTACAATTTTTTTAATGTCTTGGGCATATTTGCTCAAGCGTTTTGGGTCAATGCCATGGGTGCGGTCTCCCATGAGTGCTTCCCCACTTAGCTTTAAAAGTATTCGTTTATACGACATGAAGTTTATTTGTACAAATATAAGAAGTTCAATGGTATAGATTTATTTATCAAACAAAAACAAAAAGACCCCCAGAATGTAGGTCTTCGTTTGTTTTTGGTAAATGTTTAGGACTAGCCTAGTGCCAAACGCTTAAATCCAGTTACGTTAAGGTCAGCGTGTACTGACTTTACGTAGGCCGAAACACTTTGCTTACTGTCTTTGATGTAGGTTTGATTAACCAATGTATTGTCTTTAAAGAAACGCTTGATTTTTCCTTTTGCAATATTATCGAGCATTGCTTCAGGCTTCCCTTCTTGTCTTAGTTGGTCTTTAGCAATTTCGATTTCCTTTTCTATAACCGAAGCATCAACGCCATCTTCATTAAGTGCGATGGGGTTCATTGCAGCAGCTTGCATAGCAACGTTTTTGGCCGCTTCAGCAGCACCTTCTACCGTGGCAGAAAGACTAACAAGCGTAGCAATTTTGTTACCCGCATGAATGTATGATCCTACAAATGGCGCCTCCAAGCGCTCAAAACCACCAATTTCAATTTTCTCACCAATGACACCTGTTTGCTCAGTAAGCTTGTCAGCAACGCTTATGTCTCCTTCAAAAGTAGCCGCTAAAAAAGCTTCTTTGTTGCCTATTGTTAGTGCTATGTTAGCAAGTTTGTTGGCAAGAGCAACATAACTTTCATTTTTTGCAACAAAATCTGTTTCACAGTTTACCGATACTACAACACCTAGAGTTGCATCATCATTAACACGTGCGATTACAGCACCCTCAGAGGAGTCACGGTCTGCACGGTTTGCAGCAACCTTCTGACCTTTTTTGCGAAGCAATTCGATTGCAGCTTCAAAGTCGCCATCAGCTTCCACAAGTGCTTTTTTACAATCCATCATACCTGCACCAGTGGTTTTGCGCAGTTTGTTTACTTCAGCAGCAGTAATTTTTGACATATTCTTGTTTTTATTTTTCTTCATTGGTTTCCTCGTCTGCTTCCTCAACAGCATCTTCAGCAGGTTCTTCCACTTCTACAACTTCCTCCTCAGCAACTTCTTCAATAACCGCTTTTGGTGTTTCTTCCTCAGCAACTTCTTCAACAACGGCTTCTTCAGTTACTTCCTCAGCTTTGGCTTCTTCAACTACCTCCTTAGCAGTTAATTCAGTAGTTTCCGCTACTACTTCCCTAGCAGTTTCTTTTTCGACAGGAGCAGCTTCGACAGACTTGGTTGATGCTACAACTTCACCCTCAGTAGCAGTGGCATCTGCGTCTGCTTTGTCTTTTTGACGCTCTTTAAGTCCTTTGGCAACAGCTTCAGTAACCAAAGTCATGATTTTTTCAATAGATTTTGAAGCATCGTCGTTCGCTGGAATTACATAATCTACTTCACGTGGATCAGCATTAGTATCTACCATAGCGAAAATGGGAATTTTCAATTTTTGTGCTTCCTTAACGGCAATGTGCTCGCGACGGATGTCCACTACAAACAAGGCACCTGGTAAACGCGTCATATCGGAAATAGAGCCTAAGTTCTTTTCTAGCTTTGCACGTAAACGGTCTACTTGCAGTTTTTCCTTTTTAGACAAAGTATTAAAGGTACCGTCGGCTTTCATTTTATCAATGGCCGCCATTTTCTTCACTGCCTTACGGATGGTAACAAAGTTAGTCAGCATACCACCAGGCCAGCGTTCAGTGATGTAAGGCATATTTATATTAGCTACTTTCTCAGAAACTATATCTTTAGCTTGCTTTTTTGTAGCAACGAATAGGATTTTTCGACCAGACGCAGCAATTTTCGATAATGCTTCGTTGGCTTCTTCAATTTTAGCAACCGATTTGTAAAGGTTGATGATGTGAATCCCGTTGCGTTCCATATAGATATATGGGGCCATGTTGGGGTTCCACTTGCGGGTAAGGTGACCAAAATGCACGCCGGCATCAAGTAGGTCTTTAACTTCTATTTTAGACATTGTTGTAATAGTTTACGTTCCCTGATTAGCAATATACAAGTGGCGATATTCGGCCTTGGATATTTAGATGCTAAACTAATGGCAACAAATTAATGGTATTTAAATGAACTTGACGTTGCGCGTGCGCAACCATGAGGTTAACGTTTCGAGAATTGGAATTTTTTTCTTGCCTTCTTTTGACCATACTTTTTACGTTCCACCATTCTTGGATCACGTGTGAGTAGTCCTTCAGCCTTTAATAATGTGCGGAACTCTTCGTCTATAGCACAAAGTGCTCTAGAAATAGCAAGGCGTACCGCCTCTGCTTGTCCGTTAGGTCCTCCACCAACAACAGAAGCGGACAAATTGTATTGACCTGCAGTCTCTGTTAAGGCAAAAGGTTGATTTATTTTATATTGTAAGGTAGCTGGTGCAAAATATACATCCAAAGGTTTTTTATTTACCGTGATAGCACCTTTTCCTTTAGAAAGATATACACGTGCTATGGCAGTTTTGCGACGCCCAATTTTGTGGATAGTTTCCATATTAGCTTAGATCGTTAATATTTAGTTCTGTTGGCTGTTGTCCACCGTAGTTATGCGCATCACCAGCAACCACATATAAGTTACGGAACAACTCAGCACCTAATTTATTTTTTGGGAGCATACCCTTAACCGCTTTTTCAACAACGCGTGTTGGGTCTTTTTCAAACAATTCTGTGGCTGTAAGCGAACGCTGACCACCTGGATAACCTGTGTGGCGGATATAAGATTTATCAGTCCATTTATTGCCGGTTAGCTTAATTTTTTCTGCATTAATGATAATGACATTGTCGCCACAGTCCACGTGAGGGGTATAACTAGGCTTATATTTGCCACGCAACAGCTTGGCTACTTTTGACGAAAAGCGACCTAAAACTTGGTCGGCAGCATCAATCACAACCCACTGTTTATCAGCGTTTTGCTTATTGATGGATACGGTTTTATAACTTAATAAGTCCACAGTATATGTTTTTGCTCATTTCCAACAAACAGGATTCACCTCTGTTTGGCGGGCTGCAAATGTACAAACTATCCCCAATAATGCAAACGCTATTTTTAGATTTGTTTAAACGGTTTAATGCGCCTTTAGCCAATTCTGGCCAATACCCAAGTCAACCGTAAGCGGAACTTGTAATGAATAGGCCGCCTCCATTTCATTTTTTACGAGTTGCTTTAACGCATCTACTTCCGCCTTTGGACACTCAAAAACCAATTCGTCATGCACTTGTAGCAGCATTTGTGCTTTAAAGTTTTGGTGCTGCATCTTGTCGTATATATTGAGCATGGCCAGTTTGATAATATCTGCTGCACTTCCTTGAATGGGTGCATTGATGGCATTGCGTTCGGCAGCGCCTCTCACGATGGCATTTCGAGAATTGATGTCCTTCAAATAACGACGTCTGCCCAAAACCGTGGCTACATAACCATGTTCACGAGCAAAGTCTACCTGTTGACCCATATAGGCTTTTAACTTTGGATAGTTTTCATAATAGGCATCAATTAATAATTTGGCTTCTTTTCGATTAAGCGTCGTTTGATTGCTGAGTCCAAATGCTGACACACCATATATAATTCCAAAATTGACCGTTTTGGCTTGACTTCGCTGTTCACGACTTACTTCCAGTAGCGGAACACCAAATACCTTTGCTGCTGTAGCAGCGTGAATATCTTCGTTGTTGTTAAAAGCCGCAAGCATGCTTGGGTCTTCACTTAGCGAAGCAATGATGCGCAATTCAATTTGTGAATAATCTGCTGCCATTAGCACATGCTGACTGTCCTTAGCGACAAATGCCTTACGCACCTGTCGTCCTCTTGGTGTTCGAATTGGAATATTTTGCAAATTGGGATGGTTGCTACTCAATCGTCCTGTGGCAGCAACAGCTTGATTATAAACCGTATGCACACGATTTGTATTGCTGTTGACATCCTGTGGAAGGGCAGCAACATATGTGTTGTTGAGTTTTTGAACGCTTCGCCACTCCAAAATATCTGAAACAATAGGATGGTCCTTGGCTAACGTAGACAATACTTCTTCAGCAGTAGAATATTGCCCCGTTTTGGTTTTTTTAGGCTTGTCAACTAACTTAAGCTTATCAAACAAAATTGGTCCCAATTGTTTTGGCGATGCCAAATTAAAGTTTTCACCGGCTTGCTCAAAAATGCGTTGTTCCAATGCAGCAGCTTCTTTTTGCATTACCTTGGATAAATCATTTAAATAAACGACATCGATGCTTATTCCTGCTAACTCCATTGCTGCCAATACCCGAAGCAAAGGCAACTCTACATTGTCCAGAAGTGTGCGTTGTTCGTTTTTACCTAACTCCTTTTCAAAGTGTTCTTTTAGTTGCCAAGTAATATCAGCATCCTCGGCAGCATATTCAGTTTGTTGTTCTATGGACACATCTCTCATAGAACCCTGATTTTTTCCTTTTTTACCAATCAAGTCTGTAATGGGTTTGGGTCGATATCCGAGGTATGTCTCAGACAACACATTCATATTGTGACGCATATCAGGATTGATAATGTAGTGGGCGAGCATGGTGTCAAACAATCGTCCTTTGACCGAAATACCGTGTTGTTGCATCACTTTGAGGTCATACTTGAGGTTTTGTCCCACTTTTTCAATAGTTCCATCCTCAAAAAAAGGTTTTAGGCTTTCGAGGATTGTCTTTCGTGTAGCGGGATCTTCAGGGATGGGTACATAGTATCCCGTATGGGCTTGCCAGCTAAATGCAATCCCAACAAGCGATGCACTTACAGCTTCTAATCCCGTTGTTTCGGTATCAAAGCAGACACTTTTTTGTCTTTGCATTGTTTGCAACAACAGCTTTCGCTCTAGTTCCGTTTGCACGCATTGATAATGGTGTTGCACATCGTCAAGCGATTTGAATGTTGATATGCTTTCGATTTGCCCAGCGCCAGGTTGGTTAAATAAATCAAAGGCAGTAGGAGCCGCTTCAACGTCGGGTTTGGTTGTTGCTGGAGCTATTTCAGTTGACTTAAAAACTTTAGTAAAAGTTTCGCTTAAACGTCTGAATTCTAACTCTTGAAATAGTTTGCTAACTGCAGGCACATCAGGTTCTGATAGCTTGTAGTCATCAGCATCAAATTGTACAGGTACGTCTAGCATAATACGCGCCAGCTTTTTAGACAACAGGCCAAGATCCTTGTTGGCCTCGATTTTTTCTTTCATTTTGCCTTTCAGGTCATCTGTGTTAGCCAGCAACTCTTCCATGCTTCCGTATTGAGCAAGAAATTTTTTAGCCGTTTTGTCACCTACACCCGGTAAACCGGGGATATTATCAACTGCATCACCCATCATACCCAAATAATCAATTACTTGTTCGGGATGCTTTATTTCAAACTTTTCTTGCACTTCGGGGATGCCCCAAATTTCAATACCATTACCCATTCGTGCGGGGCGATACACAAATATATTTTCGGAAACCAGCTGCGCAAAGTCCTTATCAGGAGTAACCATAAAGACTTCAAAAGATTCTTTTTCTGCTTGCTTGGCTAGCGTACCGATAATATCATCGGCTTCATAGCCTTCCAATTCAATGATTGGAATGTGCATAGCTTTGAGTAACTGTTGGATAAAGGGAACGGCAATTTTAATAGCCTCAGGTGTTTCAGACCGATTGGCTTTATATTCAGAAAAAATATCGTTTCTAAATTTTGAACCTCCTTTGTCAAAAGCAACTGCAAGATGATCAGGGCATTCTTTTTTTATTACATCAAAGAGAGAATTTGTAAATCCTAATATGGCGCTGGTGTCCATGCCTTTAGAGTTGACTCTTGGGTTTTTTATAAAAGCGTAATAACCACGGAAAATTAAGGCGTAGGCATCTAAAAGGAAAAGGCGGTTTTTAGACATAGTTGGTTTTAAACTGCGTTAAAAATAGGACTTATAAGCCGAAAGGGAAAAAGGAATTTTTAAAAATAAAAAGCATAGGATTGTATTCATATTCGTTGAGTTGTGGAAAAAATGTATTTTTGAACAATAAATTAATACATCATGTCCAAGTTTGGAGAATTAATTGATGCTAATATTCCGATTCTGTTGAGTTTTTATACCGATTGGAATGACCCCTCTGTGCAAATGCATGCTGTGCTTCGTGACGTAGCAGCTGCAATGGGCGACAATGGTAAAGTAGTAAAAATAGATGTTGACAAAAACCCCAAATTAGCTGAGGCCCTACGAGTTAAAGGACTGCCTACACTAATGATATACAAATCAGGTGAGATGGTTTGGAGACAAAGCGGAGAACAAGATGCCAATACACTTATTGGCCTTATGAAAGATTTTATCTAGTTCTTTTGATAAGGAGTTACAGCTTTTCTAAATGCCTTATTGACTTTTGATACAATCGCTAAATCCGGCTCTACCATTTGATAGCTTTCAACCAATTTTTGGTACCCGCTAACTTCATATGCAATACTTTCCTTATAATACTCTAGTTCCTCATCAGGAACCTGGCTAAATAAGGCAAGCCTGTTTTGATAGACTTGAGCAATGGCATCAAACAATAGCCGTCCTGATTCTTCCATTTCTGCTTCTAATAGTACAGAAACATATGGCGCCATAGGTGTGTAATAATCATAGGCTGAATATAAAGGAGCAAAGGTCCTTGAGCTTTCAATAAAACCTTGAATTAACCCCTTAGCAACGGCAATTTGTTCAGCGGCCACTGCTGCATCAACAATAGCACGATAGCGCTCCATATCTGTTAATATAATTTCTGCGTACGCCTGTTGGTTGGCACCTCCAATGGATTTATAATAGTTTAGTTTGTCTCTGTACTTGTCTGCAATTTTCACACCCAATATACCTGCCTTTTCGTTAGCATTAGCTTGGTAGTATGCAGCAACAATTGGGGTTAACAGGCTGTAATACCCAAAATATTCCAAAGGCATTTTTTCCATTGTTAAATCTAGAATCTCTATAGCTTTTTCGGACTTATTCTCTTTGGTTAATTGCTCTGCTAGTCTTGTCAAATTACTTCTAAAAGAAATACTGTTTTTACGCGTTTCTGGATCGTGATAAACTTGATTGCTTTCTGCATTTCCCCAGTCCCATTTTTTGACGATATCATACATTTTATCAGCATCAATACGCCCCATTTGATAAGGGTTGGTAGGATTTTCGGGCGTTCTTATGGGGACTAACTTATAGACCAGCCCATCAAGCTGCAAATAATCTTTCATCCAAATGTACTCTTGATCGTCATAGCTCCCTCCAGTAAAATATATGGGTCGTTTCCAGTCATTGTTATGCAGAATATCAAGCATCATTAAACGGTTTTTATACAGTCCAGACTTAGGTAATTCAATGTCAATATAGTCCACGATTAGCTCTGCATCTTCTACTTTCACCACACCACTTTTTAATACATTTTCTTTATTGACGGGTAATCTAATTTTATTCGTGGGGTAGTAAATCATGTCAAGTGTACCTTGTGGTATTCTATCTGTATCCACTTCATATTGTTGCAGTAAATGTTTATATCTTGTACGCGGGTTGTCACTAGATACCCAAGTCATAAAGTCTTCCAAATCCCACCGCACGCTGTCATTTACTGCTTCAAACTTGATGTAATCTCTAATACCGTAGGCATACTGTTTATGGCTTAGTTGTGACGGAATCGGATTGCTTTCGTAAGTTTTGCGCTTTAGTTGATCAATATACCAGTCAGTAGCCAGCAGTTGTGTGTTGATGCTTCGTACATCGGTACGATAACCTTCAATTTCTTGCGCATACCAAATAGCAAAAGTGTCGTTATCGCCAATGGTAAAAATTAAGGCATCCTTGTCTTCGTCAATAGAGTCTAAATAGGCTTTTGCTGTTGATTGTGCTGTATATCGGTTTGACCGGTCGTGGTCGTCCCAATTTTGAGAGCCCATAAGCACAGGCACTGCCAACAAACAAAGCACAACAGTTAATGGAGCCGCTATGCGGGCAGAAACCAACTTTTTAATTGAGTCGCTAAGCGCCACCACGCCAATGCCAATACACATGGCAAATACATAAAAAGAACCAACAAGCGCATAGTCACGCTCGCGTGGCTCAAAAATTCGTTCGTTTAAATATACTTTTAATGCCAAGCCCGTAAAGAGGAAAAACACAAGCAGCACCCAAAATTGTTTTTTGTTTTGTTGGTATAAAAATAAAGCTCCAAGTAGCCCTAGAAATAAGGGCAGCATCAAGTAGGTATTGCGACCTTTGTTGTTTATTGCATCTTGGTAGAGGTTTTTTTGCGGTCCTAGCCTTATGCTATCTAGCCATGAGATGCCGCTTATCCAGTTGCCATTAAATGGATCGAGTTCCCCTTTTTCGTCATTTTGTTTTCCAGCAAAATTCCACATAAAATAGCGGAAATACATATAATTTACTTGGAAGTCAAACAGGTATGTTAGGTTGTCTAAAAGGGATGGTTTTTGGATGTCAATATATGTTCCAAAGCGCTGTAAAAATTCATGATATCCTTTTGCATCAACCTCATTGTTATTTACTCTTGAAATAAAGTCATTTATTAATTCAATAAGCCTTTCTTGGTTTCGGTATTCGGGCTTTATGTCAAAATCTGGCGCACCAAAATAAGTTATGTAATTTACAGCATTTCCAGAACTCCACATGCGTGGAAGCAAACCTGTGTGTTCACTATTGGAATTGATACGTGCATCTTCCCAAGCATTGACGATTTCATAGCGACCTTTTTTAAGATCTTTTTCATATTTGGGTTTATCGTCTCTATAAGGGTCATTTTCATCTTGTCCTGCATACATATCGGTGTACATAGGCCCATAGAACAAATGGGTTTCGGGATATTGCTCCAGGTTGTAATAGGCCAATAAAGAGCGCGCATCTGTAGGTGCATTTTCATTAATAACAGTATTTGCATTGGCACGAATAGGCAGCATAACCCATGAAGAAAAACCAATGAGTATAAAGGCAATACACCAAAGCCCTGTGTTGAGCCGAACCCAATTCTTTTGTTGTGTTAAGCGCAAACCCCAAATGAAAAAAGCGATGATGGATATACCAGCAATGATGGTTCCTGAATTGAAAGGAAGTCCAAATGAATTTACAAAGAAAACCTCAGCATTTCCAAAATAAGCAAGTGTTAGTGGAAGTAAGAGTTTGAAAACAAACAACAATACGGCTACTGAAAATATATTTGCAACAACAAATGACTTCCAAGAAAAGGTATAGTTTCTAAAATAGTATAACATACCTATTGCGGGTACAGTAAGAAGTCCCATAAAGTGCACACCAAAAGATAGGCCAATAAGAAATGCAATCAAGACCAGCCAACGATCACCGCGAGGCTTATGCATTTCTGCTTCCCACCTAAGGCCAAGCCAAAACATGACAGAAGTGATAAACATGGCCATAGCATATACTTCTGCTTCAACGGCATTAAACCAAAACGAGTCTGAAAATGTATAGCTCAAGGCACCAACTGCCGCTGCGCCTAGCACTAATATCTCATTTGATCCTTTTGGGCTTTTGTCTTTAATTACATGGCGTGTGATAATGCGTGTAAGCGACCAAAACATAAAAAGTATGGTAAAAGCACTGGCCACCACCGACATCATATTAACCCAGAATGCCACATTTTCAGGGCCACTAGCAAATGAGGAGAAAAAGGCACCCATCATCTGAAAAAGTGGTGCGCCAGGCGGGTGTCCAACCTGAAGTTTAGAGGAGGTGGCAATATACTCGCTACAATCCCAATAACTTGCCGTGGGCTCAACCGTTAGGTAGTAGGTAGTAAAAGCAATGAAAAATACAAACCAACCTGATAAAGCATTTTTTTTGGTAAAATTCATAGGTTTTGTAAAGATCACTAAAATACAATATCTGTTAAAACTTGACACAAGAATTTTTTAAACTATTGGTGCAACAAAAACTTTGTGCTATTTTTGCCAACCGTTTGCTTAACATTGTGGTAAATTTTGCTTTTCATTGAAATAAGCTTAATATTTTGGCCTATGGTGTAACTGGCAACACGTCTGATTTTGGTTCAGAAGAGTCTAGGTTCGAGCCCTAGTAGGCCAACAAAGCCCTCTCATATC
Organism: uncultured Flavobacteriaceae bacterium; assembly: GCA_964014735.1. Classification (GTDB taxonomy): domain Bacteria; phylum Bacteroidota; class Bacteroidia; order Flavobacteriales; family Flavobacteriaceae; genus UBA7446. The sequence goes on along the minus strand of CAXHBH010000005.1, from coordinate 39,279 downwards.
TTGAGTGGGCTTTTTTAATATTATCCCTAAATACTTAATATCATCGGTTTAAATTAATGTTTTGATAAATCAAAGCAGTTTATCAGTTTGCTGTTGAGATTAATGCTATACCTATAAATAATATAATTTCACAGACCTTTATAGTTTGAAGATTTTGAATAGGAATACAAAATCCAATTATTATGTTATATTTGCATCGTTTAACGGGATAGTGGTAGGGGACATTGTCCTCTTTTTTATTTTATGGATTTTAATAAACGCGTACATGAATTACTCAACGAAGCCTTGGCCGAGCAGCCCACTTTATTTTTGGTGGACAAAAGCATCGACTTAGCTTCACACATCCGTGTTGTACTTGATGGTGATGTTGGGGTAACCCTAGAGCAGTGTATGCATGTGAGTCGTTATATTGAGCACAATCTAGATAGAGAAGAGCACGATTTTTCACTAGAAGTAGGCTCTGCAGGCGCTGCCTCACCGCTTATGCAACCGCGTCAGTATAAAAAACATGTGGGCCGCATTTTAAAAATCATCACCAATAGCAATGAAGAGCTGAAGGGAATCTTGACGGCGACAGATGATCAAATGATTGCGTTACAGTGGAAGGCACGTGAACCAAAACTCGTTGGAAAAGGAAAACATACGGTAACTAAGGATGCGAAAGTGTCTTTTGCCGAAATTAAAAAAGCAATCGTTCAAATTCAATTTAATAAGTAATATGGAAAATCTCGCCCTTATAGAGTCGTTTTCGGAGTTTAAAGACGAAAAGTTTATCGACCGAGTAACCTTAATGTCAATCTTAGAAGAAGTGTTTCGCAATACCTTGAAGAAAAAATATGGCACAGATGATAACTTTGATATTATTATCAACCCAGACAAAGGAGATTTGGAAATATGGCGTAACCGAATTGTTGTAGAAAACGGCGAAGTAGAAGATCCCAATGAGGAAATTGAGCTTTCAGAAGCTCAAAAAATTGAGCCTGATTTTGAAGTTGGTGAGGATGTTTCTGAAGAAGTAAAATTAGCTGACCTAGGTAGACGTTCTGTTTTAGCACTACGTCAAAATTTGGTGGCGCGTATTCACGAACACGATAATACCATCATATACAAGCAATTTATTGACCTCGTTGGCGAAATTTACACAGCAGAGGTACACCACATACGCAATCGCGTTGTTATTTTGCTTGACGATGAAGGAAACGAAATCATTTTACCCAAAGACCGACAAATTCCATCTGATTTTTACAGAAAGGGAGATAACGTTCGTGGCATCATTGAAAGCGTAGAGCTTAAAGGATCCAAACCTAGTATTATTATGTCGCGTACTGCCCCAAGGTTCTTGGAAAAATTATTCGAACAAGAAATTCCTGAGGTATTTGACGGCTTGATTACCATTAAAAAAGCCGTTCGTGTACCTGGAGAAAAAGCGAAAGTAGCTGTTGATTCTTATGACGACCGCATCGATCCAGTTGGTGCTTGTGTTGGAATGAAAGGTTCTCGTATCCACGGAATTGTCCGTGAATTGGGTAATGAAAACATTGATGTGATTAACTACACCAACAACACCCAGCTTCTGATTACAAGATCTTTAAGCCCAGCTAAAGTTACTTCAGTTAAAATTGACGAGGAGACCAAACGTGTTGAGGTCATGATGGATCCAAGCGAAGTGTCCAAAGCCATCGGACGTGGGGGATTTAATATCCGCCTTGCCGGGCAATTAACTGGCTACGAAATTGATGTATATCGTGAAGGTATGGAAGAAGACGTTGAATTAACCGAATTTTCTGACGAAATTGAAGCTTGGATTATAGAGGAGTTCAAAAAGGTAGGATTAGACACTGCTAAAAGTGTATTGGAAGAGGATATGGAAGACTTGATAAAGCGTACCGACTTGGAAGAAGAAACCATTTCAGATGTCCGCAAAATATTAAGTGCAGAATTCTCTAACGAATAATTAAATCAAGCAATTTTTTATTGCGTAAAAGAATATATGGCAGATTTAAAAACAATTCGAATTAACAAAGTACTCCGCGAGCTAAATATATCGTTGGATCGTGCAGTGGAACATCTATCCGAGAAAGGATTTTCGGTAGAAGCACGCCCAACAGCAAAAATATCGCATCAGGAGTATGAACTTCTTTTAGACGCATTCCAAACGGATCGCTCCAAAAAAGAAGCTTCTCACGAAGTATTCGAAGAAAAACGCAAAGAAAAAGAAGCCATTCGCGAACAGGCACAAAAGGAAGAAGTAACTCCCCCTGAGCCTTCTAATCCAACAAACGTAGTCAAAGCCCAAGCAAATTTTATCGGCTTAAAGCCTTTAGGTAAAATTGATTTAGACCCTAAGCCTCCCAAAGCGCCTAAAGAATTAGTGTCAAAAGAAACAGACCTAGCAGTAAAAGCAGCAGTGGAATCAAAAGAGGATTCAGTACCTGCTGTTGTTGCTAAAGAGGAAGCGCCTGCAAAGGCAGTAACGCCCACTAAGGAAGAAGCGTCTGTAGAAGCAACATCTGAAAATTTAAGTAAGATTGAAACCCAATACAAAAAGTTAAGTGGTTTAAAATCGGCGGGTAAAAAAATAGATTTAACAAAGTTTAAAAAACCAGAACAAAAAAATTCGGTTGAAGGTGAAAGCAATAAGCGACGTAGAAAACGTATCACAAAAGATATGGGTCCTGGAAATCTTAAGCCCAATAAACGCAGCAATAAACAGCAACGCCCAGCTGTAACAAAAGAAGAACCTACCGAAGAAGAAATCCAAAAACAAATCCGCGAGACACTTGAAAAGCTGCAAGGAAATACTTCGAAATCAAAAGGAGCCAAATACCGTCGGGAAAAGCGTGACTCTCACCGTCAAAAATCTGAGGAAGAAGAAGCGCTACAAGAAGCTGAAAGTAAAATACTTAAGGTCACAGAATTTGTTACTGTTGGAGAGGTTGCAACCATGATGGATATAAGCTCTACGCAAATTATCTCGGCTTGTATGTCTTTAGGTATTATGGTTACCATGAACCAGCGTTTAGATGCAGAAACACTTTCTGTTGTAGCCGAAGAATTTGGTTTTGAAGTGGAATTTGTAACATCTGATATTGAAGAGGCAGTTGAGATTGTTGAAGACAAACCGGAAGATCTAAAACACCGCGCACCTATAGTTACGGTCATGGGACATGTTGACCACGGGAAAACATCGCTATTGGATTATGTACGGAATGCTAACGTAATTCAAGGAGAGTCGGGAGGAATTACGCAGCATATTGGCGCCTACAGTGTAAAAGTGAAAAACGGGCTAACTATTACATTCTTAGACACACCTGGTCACGAGGCCTTTACCGCCATGCGAGCACGAGGAACACAAGTAACCGACTTAGTCATTATTGTAGTGGCTGCTGACGATGATATTAAGCCACAAACTAAAGAGGCCATCAGCCATGCACAGGCGGCTTCGGTACCAATTGTATTTGCCATTAATAAAATGGATTTACCAACCGCCAACCCTGAAAAAATCAAAGAAAGTTTGGCAGGAATGAATTTATTGGTTGAAGACTGGGGTGGAAAAATTCAATCCCAAGATATCTCTGCCAAGACGGGTCAAGGTGTTGAGGAACTTTTAGAGAAAGTATTGTTAGAAGCAGAACTATTAGAGCTAAAAGCAAATCCAGATAAGGCAGCTCAAGGAACTGTCGTTGAAGCATTTTTAGACAAGGGTAGGGGATATGTATCTACCATATTAGTACAATCTGGTACGCTTGTTGTTGGAGATTATATTTTGGCTGGACGCCACAGTGGTAAAGTCAAAGCAATGCATAATGAGCACGGTAAAGAGCTAGAATTAGCTGGCCCCTCTACTCCCGTTTCCATTTTAGGCCTTGACGGTGCACCACAAGCTGGAGACCGCTTTAATATCTATGGTGACGAAAGAGAAGCCAAGCAAATTGCCGCAAAACGAACCCAATTGGTTCGTGAGCAATCGGTAAGAACACAACGACATATTACACTTGATGAAATTGGAAGACGAATCGCATTGGGTGACTTCAAAGAATTGAACATTATCCTTAAAGGAGATGTGGATGGTTCTGTTGAGGCATTAACTGACTCTTTCCATAAGCTTTCTAATGAAGAAATTCAAGTTAATATCATTCACAAAGGCGTTGGCGCCATAACGGAATCAGACGTATTGTTGGCTTCCGCTTCCGATGCGATTGTTATTGGCTTCAATGTGCGACCCATGGGAACTGCACGTCAGTTGGCTGAAAAAGAGGAAATCGACATTCGAAGCTATTCTATTATTTATGATGCTATTAATGACCTTAAGGATGCTATGGAAGGTATGCTATCTCCTGAGTTTAAAGAAGAAATTAGGGGTAATGCTGAAATTAGAGAAACCTTCAAAATATCAAAGGTGGGTACCATTGCCGGCTGTATGGTTTCAGACGGTAAAATCATCCGTAACTCAGGCATTCGTATTATCCGTGAAGGGGTTGTTGTTCACACGGGTGAATTGGAATCTCTTAAGCGCTTTAAAGACGACGTGAAAGAAGTTACCAAAGGCTATGATTGTGGTCTTCAAATAAAAGGATATAACGACATCAAGGAAGGTGATGTTATAGAGTGCTATGAACAAGTAGCCATAAAAAAAACACTCAAATAACTTAAGGCTTTAGTACAAAAGCCGATCGAAATCTCCGTTTCACTTTTACCAATTCGGCCAAAGCTTCACGCTCTGTGGTAAAATTCCCTACACGTATCTTGTAGTTGGGTGTTTCGAAAATCAACTGTGCTATTTTGTCTGGGAACAAGCTTTCAAAACGTGCTAACTCTGCTGTAGTTGCTTCAAAATCACCATAAAATAATTGAATCGTAAATTGTTTTTTGGCTGCATTCAAACGGTCTAAGGCTATTTTTTTTTGCAGTAAGCTGTCTAATTTCTGTGGTGCTCGTAGTTGCGTTTGTGCTTGCTGCCCTATAAGGCAGGTACAGTTAATCAAAACACAAAAAACAAAACAGGTTGTTTGTGGGCGCATGTTGTATTTTATTTTACGCTAAAATACACCATTATTTAAATTATTTTTTGTTAAGCAGACGCTAAACATTATCATACATAAATAATTGAATATCAGTAATATAAAACATTATTTAGACAGAATATAAATTAAAACTTTGATAGATATGTAGTTTTTAAAATGAGGTCTGTGTCGTAATTTTGTCAACAGGTATTTAAATGTTTGAATTAACCAACAATTAACCCCGTATGTACAAGGATAGCTTTTTAGCTCACCTTCCATTACTGCTTCTAACGCTCTGCTTCAGCTTAGCTGTAAACGCTCAAGAGCCTGATATCCAAAAGGGAAAATCTTTATTCAACGCCAACTGTGCTGCTTGTCACAAACTCAAGAAACGTGCTGTGGGTCCTGCCCTAGCCGGTGTATCTGCCAAGTATGACAAAGAATGGCTTTACAGTTGGATTAAGAATTCGACTGCCATGGTAAAGTCTGGCGATGCCCAAGCGGTTGCCATTTATGAAGAGTACAATGGTTCTGTTATGACCTCGTTTCCACAACTTTCTAACGAGGATATTGATAATATTTTAGCTTACACCGACTACACGCCTCCTGCACCAGCTGCACCAGCCATGTCTGCTGTGGCTCCTGCTGAGTCAGGTGGTGGTTTTACCAACGATTTGATCTTAGCGGTATTGATGTTGGTTTTGGCTGCCTTGGTGACCATGCTGTTTTTGGTTAACAAAACACTAAATAAAATCGCTACGGCCAACGGGATAGAAATTGTTAAGAAAGTAAAAAGAAAACGCAAACCTATTTGGAAAGCCTATGCGCAAAACCCATTTTTGGTATTTGTAAGTGTTATATTCTTGTTGCTTTCAAGCGCCTATGTTGGTTACAGCTATTTGATGCAAATAGGGATTGACCAAGGATATATGCCCATACAGCCGATTCATTATTCTCACAAAATTCACTCAGGAGATAACCAGATTGAGTGTAAATATTGTCACTCTTCAGCGCGTGTTTCCAAACATTCTGGCATTCCGTCACTTAATGTGTGTATGAACTGTCACATGAATATTGCAGAATACAATGGTGAGGAAGATTTAGAAAAAGGATACACCAAAGAATTTTATACCAACGAAATCAAAAAGCTATATAAAGCTGTTGGTTGGGACGAGTCAACACAAAGTTATACTGGTGAATCACAGCCGGTCAAGTGGGTTCGTATTCACAACCTACCTGATTTTGTTTATTTCAATCACGCACAACACGTTTCTGTTGCTGGTATCGACTGTCAGAAATGTCATGGTCCAGTTGAAGAAATGGAAATCATGTATCAGCACTCGTCGCTCACCATGGGATGGTGTATCAACTGTCACCGTGAGACAAACATAAATGTGAAAGACAATGGTTACTATACCAAGATCCATGAGGAATTGTCGAAAAAATACGGAGTAGAAAAACTAACCGCTGCCCAAATGGGTGGATTGGAGTGTGGAAAGTGTCATTATTAAGAATTAATATATGCCCGATCAAAAAAAATACTGGAAAAGCGAAGCAGAGTTAAACGACCAGTCAACTTTGACTGAGGATTTGGCTCAAAAGGAGTTTGTTCAAAAACTTCCTGAAGACCTTTTGGGCAACACTGAATTGTCAGAAAGCGATACTTCTCGTCGCGACTTCCTAAAATATATGGGCTTTAGTACTGCTGCAGCGACATTGGCAGCATGTGAGGGCCCAATCAATACTTCTATTCCTTATGTAGTACAGCCAGAACAAATTATTCCAGGTGTTGCAAATTATTACGCGACAACAATGATTGATGGTTTTGACACAGCTAGTATTCTTGTAAAAACGCGCGAAGGACGCCCAATAAAAATTGAAAATAATACAGATGCCCCTGTCAATAATTGTGGAAATGCACGGGTACAAGCATCTGTATTGTCGCTGTATGACAGTATGCGTTTGCAGGGACCAAAACAAGCAGGTGTTGATGTAAGTTGGGATACACTTGAGGCAAATGTTGTTCAGCAATTAATGACATTAGCCGAAAAGGGTGAAGAAGTTGCTTTAATCACACCTTCCTTAGCAAGCCCCACAACAAATCAAATCATCAAAGATTTTCAAGCCAAATTTTCTAATATAAGTCATCATGTATATGATGCAATTTCTGAAACAGCAGCACTCAATGCATTTGAAAAAGCATATGGCAAACGCGCACTTCCAAGCTACGATTTTAGCAAGGCGAGTTGTATTGTTTCAATTGATGCTGACTTCCTTGGAGACTGGCAAGGTGGCGGATATGATACTGGATATGCCAAAACCCGAGTACCTAAAGGCAAAAAGGGTAAGGCAAAGATGTCCAAGCACTATCAGTTTGAGTCTAACATGACCTTGTCTGGCGCCAATGCTGATTTTCGCATACCCACTACTGCGATTGAACATCAATTTGTATTGGCGGCACTTTATGGCGCATTGACCCAAAAAGCTTACCCGACATCACTATCAAAGGCATTAAAAGCAAAAGTGTCTGAGGTTGCTGTAGCCTTAAAAGCAGCTGGCAAAGGAGCTGTAGTGGTTACAGGCTTACAAAATGAGGATGCCCAACGCGCTGCATTGGCCATTAACGAATTATTGGGTTCTCAAGTGATGGATGTAAGACAAAACACCTCCCTTCGCCAAGGTGATGCAAGTCAAATAAATCAGTTGGTTAACGACCTTAATAGCGGAAAAGTAAAGGGTGTGATTATGACAGGGGTTAATCCTGCATACACACTGCCAAATGCAGACGCTTTCATTGCTGGGCTCAAAAAAGTAGATTTATCCTTGACCTTTAGTATGAAAAATGATGAGACTGCAGTCCAATGCCAATGGGTAGCACCATCACCTCATTATTTAGAATCATGGGGCGATGTTGAAATGAAAATGGGTCACTATGCATTGATGCAGCCTACGATTCGTCCACTTTTTGACACCAAACAATTTCAAGACTTATTACTAAAATTAAGTGGCAGCACACAAAGTTATGATGATGCAATCAAGGCTTACTGGAAAGCGAATATTTTAAAAGGCGCTTCTTTTAATGAAGCCCTTCACGACGGATTTCATGTAAACGCTGTTAGTGATCGTTTAGTTTACCGCGACAATGTAGATGCGTTAATGCAACGCCTTGTCCGTGCCAAATCTAAAGCAGGATTGGAATTACATCTTTACACCAAAACAGGAATTGGTGATGGTCAACAAGCTAACAATCCTTGGCTGCAAGAATTTCCAGATCCTATTTCTCGTGTTACCTGGGATAACTATTTAACTGTTTCTAAAGTTGATGCAGAAGCACTTGGATTAGAGAACGTTAACCAGTCAGATGGTGCGCTTGACGGCAGTATAGCTGAAATCAAACTCAACAATATTGTTTTAAAAGTACCTGTGCTTATACAACCTGGACAAGCAGTGGGTACTGTAGGACTAGCGCTGGGTTATGGAAAAACAGCAGCAATGAAATCTGAAATGCAGGTTGGTACTAATGCGTATCCACTGTATCAGAACTTCAATCCAGTACAGACCATAACCGTGACGTCTACTGGTGACATGCATGAATTTGCCTGTACTCAGTTGCAAAATACACTTATGGGTAGGGGTGAGATTGTTCGCGAAACCACCCTTGAAATTTTCAATACCAAAGACGTAAAATATTGGAATGCGATGACACAAGTGTCTCGTGACCATGAGGAAATTGACGTAACCTCTCCTGAAGCAGATATGTGGCAAGCCTTTGACCGCTCTATTGGCCACCACTTTAATTTATCTATTGACTTAAATTCTTGTACAGGCTGTGGCGCTTGTGTAATCGCTTGTCATGCCGAAAACAACGTTCCTGTTGTTGGAAAGCAAGAAATCCGAAAGTCACGTGATATGCACTGGTTGCGTATAGACCGCTACTATTCTTCACAAGATACGTTTGAGGGAGATTTACAGACGGTAGAAAACATTAGTGGACTAGGAGATTCCCTGTCTACCTTTAACAAAATGGAAGATCCTTCAGCAAATCCACAAGTAACCTTCCAGCCGGTTATGTGTCAACACTGCAATCACGCACCTTGTGAAACCGTTTGTCCGGTCGCCGCAAGTTCTCACGGACGACAAGGCCAAAACCACATGACATATAATAGATGTGTGGGGACTCGTTATTGTGCAAATAACTGCCCTTATAAAGTACGTAGATTCAACTGGTTCTTATACAATAAGAATGACGAATTTGATTACCACATGAACGATGACCTAGGACGTATGGTACTAAATCCAGACGTAGTGGTTCGTTCAAGGGGGGTAATGGAAAAATGTTCAATGTGTATTCAAATGACCCAAAAAACTATATTAGATGCAAAACTTGAGGGACGTGAAGTTAAAGATAGTGATTGGCAATGTGCTTGCTCTAATGCATGTGGATCAGGCGCAATGGTATTTGGAGATATTAACGATAAAGAGAGTGAAATTTCGAAGTTAAAAAGTGATAAGCGGATGTATCATTTGTTAGAAAGCATTGGTACGGAGCCCAATGTAATTTATCAAACAAAAATTCGAAACACCTAAGGAACAATTTATGGCTAGTCACTACGAAGCACCTATTAGAAAGCCCCTAGTAACAGGGGAAAAGTCGTACCATGATGTAACGGTTGACATTGCAGCGCCCGTGGAAAATCCACCCAACAAGCAGTGGTTTATCGCTTTTGCTATTGCACTTTTAGCCTTCATTTGGGGATTGGGTTGTATCATCTATACCGTTTCTACTGGAATTGGCGTTTGGGGATTAAACAAAACCGTAGGTTGGGCTTGGGATATTACTAACTTTGTATGGTGGGTAGGTATCGGACATGCTGGAACCCTGATATCTGCAGTACTTTTATTATTCCGTCAAAAATGGCGTATGGCTATTAATCGTTCTGCGGAAGCCATGACTATTTTCTCAGTAATTCAAGCGGGATTATTCCCGATTATACACATGGGAAGACCATGGTTAGCATACTGGGTATTGCCCATTCCAAATCAATATGGATCTTTGTGGGTAAACTTTAACTCGCCACTATTGTGGGACGTGTTTGCTATTTCTACTTATTTATCTGTTTCACTTGTCTTTTGGTGGACGGGGCTACTACCAGACTTTGCAATGATTAGGGATAGAGCGGTAAAACCTTTTCAAAAAAAGATATACGGTTTATTAAGTTTTGGTTGGAGTGGTCGCGCAAAAGACTGGCAACGGTTTGAAGAAGTTTCTCTTGTATTAGCGGGCTTAGCCACACCGTTAGTTCTTTCTGTTCACACTATAGTATCTTTTGACTTTGCAACTTCTGTTATTCCAGGATGGCACACTACCATTTTCCCACCTTACTTTGTTGCAGGTGCGATTTTCTCAGGCTTTGCCATGGTAAACACCTTGTTGATTATTATGCGTAAAGTATCGCATTTAGAAAATTATATAACAAGACAACACATTGAATTGATGAACATCGTAATCATGATTACGGGTTCAATTGTTGGGGTTGCCTACATAACCGAGCTGTTCATTGCTTGGTATTCAGGTGTGGAGTACGAACAGTACGCATTCCTTAACCGCGCAACTGGTCCTTACTGGTGGGCATATTGGGCCATGATGACCTGTAACGTATTCTCTCCACAGTTGATGTGGTTTAAAAAATTACGTACCAGTATAATGTTCTCATTTATCATTTCAATTGTGGTAAACATCGGAATGTGGTTTGAGCGTTTTGTAATCATTGTAACCTCGTTACACCGTGACTATTTACCATCTTCCTGGACTATGTTTGAACCAACAGTTTACGATATAGGGATCTTTATTGGAACTATTGGTTTCTTCTTTGTGCTGTTCTTACTATACGCTAGAACGTTCCCAGTAATTGCACAAGCCGAGGTGAAATCAATTTTGAAAACATCAGGAGATAAATATAAAAACACGCATAGCCACCATGAGTAGTAAAATAGTACATGCCGTTTATGACGATGATGATAAGCTTTTACACGCTGTTAAAGACGTAAGAAAAGCAAAATATCATATAGAAGAAGTGTTTACACCATTTCCCGTGCACGGTCTTGACCATGCTATGGGACTGGCCAGCACCCGCCTTGCTATTACTGCCTTTATTTACGGTATCCTAGGATTTGCGGTTGCCATTACCATGATTAACTATATCATGATAGTTGACTGGCCGATGAACATTGGAGGTAAGCCCAGTTTTTCGTTTATGGAAAACTTACCTGCCTTTGTTCCTGTAATATTTGAAATGACGATATTTTTTGCCGCACACCTTATGGTAATTACATTCTATTTACGCAGCCGACTATGGCCGTTCAAAAAAGCAGAAAATCCTATGCCCGAAACTACTGACGACAAATTCTTAATGCAAGTAGCCTTGTCAGGTGATGAGAAAGAATTAATTAACCTGTTAAAAAAAACAGGCACTATAGAGATTAGTATTCACAAAAATCAAGACGCATGAAAAAAGTAAGCATCCTTGCCGTTTTAAGTTCATTGTTGCTGGTGTCTTGTTTTGATTCATCAAAGCCCAATTACCAATATTTTCCAAATATGTATGAGTCGGTAGGTTATAAAACCTATGCCGAATCTGACGCATTTAATAATGGTATTGAAGCGCAACTTCCCGCTGAGGGTTCTGTTGCACGCGGATGGGCACCTTACGATTATCCAGACACTAATGATGGGTATGAAGCCGCAAAGGCAAACCTGAAATCACCATTAGCAATTACGGCGGAACATCGCGCTGAGGGAAAAGAATTGTACGGCGTCTATTGTGCTGTCTGCCACGGGGATAAAGGAAACGGTCAAGGTATTTTGATGACTCGCGAAAAGTTTTTAGGTATACCTAGCTATGCCGACAGAGAAATCACAGATGGGAGTATTTATCACGTGTTGATGTATGGAAAAAATTCCATGGGCTCACACGCAGGACAGGTAAATGCAACCGAACGCTGGCAGATTGCCCAACATGTAATGTATTTACGTAACGAATTGACAAAATAATTGGCCATGTATAACTTCACGCAACGACTGAAAATTATCAACTATGTGCTCATGGGACTAGGTCTTATTGGGTTAACGATTGGCTTTTTGAGTGCACCCTCTACGGTAGTTGAAGCACAAGCTATGGTTGCCGATGCGCACGGAGGACACGGAGGCGGCCACGGCGATAATCACGCCGATGACCATAGTCAAGCCGAAGACAATACCCATGCGGATGACCACGGCCACGCAGATGACGGCCATGCCCATGATCATGCAGGCGATCACGCCGAAGAAAGCACCCATGCAGATGACCACGGCGAACACCTATTACACCAACTGCAAAACAAACCTTGGGCTGCACTTTATGTAGCTGCGTTTTTCTTCTTTATGATAGCATTGGGGACCCTAGCGTTCTATGCCATCCAACGGGCAGCACAAGCAGGCTGGCCTATATTGCTCTATCGCGTTATGGAGGGAATTACGTCTTATTTGGTGCCCGGCTCAATTATCATTTATGTATTCCTTGTGCTTACTGGACTACACGCCAACCACCTATTTGTCTGGATGGATGCGGAAACCGTTGCACACGATGAAATTATTCAAGGAAAAGTAGGCTACCTCAACGTACCTTTCTTTTTGCTTAGAGCAGCCATCTACCTAATTGGCTGGAACCTTTATCGCTATTTATCACGTAGACTCTCATTGGCACAGGACAACGCAATTGTGGGTGACATTCGCAACCATAAAATGAACTTCCGTATTTCTGCAGGATTTTTGGTATTCTTCTTTGTTACTGAGTCTATGATGTCTTGGGACTGGATTATGTCTTTAGATCCTCACTGGTTTAGTACCTTGTTTGGATGGTATGTTTTAGCAAGTATGCTGGTAACTGCTGTTACGGTGATTGCTTTGATTACTATTTATCTAAAATCAAAAGGGTATTTACCTAAAGTAAACCACAACCACTTGCATGACATGGCTAAGTTTATGTTTGGCTTTAGTGTGTTCTGGACCTATTTGTGGTTCTCTCAATTTATGTTGATTTGGTATTCAAATATCCCTGAGGAGGTTACGTATTTCTTGACACGGATAGACGACTACAATTTGCCGTTTTTTGGTATGATTGCGATGAACTTTTTATTCCCATTGCTCATATTAATTAGCAGCGATTACAAAAGATCTAATTGGATTATCGTGATGGCTGGAATAGTAATAGTATTGGGTCATTATATTGATATTTACAACATGATAATGCCTGCTACCGTTGGAGATCAATGGTTTATTGGATGGGCTGAAATAGGCGGATTCTTCTTCTTTGCAGGACTCTTTATGTTTGTGGTATTCCGTTCCATAAGCAAAGCCCCATTGGAAGCTAGTGGCGATCCATTTGTTGGAGAGAGTGAACGATTTGTGTATTAATTAGGAAACAAATAAATGACTACAGTTATTCTTTTTGCGATTTTGGTTTTAGTGGGGATTGCTATTTGGCAAATCACCAAGATTTTTGAATTGTCGCAATTGCGTCAAAACAAAGACGACTCACAAATTGCTAATGACAAGGACAACAATTGGAACGGCCAATTGATGTTTGCCTTTTTGGTATTTATTTATCTGATTACGATTTATTCGTTTTGGGCGTGGGGAGATGTGCTGCTTCCTGAAGCGGCTTCTGAACATGGACAAGATATTGATCGCCTGATGTGGATTTCATTTGCGCTTATCTTTTTTGTACAAATGATAACACAAGCATTACTCCATTATTTCTCTTACCAGTATAGAGGAAAAAAAGATCAAAAAGCCTTTTTCTATGCCGATAACGACAAGCTAGAATTTATTTGGACGATTATTCCTGTGATTACTTTGGCCGTTTTAATCATGTATGGTCTTTTCACTTGGACTTCAATTATGAATATTGAAGAAAATGATGAGGCATTAGTAGTTGAACTCTACGCGCAGCAATTTAACTGGAAAGCCCGATATTCAGGCCAAGATGGTGTTTTGGGTGATGCCAATGTACGCTTCTTACAAGACTACGATGGTCGTAATTTGGTTGGTATTGATTCTTCAGACCCGAATGGATTAGACGACGTAGTAGTGCAAGAGTTACATTTGCCAAAAGGTCGCCAAATTATTTTCAAAATGCGTTCTCAAGATGTATTACACTCGGCCTATATGCCACACTTTAGAGCTCAGATGAATTGTGTACCTGGAATGATTACGGAGTTTTCATTTATACCATCCATGACAACCGAGGAAATGCGTCAAACACCAGATATGGCGGCCAAAGTCGCCAAGATTAATAAAATCAGATATGACAATAGCAAGGCATTAATGGCCAACGGCGAAGAAGCGCTTGATGCATATCAGTTTGATTATTTGTTACTTTGTAACAAAATTTGTGGTGCATCGCATTACAATATGCAAATGAAAATTGTAGTAGAAGAAGAAAAAGATTTTAACAATTGGCTGGCACAGCAAACTACTTTTGCCCAAACCATCCAACAGTAAAAAGATAGCTATGGGAGCAGATCACGCACATCATAAAGAAACATTTATTACCAAGTACATCTTTAGTCAAGACCATAAGATGATTGCCAAGCAGTACCTAATTACAGGGCTGATTATGGGAATTATTGGTATTGCGATGTCTTTGTTATTTCGCCTTCAGTTGGCCTGGCCAGAAAAGTCTTTCTGGGTTTTTGAAACATTTTTAGGAAAATGGGCTCCAGAAGGTGTAATGGATCCTAATGTCTATCTAGCATTGGTTACTATTCACGGTACCCTTATGGTATTCTTTGTATTAACCGCCGGGCTGAGTGGTACGTTTAGTAACCTACTTATTCCATTGCAGATTGGTGCACGAGATATGGCTTCTGGTTTGTTGAACATGATATCATACTGGTTGTTCTTCTTGTCTTCAGTAATTATGATCTCTTCTCTATTTGTTGAGTCAGGTCCTGCTGCTGCTGGTTGGACAATCTATCCACCGCTTAGTGCCTTACCTCAAGCACAACCTGGATCTGGATTAGGAATGACACTTTGGTTGGTGTCTATGGCTATCTTTATTGCATCGTCATTGTTGGGATCGCTTAACTATATTGTTACGGTAATTAACTTACGTACTGAAGGCATGTCGATGACGCGACTTCCACTTACCATTTGGGCCTTTTTTGTAACTGCTATTATTGGTGTCGTTTCATTCCCAGTATTGTTGTCAGCGGCCTTATTATTGATTATGGACAGAAGCTTTGGAACCTCATTCTTTTTGTCTGATATATTTATTCAAGGAGAAGTCTTGCACTACCAAGGTGGATCACCTGTATTGTATGAACATTTGTTTTGGTTCTTGGGTCACCCTGAAGTATATATCGTATTGTTACCTGCATTAGGAATTACTTCTGAAGTATTAGCAACAAACGCACGTAAGCCTATTTTCGGTTATCGTGCCATGGTGGCTTCCATATTGGCTATTGCATTTTTATCCACAATCGTTTGGGGTCACCATATGTTTATATCAGGTATGAACCCATTCCTTGGATCTGTGTTTACCTTTACTACACTATTGATTGCAATACCCTCTGCAGTGAAAGCTTTTAATTACATCACCACGCTGTGGAAAGGAAACTTGCAGATGAATCCAGGTATGTTGTTCTCCATTGGCTTGGTATCTACCTTTATTACGGGTGGTCTGACGGGAATTATTTTAGGGGATAGTACCTTAGATATTAACGTACATGACACTTATTTTGTAGTGGCACACTTTCACTTGGTAATGGGTATTTCGGCATTGTATGGGTTATTTGCTGGGGTATATCATTGGTTCCCAAAAATGTTTGGACGCATGATGAATAAGAACATGGGTTACATTCACTTTTGGGTGACGGCTATTTGTGCTTATGGTGTATTTTTCCCCATGCACTTTATCGGAATGGCAGGACTTCCTAGAAGATATTATTCCAACACGGCGTTTCCATATTTCGATGACTTGGCAAACATCAACGTTATCATCACCATTTTTGCTTTGATTGCAGGTGCTGCGCAGCTGGTGTTCTTGTACAACTTTATTAGCAGTATTTTCTATGGTAAAAAGGCGGTACAAAACCCGTGGAAATCAAATACATTGGAGTGGACAACTCCTGTGAAACATTTACACGGAAACTGGCCCGGAAAGATACCGCAAGTACATCGTTGGGCATACGATTACTCCAAGCCTGGTCAAGAAGAGGACTTTGTTCCTCAAAGTGTTCCACTAGCCAAAGGTGAGCAAGAACTTCAACACTAAAATATGGTTCTGTAAGAATCTTGGGCTTGTTAAGAGACAGCGCTTTTTTGTTTTCCGTATCTTTGGATAGATGAATGAACATCTAGATCCAACCGGTGAGAACTTAAGTAATGAAGAGCACGATATTGATCGTGCCTTGCGACCACTTACATTTAATGATTTTAACGGTCAGCCTCAAGTGCTTGAGAACCTTGAAATTTTTGTTGCGGCAGCCAATCAGCGAGTCGAAGCCCTTGATCACACACTATTGCATGGTCCGCCAGGACTGGGAAAGACTACCTTGGCACATATATTGGCACAAGAGCTAGGTGTCAAACTCAAGCTTACTTCTGGCCCGGTACTGGACAAACCCGGAGATTTGGCAGGCCTGCTTACAAATTTAGAGCCTCGCGATGTATTGTTTATTGATGAGATACACCGCCTCAGCCCCGTCGTTGAAGAGTATTTATACTCTGCCATGGAAGATTACCGCATTGACATCATGATTGAAACAGGTCCTAATGCTCGTTCGGTCCAAATCGAATTAAGCCCATTTACTCTCGTAGGTGCTACTACACGTTCTGGTCTTTTGACTGCACCCATGCGTGCACGTTTTGGCATCAACAGCCGGCTTGAGTATTATTCCACAGAGGTTCTCGCAGGTATCGTAACACGAAGCGCCAATATTTTAAATATTCCTATAGAAGAAAAGGCAGCGATTGAGATTGCCAGTAGAAGCCGTGGAACACCTCGTATTGCCAATGCACTTTTACGTCGTATTCGTGATTTTGCACAAATTAAAGGAGACGGTACCATAAATCTAGATATTACGCGAATAGGATTGAAAGCCTTGCATGTTGATGCGCATGGCTTGGACGAGATGGACAACAAAATCCTCACCACACTTATCGATAAATTCAAAGGGGGCCCAGTAGGTATTAACACTCTCGCTACTGCTGTTTCTGAAAATGGTGAAACCATCGAGGAGGTTTATGAACCATTTTTAATTCAAGAAGGATTTTTGATGCGTACACCACGTGGCCGCGAGGTTACCGAAAAGGCATATAAACACCTCGGCAAGACCATACCTAACAATCAAAAAGGTTTGTTTTGAGTATTGCAGCACGTCATGCTGCAGTAGTTAAGGAGATCGCCCATCAGTTGGGATTTATGTCTTGTGGGATTTCCAAAGCAACTTTTTTAGAGGAGGAAGCACCACGATTAGAGTCGTGGTTAAACCAAAATCATCACGGTCAAATGGGCTATATGGCGCGCAACTTTGACAAACGCCTCGATCCAACAAAATTAGTGCCAGGCGCAAAGAGTGTAGTGTCTTTACTTTTTAATTATTTTCCCGAGGAAAAGCCTGCAGATGCAAATGCACCAAAGATTGCACGTTATGCTTATGGTGCGGATTATCACCATATAATCAAGGACAAACTTTTTGCATTTATGCACCACATTCAAGATCAAATAGGATCAGTTGGAGGACGTGTATTTGTAGATTCTGCTCCCATACTTGAAAAGGTGTGGGCAGCCAAAAGCGGGCTGGGTTGGGTAGGTAAAAACACCAATCTTATTCAGAAACAAAATGGTTCTTATTTTTTCATTGCTGAACTTATTTTGGATTTAGAATTAGCAGCGGACGGTGCTGTAACAGACCATTGTGGTAGCTGTACGGCTTGTTTAGATGCGTGTCCTACAGATGCTTTTGTGGCTCCTTATGAGTTAGATGCTAGCAAGTGCATTTCCTATTACACCATAGAGCTAAAAGGTGCCATTCCTAAAGATGTTAAAGGTCAATTTGAAAACTGGGCTTTTGGTTGTGACATCTGTCAGGAAGTTTGTCCTTGGAACCGGTTTGCCACACCACACGAGGAACCTCATTTTAAACCAAAACCCGAACTAATGAATATGACCCAAACCGATTGGAATGAAGTTACTGAGGAAGTCTTTAATCGCTTGTTTGAAGTAAGTGCTGTACAGCGAACAGGGTTTAATGGATTAAAGCGAAATTTAGAGTTTTTAAAATAGATAGAAATCAATACCTTTCTTAAATAAATCACCAAGTGTATGAGCAAAGAGAGTAAACGACGTGAAGCTCTTGTGTATCACGCAAAACCCAAGCCAGGAAAATTAGAAGTAAACCCTAGTAAACCTTACGCAAGTCTGAGAGATTTGTCTTTAGCTTACTCTCCAGGTGTGGCACAGCCCTGTCTAGAAATTGAAAAGGAGACAGGGAATGTTTATAAATACACCAATAAAGCCAACTTGGTTGCCGTAATTTCAAATGGTTCTGCTGTATTGGGTTTAGGAGATATCGGACCCGAAGCTTCCAAGCCCGTGATGGAAGGAAAAGGACTACTTTTTAAAATTTTTGCAGGCATCGATGTTTTTGATATTGAAGTAAACACCAAAGATGTAGATGCTTTTGTAGCAACTGTAAAAAATATTGCACCCACATTTGGCGGTATTAATTTGGAAGATATCAAAGCACCAGAGGCTTTTGAAATTGAACGCAGACTGGTAGATGAACTCAACATACCTGTCATGCACGATGATCAACATGGTACGGCTATTATTTCTGGAGCTGCCTTGCTCAATGCGGTTGAACTAGCGCAAAAAGAATTATCAAAAGTAAAAATGGTTATTAGTGGCGCAGGTGCTGCAGCCATTTCTTGTTCTCGATTATACCGGGCTTTGGGTGTATCACCAGAAAATATGATAATGACTGATAGCAAGGGAATAATTAGAGAAGACAGAGAAAATCTGACTTCGCAAAAGGCAGAATTTGCTACAAAAGTAGATTTGCATACTCTAAAAGAATCCTTAGTAGGTGCCGACGTATTTATTGGTTTATCAAAAGCTGATATCATGACTCCCGCAATGTTAAAATCCATGGCACCAAATCCCATTGTTTTTGCCATGGCAAATCCAAACCCAGAAATTGACTACAACTTAGCTGTTGCTACACGAAAAGATGCGATTATGGCTACTGGCCGTTCTGATTTTCCCAATCAAGTAAATAACGTTCTTGGCTTTCCATTTATATTTAGGGGCGCATTGGATGTACGTGCTACCAAAATAAACGAGGCCATGAAAATGGCAGCTGTTCACGCACTGGCAGACTTGGCCAAAGAAACAGTTCCAGAGCAAGTTAATATTGCCTATGGAGCAACCAAACTTACCTTTGGGAAAGATTACATCATTCCAAAACCCTTTGACCCAAGACTCATCACAAATGTACCTATAGCTGTTGCCAAAGCTGCCATGGAAAGTGGAGTGGCTGCTGCACCCATTAAGGATTTGAATAAATATCAAGAAGAATTACATGCCCGCACAGGGTCCGACAAAAAACTTGTTCGCCTGATTACCAGTCAAGCCAAAAGCCAGCTGCAAAGAGTTGTTTTTGCTGAAGGAGATGAACTTGATGTACTTAAAGCTGCGCAATTGGTACAAGAGGAAGGGATAGCCATTCCAATTTTGCTAGGCGATGAGATGCACATCCGCGAAATGATGGCTACAATTGAGTTTGAGGGCAATGTGACCATTATTGACCCAAAAAAAGAAACATTAAAAGAAACACGTGAAAAATATGCTCACACCTATTGGCAATTGCGTCAACGAAAGGGCACTACACTTTATGATGCAGAAAGACGTATGCGTGAACGCAACTATTATGCTGCCATGATGGTTCGTGAGGGAGATGCAGATGCCATGATTTCGGGCTATAGCCGTAGCTACCCTAATGTCTTAAAACCAGTGTTACAAGTTATTGATATGGAGGATGGAGTAAACCGCGTGGCCACCACCAACTTGATGATAACCAATCGAGGACCTTTGTTTATTTCCGACACTTCAATTAACATCAATCCCATTGCAAAAGATTTGGCTAAGATTGCACAAATGACGTCTCATACCGCTTCCTTGTTTGGTATTCAGCCAAAGGTTGCCATGCTTTCATATTCTAACTTTGGTTCATCAAAAAATGAAGATGCTCAAAAGGTTAGTAAAGCTGTAAAACTGTTGCATCGTTTCCTACCTGATATTGCCGTTGATGGACCCATACAGGCAGATTTTGCCCTAAATAAAACAATGCTAGCCAATAAGTTCCCTTTCTCAAAGATTGCAGGGGCCGCGGTAAACACTTTGATATTACCCGATTTGAATGCAGCAAACATTGCGTACAAACTCATTAAAGAATTAGACAATGCGCTTTCTATAGGCCCCATTATGATGGGACTCAAACACCCCGTACATATTTTACAATTGGGTGCTAGTGTTGATGAAATTATTCACATGACAGCAGTTGCTGCGGTAGATGCGCAAAACAAAAAAATTAGCGGCTCTGTTTATTGATAATTTCAAACAATTTATTTTGAAAACAATTACAGAATTTCTGATTTTGGGCCTAAGTTGTAATATGTTTATATTCTATTTTAAAATACATTAGTAGATAATACTTTTTATTCCGAAGTTTATATGCTTAAAACATGCAATGATTACACAACTAAATGGGAGACTCGTTAGTAAGACCCCTACAACTATAGTGGTAGACTGCAATGGTGTTGGTTATGAAGTAAATATTTCTCTTAACACTTACGGGCAGTTACCAGTAGATGAGCTTATTTGTATTTACACCCATATGCAAGTTCGTGAAGACGCACAAAACCTCTACGGGTTTATGGAAAAAGTTGAGCGATCTGTTTTCAGGTTATTACTCAGTGTCAGTGGGATAGGTGCTAATACAGCACGAACAATGCTTTCGTCCATGAGCCCACAAGAAGTGGTGCAAGCCATACAAACCGATAATGTGGCTGCCATCCAAGCAGTCAAGGGGATTGGTGCCAAAACAGCCCAACGTGTTATAGTTGATTTAAGAGATAAGGTTACTGGTATAATAGCAGATGAAGAAATAGCATTGGCTTTGAACAATACCCAGCGCGATGAAGCGTTGTCTGCATTGAGTGTTTTAGGTTATCCGATTAAGCAAACCCAAAAGGTCATTGACGGACTTTTACAAGTGGAACCTGAGATGCCCGTAGATCGTTTGATTAAAAATGCACTGAATAAATTATAATGCAAATCATAACCAATAAGAATACAGCACTATTTTTGCTGCTAATAAGTACGCTGTTTTCTATTGATTTATATGCTCAAAATAAAACAACTGTTCGTACTGACAGCCTGGTTTTAGCACAAAACCTCAAGAAAATAAGCCTTAAAAATAAACCCAGCTCTTTTGCCGCATCCTATACATTTGATCCAAAATTGAACTTGTATTTCTACAATGTCAAGGTTGGGCGTATAGACACACAAAAACCCTTAGCACTTACCCCCGATGAATACCGAAGAAGTGTATTTGCAGAAAAGTCTAGAGCTTATATACGAGAGAAACAAGAAGCCATGGCTGGAATTAATGAGGACGATGAAACTCAAGAAGACCAGTTGCCAGATTATTATGTCAACTCTAAGCTTTTTGAAAGCATTTTTGGAAGTAATGAGATTGATATCCGTCCGCAAGGTTCTGCAAGTATTGATCTCGGAATTCGTTATCAAAAGACAGGAAATCCTAGCCTTTCTCCTCGTAATCAAAGCAGCCTTGCTTTTGATTTCAACCAACGTATTAACCTTGCACTTACTGGTACTATAGGTACCCGATTGAAAGTTAATGCAAATTATGATACCCAGTCTACTTTTGATTTTCAACGTGTTGTAAAACTGGAATTTTTCCCAGAAGACT
Source organism: uncultured Flavobacteriaceae bacterium (assembly GCA_964014735.1). Taxonomy (GTDB): domain Bacteria; phylum Bacteroidota; class Bacteroidia; order Flavobacteriales; family Flavobacteriaceae; genus UBA7446. The sequence goes on along the minus strand of CAXHBH010000005.1, from coordinate 17,239 downwards.
TGGTGCCGAGTAGTGTACAAAACACCATCAACAAAGGTAAAGACCTATTAAATAAAGGAAATGATTTTGTGAATAATGGAAAGGACAAGTTAAACGGCATTCAAAATATTAGAGATCAAGGTATAAGCGGCAATGAAGATGGCATACTTCAAAAACTAGAGGTGGGTAATGTTAGCATGCCCATAAACAGCTCACTTATCACAGGTGCTCAAAGCTTATTTGGCGTTAAAGCAGAATTGAAGTTTGGCAATACAAACATAGCCGCCGTTATTTCAGAGCAACGATCGCAAAGTCAAACTATTCAAACCAACGGAGAGGGTACTCTTGAAGAATTTTCGCTATTTGCCTTAGACTATGAGGACAACAGACACTTTTTCTTGGCACAATACTTTAGAGATAATTACAATAAATCGGTTAAAACTTACCCTTATATCAACTCTCCAATTGACATTAATCGTATTGAAGTCTGGGTTACCAACCGTTCAGCAAGAACAAGTAATGTGAGAAACCTTATTGCTCTTCAAGATTTGGGAGAGTCTAGTCCAGATGTGGTTATACTGGATAATGTTACGACAGGCTTTTTTAATGCAGCACCCAATTCATTCCCAGATAACGATGTGAATAGGGTAGACCCTCTTGCCATCGGCGGAGCTGGAATTCTTACAGAAGATATTCGTGATATTGCAACAGCAAAAGATGGCTTTGGCGCACTTTCGTCTCAAGTCAACGAGGGTCGTGACTACGCCATTTTGGAAAGTGCTCGTAAGTTAAATGAAAGCGAATACAACCTACACAAGCAGTTGGGATATATTTCATTGAATCAGCCTTTAAACAATGACGAAGTATTGGCTGTTGCTTTTCAATATACCGTTAATGGCCAAACCTATCAAGTAGGTGAATTTGCGGGTGATGGTGTTGCTTCGACTGCTATTTCCGGATTGCCAACGGCTCCAATTGTAAACAATAATAGCTTGGTGGTCAAAATGCTTAAAAGCTCCGTATTTGATGTGGCTCAACCTGTGTTTGACCTGATGATGAAGAACGTTTACAACATTGGCGCATTTCAGCTAGACCAACAAGACCTTGTATTTAATATTGTATACACAGATCCTTCGCCAACAAATTTTATAACACCTGTAGAAGGCGCAGAAAGTGAATGGCCAGCAGGGACAGAGGAGCGTATTTTACTCAATCTTTTTGGGCTTGATAAACTTAATATCTATCAAGATGTTCAATCTGAAGGTGATGGTTTTTTCGATTTCATAAGTGGTATTACGGTGCTTCCAGAACAGGGTCAAATCATTTTTCCAAGTGTAGAGCCTTTTGGTGAGTACTTATTTGAATTGTTAAAGGACGACCCTAATGAGGATTATTCTAATAGAAATTTATACAATGAAAACCAAAAGAAGTATGTCTACAAAGAGATGTATGATATCACAAAAAGAGATGCAGCTGACTATCAACGATACAATAAATTTGAGTTAAAAGGACGTTACAAATCAACAGGTGGTGGGCAAGGAATATCACTTGGTGCTTTTAACATACAGCGTGGTTCTGTTCGTGTTACCGCTGGCGGCAGATTGCTTCAAGAGGGATTAGATTACATGGTTAATTATCAACTTGGACGCGTTACCATACTGAACGAGGGCATAAAAAATTCGAACATACCAATAGAGGTTTCTAATGAAAGCAATACCCTGTTTGGTCAGCAGAACAAGCGCTTCATGGGTTTCGCTGCCGAGCATAAAGTAAATGACGACTTATTACTTGGCGGAACTTATATGCGTCTTAGCGAACGACCCCTTACTCAAAAAGCAAATTATGGCTCAGAGCCAGTAAATAACACCATGATTGGATTGAGCGGAAATTTCTCAAAGGAAATTCCGTTTCTCACTAGAATGGTCAATAAGCTCCCAAATATTGATACACGTGTAGCATCAAATGTTTCCATTCGTGCAGAGGCTGCTTATTTGAAAGTGGGACAGCCAAGAGGCACTCAGCTTGACAATGCTGCTACCACATATATTGATGATTTTGAGGGAACCCAGACCAATCTTGATATTAGAGACACATATTCTTGGTTTATATCTAGTGTGCCTGCACCCTCAAAACAATTGCCCATAGCAGGTTCAAGTGCGGGTGTAGATGATATAAGCGCGGGTTATCAGCGCGCAAAACTTTCATGGTACAATATTGATCCGCTGTTTTATTCTAATAGAAGACCAAGTGGTATTTCTGACAATGACCTTTCCACCGATGCGGCCAGGCGTATTTTTATTGAAGAAATTTTCCCTCAACGAGATATTGTTCAAGGACAGTCTATGGTACAATACACATTTGACTTGGCTTATTATCCAACTGAGCGAGGACCCTATAATAATGCCCCTTCTTTTGGCTCTAATCCAGAAAAAAATTGGGCAGGTATTACACGCGCCATGTCTACCACTGACTTTGCACAGTCCAATGTGGAGTATATTGAATTTTGGCTCTTAGACACTTTTTCAGAACAAACTTCTACAACTGATGATTTGGGTGAATTGGTATTTCATCTGGGTAATATTTCTGAAGATATATTGAATGATGGACGGAAGTTGTACGAAAACGGACTTCCAGCTTTAAGTCAAAACACAGCGACCTACAACACCTCTTGGGGTATAACACCAGCTACGCAGTCGTTGGTTTATGCTTTTGATGCCGATGGACAAAACCGTAGTTTGCAAGATGTAGGTTTAGACGGACTTAACGATAATGAAGAACGTATCATATATACAAATGGTCCTTCAGATGACCCCGCAGGTGACAACTACAGCTATTTTGGTCAAGGCAGCGGTTCTGTATTAGATCGCTATAAAAATTACAACGGCACCCAAGGAAATTCTCCAATTGAAGTTTCAGAACAGTTCAGGGGTTCATATACTACGCCAGACGCGGAGGATCTTAATCAGGACAATACCATGAATACTATTGATAGGTATTATCAATACCGTATTCCTATTCAAAAAAATATGCAGGTTGGTAGCCACCCATTCTTAGTTGATGTGCGTGAAAATGATAATATTGAATTACCAAATGGCCAAGTCACTTCATCACGTTGGCTTCAATTCCGCGTTCCAGTTGTAGCAGAATATTATGAAGCCCCACAAAAGAGAAATTATTTTGAAGCCATTAACGGGATGAGTGACTTGAGGTCAATTCGCTTTATGCGGATGATGTTAACTGGTTTTAGCCAGCCTACAGTTTTTCGTTTTGGCACATTGGATGTTGTTCGTGCTGATTGGACACGTGTGCCCTCACCACTCAACACGAAACAGATCGCATACCCTAATACCCAACTTGAAGTAAGTGCGGTCAATGTATTAGAGAACGAAACAAGAACACCCATACGCTACAAACTTCCACCTGGCATTGTGCGTGAAACTTTGAACAGCTACAATAATTTGATTCGTGAAAACGAACAATCGCTATCTCTAAGAGTAAGAGATTTAGCCCCCGAAGACGGGCAAGGAGTTTACAAGCACATAGATTTAGACATGCGTCAATACAAACGATTACGCATGTTTTTACATGCTGAATCTTTGCCCGATGAAAACCCGTTGCCAGGTGAGGGTGCGAATAACGACATAGATGAACGTATGGTCGCTTTTATCCGATTGGGAACGGATTTAGATGAAAACTATTATCAAATAGAAATCCCGCTTAAACCAACAGATTATACAAATGGCGTGTCAAATAATTTAACAGCTGAGGAGGTCTGGCAAGTGGCATCGAACGAAATAAATATCCCTGTTGAATGGTTAACAAAAATTAAGGCCAAATCCATAGCAAATCGAGAAATAGTGGGCGCCACTTATTTTGATGAGAATCTTGAGCGCATACATGAATTCACACCAAGCTCCAGTTTGCCGGGTGATAAAAAATACAAACTAGCTATACGTGGTAACCCAACACTTGGCGCGATAAGAACCCTAGTAGTAGGAGTTAAAAACCCCAGTACTACTATTGGTAATAACCTTGACGGAGAAGTTTGGTTTAACGAACTTCGACTATCAGAAATTGACGCTGAAGGTGGTTGGGCTGCCGTTGGCACACTGGATGCCAACCTAGCGGACTTTGCAAACGTTACTCTAAACGGGGCTATCTCTACTGTAGGGTTTGGCGCTATTGATCAGTCACCAAATATGCGAAGTCAAGACGATATAAGCTCCTATGGACTAGCCACAAGTATTAATGCGGGGATGTTGTTTCCAAAAAAATGGGGACTTATACTTCCGCTAAGTTATAGTTATAACCAAGAAGTTGTTACCCCAAAATATGACCCTTACTATAGGGACATTGAGTTACAAGACAGGTTGGATACTGCTGATACTAAAGACGAACGTGATGCTATTAGGGAACAGGCACTTAGTGTCGCCAAACTTAAAAGCATTAATTTAATAGGTGTTCGTAAGCAGCGTAGTTCAGATGCCAAGCAGAACTTTTTTGATATTGAGAACTTAGATTTATCTTATTCTTATAACGAAGAAAAAAGAAATGACTTTGAAATTGAAAACTATGCTTTTCAGAACGTGCGTTTGGGTGCTGGATATAATTATGCATTCAAGCCGCTATCTTTAAAACCACTTGGAAAGGTACAGGCAATAACCAGTAAAAAGTATTTACGTTGGTTGTCTGAAATCAATTTGAATTTGATGCCCAGCTCAGTTTCATTTGCTGCTAATATCAACAGAACCTTCCAAAGCCAACGTTTTCGACAGGTATTTCTTGAAGGAATGGATGCCTCAAGCCAGTTACCTTTGCCAGATTTACAACAACGTAACTACCTTTTTGATTGGTTGTTCACGGTTAACCATAACCTGACCAACTCATTTCGTATTGATTTTTCTGCATCAAGCCAAAATATTGTTCGCAATTATTTGGAGAATGGTACAACAGGCAATACAGAAGTCGACACCTCATTGGATATTTGGGATGGTATTTGGGACACAGGACAAATGGACCGTTTTGATCAGTCTATCGGCGCTACTTATCAGCTCCCATTTGAGTATATTCCATTATTATCTTTCTTAGATGGAGCTTACTCTTATACAGGAAATTTTAATTGGCAGCGTGGTGCCTCTGCCTTGGCCAATGTGGTTGATGAAAATAATAATACGCTGGGTATTGTTCATACGCTACAGAACGCCAATACGATACAGTGGAACGGAAGTGCTAATATGCAGGCCCTCTATAATGCTGTAGGATTGCGTAAAAAGACTAAACAAAGTGATAAAAAAAAGCCTGGAGTAAAAATTAAAAACTCATTGATAGGTGTTGTTACTGCATTGAGAAGGGTGCAGATTTCATTTAGTGAAAACAACGGAACTGTATTACCTGGTTATACACAAAACATAGGTTTTTTAGGAACAGCTAACCCAGGTATAGCATTTGCTTTGGGGCGTCAAGAAGATATTCGTTTTGAGGCAGCAAAAAGAGGATGGCTTACTGAATTCCCAAACTTTAACCAGGCTTATGCAACCGTGCATAACAATGAAGTAACTTACACTGCTGAAATTGGATTGATACAAGGACTCCAACTGGATCTGACGGGGAACCGGAGCTATTCAGAAAACAATTCAGAAAACTTTAGGGTTGTTAATGGCGTTTACAATGCATTGTCTCCGCGTTTGTTTGGTAATTTTGAAATTTCAACAATTATGTTGCGCACCTCATTTAGTGGGGATGGTTTAGCATCAAAAGCCTTTGAGGACCTCAAAGCAAATCGATTAATTATTGCAGAACGATTGCGTACTGAAAGAGATATCCCAGCTGGAAATATTGATGTAGATGGCTTTCCAAAGGGCTATGGAAAAACTAATCAAGCAGTGCTTATTCCTGCATTTTTGGCTGCTTATACAGGTGCTGACCCTAATTCGGTTAGCACAGACGCAAAACGCAGCTTCCCGCTGCCTAACTGGAATATGCAGTATACCGGATTTATGCGATTGAAATCATTTAAAAAACGATTTAACCGATTTGCAATTTCACACGGCTACAGGGCCAGCCATACACTCAATGCCTTTGTCACTAACCTTGAATATCAAGCGAATGCCACCGACCAATCGGGTAATCTTATGAACAAAATCCTTTATACCAACGTAAACTTAGTAGAGCAATTTAACCCATTGTTTAAAGTTGATTTTGAACTAAAAAACAGTCTTCAACTTTCCGCTGAAGTACGTAAAGACCGTGCATTATCCTTATCCCTAGACAACAACTTACTTACTGAAACTTCTGGTGATGAATTGATTGTTGGTATGGGTTATCGCATTAAAAATGTAAAGTTTAAAACTAACATCGGCGGTAAGTCAACCAAGCTTAATGGAGACATTAACATCAAAGCAGATTTATCTGTTCGCGATAACATTACCCTTATCCGAAACTTAGATCTTTTAAGCGATCAGGCCACTGCCGGGCAACGCTTGTGGTCGCTCAAATTATCGGCTGATTATTCACTTTCTCGCAATTTTAATGCGCTTTTTTTCTATGACCACGCATTTTCAAAATTTGCTATATCAACGGCTTTCCCACAAACCAATGTTCGTGCTGGAATAACATTGAGATACAATTTTGGAAATTAGGGTGTTTGCATTACATTTAAGCAAAATTGAAAAATGAGTATACCAAAGGATTTAAAATATACAAAAGACCATGAATGGGTTCGTATTGAGGGAAATGAAGCAACTGTTGGTATAACCGATTTTGCCCAAGGAGAACTGGGTGACATTGTTTACGTTGAAGTTGAAACCTTAGGTGAATCCTTAGACAAGGAATCCGTTTTTGGAACGGTTGAGGCAGTTAAAACAGTATCAGATTTATTTTTGCCTCTTGCTGGTGAAATCACGGCATTTAACGAAAATCTTGAGGATACTCCAGAACTGGTAAACGATCACCCATATGATCAAGGATGGATTATTAAAATGAAAATTAGTGATCCATCTCAAATACAGACCTTGCTCACTCACGAGGGATATCAAGCAATTATTAATTAATTTACGACTCCTTTATATTTAATCTATTATTTTTATTAAAATCATTATTTTAGCTTTTCATTAAATATATCAAATGCAACCGAAAAAAAATCCTAGCGCTGATTTAAGAAAGAATGGTAAATTATATTTCGCCATTGGTCTTTGCTTGGTACTCTTCATTTCCTGGCAAGCAATTGAATGGAAAACCTACGACAAATCCATGTATGGATATGAGGCACTCAATGTAGATGACGATGATGATGAACTTATTCCACTTACTGAACAAATCAAGACACCCCCACCTCCCCCACCCCCTCCAGCACCAGAAATTATCGAGGTAGTTGAAGATGAGGAAGAAATAGAAGAAACAGTAATCGAATCCACAGAAACCACCCAAGATGAAATTATTGAGGAAGTTGAAGTGATGGAAGAGGACTTGGACGTGGATGTTCCCTTTGCCATTATTGAAGATGTTCCGTTGTTTCCAGGTTGTGAACGTGTTAAAAAATCAGAACGCAGAAAGTGTTTTCAAGAAAAGATACAACGTCATATAGCCAAAAACTTCCGTTATCCTGAAATTGCCCAAGAAATGGGTATTCAAGGTCGCGTGTATGTTCAATTCGTTATTGACAAAGATGGTGCTATCACAGGCATTAGAACACGTGGACCGGATAAAAATTTAGAGAAAGAAGCCAATCGTATTATTGGCAAACTTCCAACGATGACACCAGGAAAGCAACGCGGACGCCCAGTTCGAGTTCCATTTAGTATTCCCATTACGTTTAGGTTACAATAAAAACCGCGCGGCAACAGCTGGGTTTTTTGGCACTTTTTGACTCAAATCACCCATTATAAAACCCAGATAAAGAAGCCAACCATTTTATTGGCTGTCTTCCCACCATTTGTCGAGGCAAACAACTTGTTCTTGCGTTTTGAGTGTCGTTTTGCTCCACTATAGATTTTCGGCTACAGTAATAAAAAAACAAGAACCTTCTTTTGAGCATATTGCGTTGCGTAAGCTGCTTTTCTGCAGTATCTTTACAACCGTAATAGTACACATTACATGCTAGCTAACACCCATAAAATCCCAGCGTTATATCTGTTTTTGAGCGACTTTCTGTTGCTAACCAAATCGCGGCTAACACTTTCAGTTGTTTTTTCTTCAATTGCGGGTTATTTGCTAGCAGCGCAAGTACCATCGGGTTGGCATATTCTTTTACTTTCTTTGGGAGGTTATGGCTTGGCAGGCGCATCAAATGCATTTAATCAAATCATTGAAAAAGATATTGACGCCAAAATGAATCGGACGCAAAACCGCCCCATTCCTACTCATCGTATGTCAACACAAACTGCATTTGCTATTGCTATCATATTACTTATCATTGGCTTGGTGATTCTGTATGATTTCAATCCAAAAACAGCCATGTTTGGTGCTATTTCAGTTTTCCTATACTGTTGTGCCTATACGCCACTCAAGACCATTACTCCACTTTCTGTATTTGTAGGTGCCATACCAGGAGCTATCCCTTTTATGTTGGGCTGGGTTTCGGTTACAGGAAGTTTTGGTATTGAGCCTGGCATCTTGTTTATGATTCAGTTCTTTTGGCAGTTTCCACACTTTTGGGCCATAGGTTGGTTAATGCACGAAGATTATCAACGCACAGGCATTAATATGCTACCTACCGGAAAGCGCGATCGTGCAACCTCACTTCAAATTATTTTATACACGCTTTGGACTCTAATAATCTCGATTTTTCCAGTCTTGGGATTGAGTGGCACATTGACTCTAACAATTCCCGCTGCTGCAGTTGTAGGTATCATGGGCTTGATATTTTTGTGGTATGGGATCTTATTGTACAGAAACCAATCTGAATTAAGCGCAAAAAAATTAATGATTATTAGCATAATATACATTATGTCAATACAGTGGATTTACGTAATAGATAAATTTATATAAATGAGTTTTCATCCTTCTTTAACGACCCCCCAGTCCAAAGCAAAAAAAATGATGTTGTGGTTTGCCATGATCAGTATGACCATGATGTTCGCTGGTCTCACAAGTGCCTATGTCGTAAGCAAGGCACGTCCAGATTGGCTATATAATTTTAGGCTTCCAGAGGCATTTCACATAAGCACATTGGTGATTTTAATAAGTGGTCTTAGTTTCTGGATGGCGTTTAAAAACTTAAAGGTAGGTAATTCGCAAGCTGTCACGCGCTATACGCTTATTACGCTTTTATTGGCTGTTATTTTTGCTTTCAGCCAATGGATTGGGTTTAGTGATGTCGTAGCAGATGGATACTATTTTACAGGTTCGCAGAGCACAGTAACCACCTCTTTTTTATATGTATTGGTTTTAACACACTTTGCTCATCTAATCGGTGGAATTGTCGTTTTAATCATTGTACTTTTTCGCAATATCAAGGGTATTTATTTAGATGCACCACTTGGTTTTGTGCTTGCGCATACCTTCTGGCATTTCCTAGGATTTTTATGGCTATATTTATTTGTATTCTTATACTTTTTAAGATAAACTTTAATGCGTAATTTTGTATTCAATTTAACCAGTAACTACTCATGGAAGCAACAACAGGCATTGTAGAAAACGAAAATGTTTGGGGAGGTGGCAACAAGCCATTGAATGCATCATATGGTAAGATGATGATGTGGTTTTTCATCGTTTCTGATGCCCTCACTTTTTCAGGATTTTTGGTCGCTTATGGCTTTTCACGTTTCAAAAATATTGACTCATGGCCCATTGCAGATGAGGTGTTTTATCACTTCCCGTTCTTACATGGCATAGACGCTCCTATGTATTATGTGGCTTTGATGACCTTTATTCTAATCTTCTCCTCTGTAACTATGGTACTCGCTGTAGATGCTGGGCACAAGATGCAGAAAACCAAGGTGGCTATATATATGTTACTTACCATTGTCGGTGGTGCCATATTCGTTGGCTCTCAAGCATGGGAGTGGAAAAATTTTATTCAGGGTGAGTATGGCGCTATTGAAACTAAAGGTGGACAAATATTACAGTTTATAATTGCTGAATCTGGCGAACGTGTCACGCTAGAATCATTTGCAAGTACGCAACCAACTGATCGCTCTCAGCATACTAAAGACGAGGGTCTGTGGTTTGTCAGTGAATCTGCATTGCCCACTTACAGCGTTGCTGAAGTTCAAGAAGGCTTTTTGGCCAATCCAGACTTGCTTATCAAAACAGAAATGATTGACCCTGCTACTGGACATAAAATCGTTTTAGACCGTGCTGCATCTGAGGCAAAAATTACACAAGCCATGTATGTTGTTGAAGGGGCTAACCTTGTTCGAAACGAATATGGAAATCGTCTTTTTGCTGATTTCTTTTTCTTCATAACTGGCTTCCATGGCTTCCACGTATTTTCCGGTGTGGTTATCAATTGCATTATTTTTTTCAATGTGTTGCTAGGCACCTATGAGCGCAGAGGACATTATGAAATGGTTGAAAAAGTAGGCTTGTATTGGCACTTTGTAGACCTTGTTTGGGTATTTGTATTCACATTCTTTTATTTGGTATAACATGGCACATAAACTTTCTATTTTTCGTGGACTTGTAACATTCAAGTCTAACATTCAAAAAATTTGGGGGGTACTTATTTTTCTTTCTATTGTGACAGCAATAGAGGTAGCGCTAGGTATTATCAAACCTACTTTTTTACTAACCCCAGTGTTGGGTATGAAAGGGCTAAATTGGATTTTTATCATTCTTACTTTGGTTAAGGCTTACTATATCGCTTGGGACTTTATGCACTTAAGAGACGAAAAACGCAGCTTTACTTCATCAATTGTATTGCCGTTACTGATTCTTATTCCTTACCTTATGTTTATTCTAATTGTTGAAGCAGACTATATCTATAACGTCATGTTAGATGGTTTTGTAAGTTGGAATTTCTAAACAAGTATGAAAAAATATATCGTCCTTGCCATCTTATTTGTTTTTCCGCTGGCGGTATATTTATTTTTTGCTTCTGGTGTCAACCACTTTGCCAAACTTCCTGTACTCACACAGGATATTGAAGAGGTAGCGAAATATTCTGAATATCAGTTTAAGGACCGTATAAGTATTTTAGCTTTTTTTGGCAACAATCTTGAAGATAAAAAGACATTAGCTTTGAATCTTAATCAAATGATTTACAAAAGATTCTACCAGTTTACAGACTTTCAGTTTTTGATTGCATTGCCTCAAGGGACTGAAGCATCAGCCGAGCAGCTCAAATCTGAAATCGCGGGAGTTACAGGTACAGATATGTCACGTTGGAATGTGGTGTTTTTACCATTAGATCAGTTAAAAAATCTGTTTGGAAGTCTGTACTTATCGCTAAACCTTGATCAAAATCTTTCAAGCCCATATGTGTTTATCGTGGACCGGGATGGAAATTTACGAGGCCGTGACGACGACGATTTTATTGGCTATGACGCTCGTTCTGCAGCAGACATCAATAACAATATGGTGGACGATGTTAAGGTCATACTCGCAGAATATAGGTTGTCATTAAAAAAATACAATCAAACACGTAAACGCTAAGCCATGCGGCGCTACTCATACATAGCTATTGCTTTCATTATTTTGGTTTTTGGAATTATTGTGATACCACGAATCGTTAGCCGTATACAAGAATATAACTTAGTGGACACCACAAGACTTAGTGCTCAAAAGCCATTAGCTTTTATTGAGCTCAATGGAGAGGCAAAACGTGTCCCTGACTTTATCTTTACCAATCAAGATAACAGATTTATTTCAAACGAAGATTATCTAGGCAAGGTTTATATTGTTGAGTTTTTCTTTACAACTTGCCCAACCATATGCCCAATCATGAATACTAATATGAAGCGTTTGGAAAACGCTTTTGGCAACCGAGAGGATTTTGGTATTGCATCTTTTACCATAGACCCTGAAAAAGACACGCCAACACAATTGAAAAGATATGCTGAAAACCTTGGCGTATTTAGTCAAAACTGGCATTTTCTTACTGGTGATATCAATAACATTTATAATTTAGCAAATAAAGGTTTTAATATTTTTGCAGGTATTAACCCTGCTGTTGCGGGTGGTTTTGAGCACCAAGGCTACTTTGCCCTTGTGGATAAAAATGGGTACCTTCGTTCTAGAACGGATAAGTTTAACAATCCTATTGTATATTATTTGGGTATTTCTGAGAACGAAATTGAAATACAAGGTACGGATATGCTTATTGAAGACGTTCAAAAATTGCTAGAAAATGAATGACATCAAAAATAAAAAGTATAACAGGATTATAATTGTTGTATCCATTTTGGTACCAATATTAGTTGCTGTTTTGTCAAGGGTACGTATACCCAACGTAGCTCCTCTAGACATGTTACCACCTATCTATGCTACCATCAATGGTGCCACTGCCATATTGTTAGTAGTTGCTGTGATGCAAATTAAGTGCGGAAATAAGCGGAAACACCAAATATTGATGAAAATCAACATACTGTTATCGCTTCTTTTTTTGATTATGTACATCGCTTATCACGTTACTTCTGAAATGGCTATATATGGAGGTGTAGGCATAAGCCGTAGTGTCTATTACTTTATTTTGGCGTCCCATATTATACTTTCAGGCATAGTGGTTCCGTTGGTGCTATTTACCTACAAGCACGCCGCTTTGGGTCAATATGTCAAACACCGAAAGTTGGCAAAAATTACATTCCCCATTTGGTTATATGTGGCCGTTACCGGAGTTGTAGTTTACCTTATGATTTCTCCTTATTACAATTAAGATGGACACAGTGCTAAGCTTGTATACTAACTTTGCAAATGTGCAGTGTGCTATGTGCAGAGCCGTCTTGGAGACTGGCGCAGATGCTGAAACTGCGAAAAGCCTCAACGATGGGATTGTCTACCTTATGGTTGTGCCTTATATCTTGGTTGGTATTGTCGGATACTTCGTTTATAGACAGTTTGACAAAAAATAATATGTTTGTGGCAAATAAATTGCCCTAATTTGTAATATTGTGGCTCCAATATTTAAACCAATGTATAATTTAACCATGATAGAAATTAAAGAACTACATAAATCCTACTCTTTGGGCAAGAATACCTTACACGTTTTAAAGGGTATTAACTTTAGTGTAGCTGAAGGTGAGATGGTTGCCATTATGGGTTCCTCGGGCTCAGGCAAGTCCACGTTACTTAATATTTTAGGGATGCTCGATGTTGCAAACAAGGGCACTTACAATCTTGATGGAAACGAGATCAAAGACCTAAATGAAACCAAGGCGGCTATCTACAGAAACAAGTTTCTAGGTTTTGTGTTCCAATCTTTTAATTTGATATCCTATAAGACAGCATTGGAAAATGTTATGCTGCCCCTCTACTATCAAAAAATATCTCGGAAAGAACGCCAAAATAGAGCCCAAAAATATTTGGAAAATGTTAGTCTTGGACCTTGGTCAAGCCATCACCCCAATGAATTATCAGGAGGTCAAAAACAACGAGTTGCCATTGCCCGTGCTTTAGTTTCGGAACCCAAAGTCTTATTGGCCGACGAACCCACAGGTGCGTTAGATACTAAGACGTCTTATGAACTAATGGATCTGCTCCAAAAAATTAATAATGCAGGAAAAACGCTGCTTATAGTTACACACGAAAAAGACATAGCAAACATGTGTAAGCGTATTGTCCACCTTCGTGATGGTATCATTGTGGAAGACAAAAAAATAAACCAAGTCAAAGCTAGTCAGTATGTGGAGTAGGGATCGTTGGCAAGAAATGTTTTATACGCTGCGCAAGAATAAATTGCGCACAACCTTATCGGGCTTCACCGTAGCCTTGGGTATATTTATTTTTGTTGTCCTCTTTGGTTTTGGCAATGGGCTTAAAAACTCATTTGAACAGTTTTTTGTGGACGACTCAACTAATTCAATTTGGCTTTATCCCGGAAAAACAGAAAAGCCCTATCGAGGCTATAAGGCTAATCGGCGTATCATTTTCAAGAATGATGACTTGGCAGATATCAAGCAAAACTTTTCCTTTTTTATTGATTATATCACACCTAGAATTTCAAGAGGCGCATTGGTGAAATATGCAAAGGAAAGTAACAATTACACCATTAGGGCTGTGGCACCCGGACACCAATTTGCAGAACAAACCATGGTTACTAATGGGCGTTATATTAACGAGCGAGATGTAATTGAAAAAACCAAGTATGCTACCATTGGCAGACTAGTGGAGAAAGATTTGTTTGGCAATAAGCCAGCACTTGGAAAAAACATCAATGTTAACGGCATATCATTTAAGGTCATAGGCGTGTTTAAAGACGCAGGCGGAGATAATGAAGAACGCCTAATATATATTCCATACACCACACGGCAGCAAATAGAAAAAAGCAACGATAGGGTAGACCAAATTATGGTTGCTTTTAGAACGGAACTTGGATATGCTGGTGCAATGGCTTTTGAGAAAAAACTCAATACGTTTATGCGCCAAAAATACAATATTGCCCCATCGGATAGGGGTGGTATTTACGTTCGCAATGTTGCTGATGAATTTAGACAAACCCAAAACATAGGCTCCGTACTGCAATATGTTGTCTTGTTAATTGGAATAGGCACGCTATTGGCGGGTATAATTGGTATTTCAAACATCATGGTTTTTGTTGTTAAGGAGCGCACTAAGGAGTTGGGTATTCGCAAAGCCATTGGTGCAACGCCCAAATCCATTGTTGGTATGATACTCCAGGAGTCTGTTTTTATTACAGCAATCCCTGGTTACGCCGGTCTACTAGCAGGGGTTGGTACCTTGGCACTTATTGGCGATTCACTAAAAGATTATTTTATTACCAACCCATATATAGATACCAATGAAGCTATTGGTGCAACTGTGATATTGGTTATTTTCGGAGCTATTGCTGGGTATATTCCAGCGCGGCGCGCAGCTAAAATTAAACCCATCATTGCTTTAAGAGACGAATAATGTTTAGAACTCTATTTGATCGCGATACTTGGCAAGAAATTTTTGGATCTATCCAAAAAAACAAATTGCGCACAGTGGTAACTGTGATAGGTGTTTTGTGGGGAATTTTTATTTACATCGCTCTATCGGGTGCTTCAAAAGGTTTGGATAATGGTTTTGAGCGTGAGTTTGAAGAGGTCGCCATCAATAGCTTGTTTGTATGGGCACAAAACACCAGCATCCCTTATGACGGTTTTCGAACAGGAAGAAGAATGCAGTTAAAACTCGATGACGAGGTATTTTTGAATAAGCGTATTCCACAATTGCAATATATTGCTCCACGCATTGCTCGTGGTGCTTTTGGCGGTTCGGGCTCAGCGGTTAAGCGCAAAGGAAAAAGCGGCTCTTATGCCATCTACGGTGACTTTCCCATTTTGGTTAAAATTGCCACCAAAGACATTTATGATGGAGGACGTTTTATTAATCAGTCCGATATTGATTATCAACGGAAGATATGCGTTATTGGAGAGCGTACACAAGAGGAACTTTTTGAAGCTAAGGAAGATCCAATAGGCGCATTTATAGAAATTGACGGCATGTATTTTAAAGTCGTGGGTGTGCATAAGTATACCCCTGGCGGCGGATTTGAAAGCGACAGCGATATTTTTATTCCTTTTACAACGTTTAAGCTATTGTATAACACGGGCGATAGGGTCAGCTGGTTTGCCATGGCAGCTTATGACGATGCCGATGTAATTGCTGTTGAGGCAGATATTAAAGCCGCATTGCGAGTAAAACACCGTGTACATCCAGATGACGAACGTGCTTTTGGGAGTTTTAATTTGGGAGAGATTTTCAATAAAGTCAAAGGATTCTCAAACGGCATGTATGTCTTATCATTGATTGTGGGGATTGCTACTATTTTAGCAGGTGTTGTAGGCATCGGAAACATCTTATTAATATCCGTACGAGAACGGACCAAAGAACTGGGCATTCGCCGTGCCTTGGGTGCTACACCGGGCGAAGTTCGGTCACAGATCATCATTGAGTCTGTTTTCCTAACACTCATTGCAGGAATTATCGGGATTATCTTGGGTGCTTTTGTGCTAGCGCTTCTTGGTTATACGTTCAAAGACCCGCTGATTCCTTTTGTAAACCCAACAGTACCCATTAAATTTATTTTAGGCGCACTTGTATTGATGGTCGGATTAGGTACCCTAATTGGACTTATCCCTGCACAACGCGCCGTTAGTATCAAACCCATAGACGCATTAAGAGAAGAATAAAAAATCCTTCATCATGAAAATAATCAAATATCTTATCATCGCATTTCTAATTTTTGGAGTGCTTTTTTCCGCAGCATATTTTGCAAAAACCAATAGTAAATCCTCGGTAACCTACGATACAGAAAAGCTGTTTAAAACTACCATTGAAAAAGAAACAGTAATTACTGGAAAAATTATACCGGAAGATGAGGTAGAGGTGAAGCCACAAATCGGCGGGATTATTGACCTTATCTATGTCAAAGAAGGAGATAAGGTTACTACAGGCGATCTGATAGCACGTATTAAGGTGGTTCCTAACGAACAAAACTTAAACGCTGCTGGAGGCCGTCTAAAAAAGGCGCAAATAGCCTTGGAAACACGCGCCAAAGATTTTGTTCGCAATAAAAAACTATATGATAAAGGGATCATTGCCAATGCAGAATTTATAGCGATCGAGCTGCAATACAACCAAGCAAAGCAGGATGTGCTAAACGCCGAGAGTGATTTGCAAATTATCAGCGAAGGCTCTATCGGGGGTTCTAGTGCAGCAAACACCGATATCAGAGCGACGGTGTCTGGAACAGTACTTGAAATACCTGTAAAAGCTGGGGATCAAGTAATTGAATCCAACAGCTTTAACTCAGGTACTACGATTGCCGCCATAGCAGATTTGTCAAAAATGATTTTTGAAGGCAAAGTAGATGAGGCGGAGGTTGCATCTCTTCTTTTGGGTACTATTCTAAAGGTAAGCCTTGGCGCGGTTGAAGACCAAGAGCTTGAAGCCGTTTTAAAATTTATTGCACCTAAGGGGACGGAAGAGCAAGGTGCCGTTCAATTTAAAATTGAAGCGGATATGTTGCTCAACGATAGTATAGTGGTGCGTGCAGGTTATAGCGCAAACGCTTCTATTGTTTTAGATCGCAAGGAAGATGTTTTGGCACTTCGTGAAGCGCTCATACAATTTGATCGCAAGACCCAAGACCCTTATGTTCAAATTATGAAAGGTGATC
>CAXHBH010000004.1:0-105929 GCA_964014735.1 uncultured Flavobacteriaceae bacterium | reverse complement strand
ACAACGGTATTGCTTCTTCAATTTCGTTGACGTAAATAAATTCATTTGCTGTATGCGAACGCAACGAATCACCAGGACCTAGTTTTAAAGAGTCACATGTTAGCGCTGATTGGTCGGACAGTGTAGGTGAGCCATAGGTGTTTCTTCCTGCGGCTATACCGGCCTCTACCAATGTATGTTCCATAGGAACTGAAGAAGAACCCAATCGCAACGAACGCGCCATTATTTTACAAGGTGCTGCTTTTAGGATTTGCACAATCTCCGCATTGGTATATAAATCATTTACGCGTACATCTATTACAAGATGCACATCAGCTGGAACTGCATTGTGCTGTTTGCCCGCACTTATTTGAGTAACCGTTAGCTTTACAGGTCCGAGAGCATCTGAAACACGGTCAAATTCCAGTTTTTGGAACCAGTCAATTACCTTTCCGATTTTATATATGGGATTGTCTGTGTTGGGATGTGCTGCATGACTTGCAGTTCCGGATATGATTGCATCAAAAACCACCAATCCCTTTTCAGCCACGGCCAGATGCATTTGTGTGGGTTCTCCCACAATGGCGGTGTCTATGTTGGGTAGGGTTTTTAATAAGCTATTTAACCCATAATTTCCTGAAGTTTCTTCTTCTGCGGTAGCGGCAACAACCAAGTTGTATGCCATGTTTTCTTGTTCATAGAAATAGACAAAGGTGGCCAAAAGGCACACCAAGGCACCACCAGCATCATTGCTACCCAAACCGTATAATTTTCCGTCTTCAATGGCGGCTCTATAAGGGTCTCGGGTATAGCCACTGTTGGGTAATACGGTATCGTGATGAGAGTTGAGAAGCAAATAAGGTTTCGATGGGTCTTCGTGCTTGTTTATGGCATAGACGTTGTTTCGTTGCTGTTTACAGCTAACACCGTGTTTCTCTAGCCACTTTTTAATAAGGGCAGCCGTTTGATCCTCTTCACTGGAAAGGGAAGGGGTTTTGATAAGGCCTTGAAGCAATTCGATAGCCTCTTGTTGTAGTTCTTCAATTCGACTCATATCAATGTGGTTTTGGGTGCGTTTATGTCTAAGAGAGCAGCAATATTACTAATAACCACCTCTTTAACACCGTTTTCTAATGCGTCAAAGCCGTTGTGTAATTTGGGTACCATCCCTTGATGGATAACTCCTGCTTTGGTATAGGTTTCGGCTGCTTCTTTGGACAATTTACTGATGACATGCTCCGGTTTATTTATGTCTTTTAGAACACCAGCGTGTTCAAAGCAATAGAATAGTGTAACATCATACTCCTCGGTCATAGCCTTAGCTACTTGCGCAGCTATGGTATCTGCATTGGTGTTGAGCAGTTGCCCATTTTTGTCGTGTGTAATCGCACAAAGCACAGGAACAAAGTTTTGTGCTGTTAGAGATGCAAGTACCGCTGTATTTACTTGCGTAATATTACCTGCAAAACCATAGTCAATGTCCGTTACAGGTCTTTTTACTGATTCAATGCAGTTCCCGTCTGCTCCTGTTAAGCCAACAGCATTCACGCCTTGCATTTGCAGTTGTGAGACGATTTTTTTGTTAGACAAACCTGCATAGCTCATCACAGCTACTTCGAGCATGGCCGCATCTGTTATGCGTCTGCCATCAACCATTTTGGGGGATATCCCTAATTTTTTTGCGAGTGCAGTTGCGTGTCTTCCACCCCCGTGTACTAGAAGTTTGACTCCTCTTAAACCGGTAAAGGCAGTGAGCACCTCCTCAAGTGCATCACCATCGTTGACCAAATGACCTCCAACTTTAAGGATATGTAATGCAGTTTTCACGACAGCAATGTTTTTAGTACCGCAGCAGCTGCATATGTTCTGTTATTGGCTTGTTCAATTACTTTGGAATTTGGACTGTCTAATACGCCATCAGAAACCACCACATTTCTTCGAATTGGAAGGCAATGCATGAAGGCAGCGTTATTGGTCTTAGCCATTTTTTCTCGTGTTAACATCCATTTGTTATCTGTTCGAAGAATTTGACCATAGGAATCGTACGAACTCCAGTTTTTAGCATAGACCACGTCGGCATCTTTGAGTGATTCGTCTTGGTTGTGCACCACTTTAATACCCTTAGTAATACGTGGGTCTAGATCATAACCCTCTGGATTAGCAATAACAAATTCTGCATCTATATGCCCCATCATTCGGGCAAATGAATTTCCAACCGCGTGTGGTAATGCTTTTGGGTGTGGTGCCCAAGTCAGTACCACTTTTGGTTTTTTTGGCAGTGCCAGCTCTGTTAAGGTCAATGCATCTGCCAAGGCTTGCAATGGATGTGCTGTGGCACTTTCCATATTTAGAATGGGAACCGTTGCATATTTGATAAAGCTCTGTAATACCTGTTCAGATTCGTCTTTTTCTTTGTCAGTTAGGGTAGCAAAAGCACGTATGCCCACTACATCGCAATACTGTGAAACAACTTGTGCAGCTTCCTTTACATGCTCTGATCGTAAACCCTCCATAATGGTTTCGTCTTCATATTCAATGGCCCATGCTTCGTTGCTGAAATTCATCACCATTACGTCCATACCTAATAAATGACCTGCTTTTTGGGTACTCAATCGCGTTCGTAGGCTTGGGTTAAAGAACAAAAGCCCAAGGGTTTTGCGTTTACCTACTTGCTCAAATTGATAAGGATTTGCTTTAATGTCTTTGACCAATTGCACTTGTGTATCAAAATTTGATAAATCGTTAAGTGTTAGAAACTGTTTCATAATGATTTTTCTAAAGCAGTAAAAAACTGGTTAAGGTGTTTTTGCTGCACGGTTAGTGGAGGTAAAATTCGCAATAGTTTTTTGTTGCTGCTGCCCCCTGTAAAAATTTGGTGTTCGTATATGAGTTTCTTGCGCAGTTCTCCAACTTCAAAATCAAACTCCAATCCAAGCATTAGTCCACGCCCTTTCACTTTTTTTACTCCGGGAATGCTTTCGGCTCTTTTGATAAAAGCTTTACCTAGTTTTGTGGCATGTTCCATTAATTTTTTCTTTTTTAACACTTCCAAAACGGCAAAACTTGCCTGACAGGCCAAGTGATTTCCGCCAAATGTGGTGCCTAGCATTCCATACCAAGGTTTGATGTTGGGATGTGCAAGGATACCGCCTACGGGAAATCCGTTCCCCATCCCTTTGGCCATGGAAATGATATCAGGAGTAATGTTGTAGTGCTGGTAGGCAAAAAACTTACCAGAACGTCCAAAACCAGACTGCACCTCATCCGCAATAAGACAGGTGTTGTTTTCGTGACAACTTTTTTCCAACAGTTTCATGAATTTTTGAGTGGGCATTTCCAAACCTCCTACTCCTTGAATGGCTTCAATGATAACGGCACACACATCTCCTTTTGACAAGGTTTCTGCAAGCCCTGTTTCATCGCCAAACTCAAGGAATATGACCTCTTGCTGCGCATTGAGCGGTGCAATTATTTTAGGTGTGTCTGTTGCTGCAACGGCTGCACTTGTTCTGCCATGAAAGGCATTTTTAAAGGCAACTATTTTTGATTTACCATTGTGGAAAGAGGCCAGTTTTAGTGCGTTTTCATTGGCTTCTGCTCCTGAACTGCACATAAACATTTGATAGCCTTCACATCCAGACTGTGCTTCAATTTCATTTGCCAATTGCGTTTGCAATGGATTTTGAATGGCATTCGAGTAAAAACCAATTCTCGAAATCTGCTTTTTTAGTCTGCGATTATAGACTCGGTTTTGATGTCCTATACTAATTACCGCATGACCTCCGTATAAGTCCAGATATTTCTTTCTATCTGCCCCATAAACATATACCCCCTTGGCCTTAACGGGTGTTACTTCATACAGTGGATATACGTCAAATAATGGCATAACTAGTCTTGAGCTATTTCGTTAATTTTTTTAAAAGAAGATACAATTCCTTGTATCAGCGATGAACTCAACCCTTGGTGTTCCATTTCATTTAATCCTTCAATGGTACACCCTCTAGGTGTTGTTACTTTATCAATTTCTTCCTCAGGGTGTGCGCCTGTTTCAATAAGAAGGGATGCTGCGCCCATTGCAGTATACATAGACATTTTCATTGCTTCGTTAGCATCAAAACCTAGCTGTACACCACCTTGTGTAGTCGCACGAATTAATCGCATCCAAAAGGCTATACCGGAAGCACAAATTACGGTTGCTGCACGCATGTATTGTTCTTCAATGACTATACTAGTCCCCAATCCGTTAAAAATGGCTTCGGCTATTGGCATGCGTTCAGCACCCTTTTTATTGGCACAAAGGCAAGTCATTGATTTTCCAACTGAAATGGCAGTATTGGGCATGGATCTAATTAAAAATACTTCATTACCTAGAGTTTCCTCCATCTTGGCTAATGAGAATCCAGTTACGGTGGAAATAAGTACGTGATTATCGTGTAGCAAATCCTTTATTTCCTCAAGTAACCCAACTAACTGACTTGGTTGTACTGCAAGTATAATAATATCGGACTCTTTTACTGCTTTTTTATTGTCAGCGCACACATTGGTGTTAGCGTATTCTGTCCAAGAAGCGATACTTTCAACAGACCTGCGTGTCAAATAAAGTTGCGTTAGGCTGTTGTTTGTGATAAGTCCTCGTCCAATGCTTAATCCTAGATTTCCGGCTCCTAAAATGGCTATTTTCATAATTAAAAAGAAGTTGATTTTAAATGTAATCCTGTAGTTTGTTTAAATCCGAACATGAGGTTCATATTTTCTATTGCTTGACCTGATGCTCCCTTTAGTAAGTTATCAATTATACTCGTTATTAGTAATTGCCCTTCATGCAAATGCAGGTGTACCAAACACCTATTGGTGTTTACAACTTGCTTGAGTGCTAAAGGTGTGCTACTAACAAATGTAAATGGGCAGTCACCGTAATAATCTTCAAAAATGTTGTAAGCATCTTCCAAGCTACCATCAAATTGGGTATATGCTGTGGCGAAAATTCCTCTTGTAAAGTTTCCTCTGACAGGAAGGAAGTGTAATTTAACATTACTGCCTTGTTCTTGTACGATAGTTTCGTCTATTTCTCTCAAGTGTTGGTGTACAAATGGCTTATAGTAGGAAATATTGTTGTTTCTCCAACTGAAATGACTAGTCACTGATGGAATAGCACCTGCACCCGTACTTCCTGTAATGGCATTTATGTGTACGTCTTTAGATAATTTTTTTGCTGCTGCTAGCGGCACCAGCGCCAGTTGAATGGCGGTAGCAAAACAGCCTGGGTTGGCAATTGCTTGAGCAGACTTTATCTTTTCTCGATTAACTTCTGTAAGACCATACACATAAGAACGACCCATAAAATCGTGATCGTCTTTAAGCCTAAAATCGTTGCTTAAATCAATGATTTTGGTGTTATCGTTAACTACGTTGTCGAGTAAAAAGTCAGCAGAGTTTCCATGTCCAAGGCAGAGAAAAAGTACGTCCACTTCCTGACTTAGTTCAGCTGAGAAAGGCATGTCCAATATCCCAACTAAATCTCTATGGGTTTCGGAAACGGGTTTGCCAGCTCTTGTTGTGCTGTATACAAAGTCGATGCTTACATTTGGGTGAAGGATCAACAATCGTAAGAGTTCACCTCCTGTATATCCTGCTCCGCCTAAAACGCCTACGCTTATGTTATTTATTGACATGCTGATAAATTTTTCCGGCATTAGCCGATAGTTTTATAAATCCTTTAGCTTCATCTGCGGTCCATCCCGCGTTGGCTTCCCCATATGTGCCAAATGAATTGTCCATCAAGTCAAATTCAGATTCAATACCATCGAGTGTGAATCGGTGGGGGTGGAGCGTTATAAATACAGTTCCTGTTACAGTTTGTTGACTGTTTCTAAGCAAGGCTTCGAAATCTCGCATTACAGGATCAAGGTATTGCCCTTCATGTAACATCATTCCGTAATGTGAACCAATGTAGTCTTTATGGTGAAGCTGCCATTTACTTAAAGTATGCTTTTCTAATAAATGATGTGCTTTTATACTTACAAGTGCCGCAGCAGCTTCAAATCCAACACGCCCTTTAATACCAATTATAGTATCACCTACATGAATGTCTCTTCCAATGGCAAATGCACTTGCAAGTACTTGTAATTGCTGAATGGATTTAACAGGGCTTAATGTAGTATTGTTGATGCCCACCAATTCTCCTTTATCAAAATGCAAAGAGATTTTTTCTGCAGTTGTCTTTGTACAATCACTTGGGTATGCGCTACTAGGTAATGATTTGCGTGATTTTAAGGTTTCACTACCACCAACAGATGTTCCCCACAAACCTTTATTTATGGAATATTGTGCTTTTTCCCAAGACCAATCCACACCATGTTTTTTTAGGTAAATGATCTCATCTTCTCTAGAAAGTTTTTGATCTCTTATTGGTGTGATGATTTCAATTTGTGGTGCTAGTGTTTGAAAGATTAAATCAAACCGTACTTGATCGTTTCCGGCTCCTGTGCTACCATGTGCAATAGAAGTTGCGCCAATTTTCTTGGTATGTTCAACTATAGCAACCGCTTGGGTCACACGCTCTGCACTCACCGATAGGGGATACGTACTATTTTTAAGCACATTTCCAAAAATGAGGTATTTGACGATGTCTTGGTAGAAGGTCTCTAAAGCCTCAATATTGGTATAAGATTTTGCACCCAAAGTCAAAGCTTTGGATTCAAGAGCTAAAATTTCATCGTTATTGAAACCACCCGTGTTTACACTAACAGCATGCACTTCGTAACCCGCCTCACTCAAAGACTTTACGCAATAGGAAGTGTCTAGTCCTCCGCTATATGCTAAAACTAATTTATTATTCATTTTTTTTCTAGTTTAAATGCGTTTTTAAAAGATTGTAATCTACCGACTATTCCTTTGTTGTTTTTAATTGCAGGATCGTATAACATCCCTGTACATAAACACATACTTTGCTTTGTTCGTGTAAGTACATCGTAATTTTTACAGGTTTGACAACCTTTCCAAAAAGCAGGGTCATCTGTCAGTTCAGAAAAGGTTACTGGCTTATAACCTAAATCATAATTAATTTTCATAACTGGCAGACCAGTGGTAATTCCAAATATCTTCGCACCTGGATACTTTTCCTTTGTATAATTGAAAATACTAGTTTTAATTTTTTTAGCTAGACCAATTCCTCTAAACGCTGGAGATACAATTAGACCAGAGTGTGCTACGTATTTTTCATGTCCCCATGCTTCTATGTAGCAGAAACCTGCAAAAGTATCTCCTTCAATGGCAATAATGGCATTCCCAGATTCGATTTTTAGTTGGATGTATTCAGGAGTTCGGCGTGCAATTCCAGTTCCACGCACTTGAGCAGAACTTGAAATGGTTTCTGAAATTATTGCAGCATACTTAACGTGTATGCGTTTAGCTACTTGAATTTCCATGCTACTGGATTAGAAAAAAAATTAGATTGAAAAAAAACGGAGAGGGAAACCGGACACACCTAAGTTTCATATATAGTGGATTACCCCAAGGGGCGACGAACGCTTGGGAAAAAAGTATTTCTTGAAATAATATATTCAATCACAATACAAATATATATATATTTTTTTTAAAGCGACGATGCTATCGAAGTTAATTGAGTAATTTTGTATAAATAAAGTAAAAACTTGGTAAAACGTTCAAAAACAGTATTTAATGTAAAAAACCACCCCGATATCAAGGCACAACTCTTGGATTGGGCAAGGGTTTCTTCACCTATTGCGTGGTATGATTCAAACGATTATCCATATCAAAATAATGATTTTGATGCCATTTTAGCCTTAGAAGCTTTTGAAGAAAGCCCATGGCTTAAAACTGAAAAAGAATTACAATCTGCTTTGGGAACCGACTGGTTTTTTGGATTTTTCAGCTACGAATACAATACTGTATGGGAGCGTGTTACGCCCACAAACCCTTCCTTTTTGTCTGTGCCTCAACTTCAATTTTTCAGACCTAAAAAATTATGGCTACTTAAAGGTAACACACTTACCGCTCTTTATTTAGAATCAGATAATTCTATTACTGATTTTTCACGAATTACAAATACTGAAATTTCTAGCGATACATCGTTGACGTCTATAAATCTGACACCTCGAATAACTAAAGATGTCTACTTACAACACGCTAATGCACTAAAAAAACATATTATGCGTGGTGATATTTATGAAGTAAATTATTGTATGGAGTGGTATGCTGATGGAGTGACTGTTTCTCCTATGACATTATTCAATGCACTAAATGAGATTGGTAAGACGCCTTTTTCTGCATTTCTTTCTTTTGGCAACAAATATTTGATGTCTGCTTCACCCGAACGTTTTTTACGGCGTAGGGGAGATGCGCTTACTTCACAACCAATTAAGGGAACTGCCGCAAGACAGGACGATGCCGCATTGGATAAATCGGTTGCTGAGGAATTAAGGCAAGATTCAAAAGAGCGTTCCGAAAATATTATGATAACTGACTTGGTCCGTAACGACCTGTCAAGGATTTCACAAAAGGGTTCTGTTGAAGTAAGCGAGCAGTGCGAAGTTTATACATTTGCACAAGTACATCAAATGATTTCTACTGTTACTGCCCAATGTGATTCTAATTTAAGTTCTTTGGATGTCATCAATGCCTGTTTCCCAATGGGAAGTATGACAGGAGCACCAAAGCAGCGTGCTATGGAATTGATTAATCAACATGAACACGGACAGCGTGGGCTATATAGTGGAGCAGTAGGCTATTTTAACCCCAATGGCGATTTTGATTTTAATGTAGTTATCCGTAGCCTAGTATACGATGCTACTTCAAAATATCTATCTACGCACGTGGGAAGTGCACTTACTGCTGCTGCTGACCCATCAAAAGAATATGATGAATGTCAACTTAAGGTCAGGGCCATTAAACGTGTTTTGGCGAACAAAAAAATAACATCCAATAGTCATGGTACATAGGTTTAAAGAACATATGGCTTCTCTTTTGGGCGTGACCGAAAAGCATCGATTTTTGTTAGGAGTTAGTGGGGGCGTAGATAGTGTAGTATTGGCTCATTTGATGCACGATTTGAACGCTAACTATGGAATTGCTCACGTTAATTATAATTTACGAGGTGCTGATAGCGATGCCGATGAACAGTTGGTTCGTGACTTGGCAGCTTCTTGTGGTGTTGATTGTTTTGTAAAACATGCGCCGATAGACATCAATTCATCAGGAATTCAAGAAAAAGCACGTGACATGCGTTATAATTGGTTTTTGGAAGTACTTAAAAGCAATGATTACGATGTAATTCTAACCGCTCACCACGCAGATGATCAATTGGAAACTTTTTTAATGCGCTTAACCCGTGGCAGCGGCTTAAGAGGGTTGGGCGGAATGCAAGATAAAAAGGGTGTTTTAGTTCGTCCCTTATTGCCATTTAACAAAAATGAAATTTTGTCATATGCTAAGAGGCAAAAACTTAATTGGCGTGAGGATGTTTCCAACAATTCGACTAAATATTTACGAAATGCCATTAGGCATAAGGTTATACCTTCATTTACAGGGTTGTCAACTGATGCTGTTGCCAATACATTATCAAGTATGCAATATTTAAGAGATGTCTTTGAAGCTATTCAGTCACAATTGGAAAAAATTAAAGCAACATGGAAACAGGATGGGGAATCCTTTACAATACCCCTGTCATCCATTGAAGAATTTAATCCACAAAGTTTTTGGTTACATCATTTGTTTGCGCCTTATGGACTTGATTTTAAAGAAGTTAAAAAGTTGTTGGAAACTCATTCAGGAAAAAAATGTACCAGTAATAAATATGTATTGACAAGACAACGTAATAATTTAGTTTTAGCGCCCATATCCACCATTGTTGAAGCCTCACAAGATTATTATTTGGTTCCTGAGGAAGGGATATTAACTCCTATAAGACTAGAAGTTTCATCAAATGTAGTCACCTATCCACTCACGGCTAATCATGCTGTTTTAAATAAAGAAAAATTAGATTTCCCATTAATTTTAAGGCGGTGGAAGAAAGGAGATGTATTTTATCCTACTGGAATGATTGGAAAGAAAAAAGTAGCTAAATTTTTCAAAGACAAAAAAATGTCAACTCTGGATAAAGAAAAACAATGGCTACTTTGTTCAGGAGATGACATCGTATGGGTTGTAGGTAAAAGAATAAATCGTAAGTTTAAGGCCGTAGCAGATACAACTACGCTCCAAATTCAACTTGTATGAGAATTTTTCTTTTTCTTTTTTGTTGCTTAAGCTTTTCGTGGGGGCAGGATCCAATCCAATGGCAAGCACAAGCAAGACAAACCGACACCAATACCTTTGACGTAATCCTCAAGGCAGATATTCAGGAAAACTGGAAGTTGTATGATGTGACCCTTCCAGATGGCGGTCCTTTACCTACGGTGCTGATGTGGAAAAACGCAACTGCTATTGGTATATTACAGGGTAGTAAACCCAAAACTGGCTATGATGTCATTTTTGAAATGGATTTAGTCTATTACACCAAAGAATTGATTTGGGTACAGTCTGTAACAACAGAATCATCCACTATCGAATTACTAATTGAATATCAGGCTTGTGACGATTCGCTATGTATTTTCAGAGAAGACCCTATTTCTATTCCAACGGATGGGTCATTGGTCAATGCTATTGAACGTGACCTGACAGATGTACGGCTAGGTAATGGTTTAAAATTAGATTTA
The DNA here is from genome assembly GCA_964014735.1 of uncultured Flavobacteriaceae bacterium. Lineage (GTDB taxonomy): Bacteria > Bacteroidota > Bacteroidia > Flavobacteriales > Flavobacteriaceae > UBA7446. The sequence continues at coordinate 95,235 of CAXHBH010000004.1, read as the reverse complement.
AATAATACAGAGTTAATCGGAGCTTCAAGTGCTAATATCAAAGCTTCTTTGTGGGGCATTTTTATTTTAGGTCTTTTAGGTGGATTTCTTGCACTATTAACACCATGTGTATTCCCATTGATCCCATTAACAGTATCTTATTTTTCCAAAAGTAGTGTGAGCCGTACTTTAGGTATTAGACGTTCACTTTCTTATGCCTTTTGCATTATTGGGATATATGCTATGTTGAGTTTACCTTTTCACTTTTTGGACCAACTGCGACCAGAAGTATTGAACGAGATAGCCACCAATGTGGTACTTAATCTTATCTTTTTTATTGTTTTTGTAGTTTTTGCATTTTCCTTTTTTGGATTATTTGACATTACCTTACCTGCAAAATGGTCTGCAAAATCAGAAAATGCATCAACACGACATTCTTATTTAAGTATCTTTTTTATGGCACTTACACTAGCCGTGGTTTCTTTCTCATGTACAGGACCCATACTGGGTTCCTTGCTTGTAGGTTCGCTAACCACTGATGCAGGTGCCATGCAACTTACCGCAGGCATGCTTGGATTTGGAACTGCCTTAGCGTTCCCTTTTGGTATTTTATCTTTTTTTCCAAACGTTTTAACTAAACTTCCAAAATCTGGAGGTTGGCTTCAACAAGTAAAGGTTTCGCTCGGTTTTGTAGAGCTTGCTTTGGCATTAAAGTTTTTATCAAATGCAGACATGGTGCAAGGATGGGGAATACTTCCTCGTGAAATCTTTATCGCCATATGGATGTTGATATTATTTTTATGGGTTGTTTATTTGTTCGGAGGCTTTGTATTTATGCACCCAAAACCTAAGAACATTACCAAAACTCAAAAGGCATTGGCTGTTTTGCTATTATTATTTATTGTGTATTTAGCACAAGGTTTGGTGCCCAACCAACAAATACCTCTACGTGCGTTGAGTGGTTTTCCGCCACCTGGTTTTTATTCTGTTTATGAATCTGAATCCGATTGCCCAATAAATCTTGATTGTTATAAAGATTATGAAACGGGTAGGGAAGCCGCTATAATGAAACAAAAACCCATATTACTAGATTTTACGGGTTGGGCTTGTGTCAATTGTCGAAAAGTAGAAGAAAATATTTGGACCAGTCCAGAAGTGTATGAGCTTTTAAGTGATGAGCTGGTTGTCATTTCTCTCTATGTGGATGATCGCACCCCTTTGGAAAAAGTTGATCAACATACAATTACTTATGCTGATGGTAGTACTCGTACGCTAGAAACTGTTGGTCAGAAATGGTCAGCCTTTCAGGCAATTAATTTCAAGTCGGTTTCACAGCCTTATTATGTGTTACTCCAGCCTGATGGTACGATTCTAAACTCACCCATCCAATATACAGACAAGTCAATCTATTTGGCTTGGCTTAAGGAAGGTATTGCTGCAAGTAAATTACCCCAGCCTTTGATACCCGCCCTTGGCATAGAGTAGGGGGTTGCCTTCAAAGCGATTTCCTTCTTTCACTTGTCCATAATAAACAATGTGGTCGCCTACTTCCTCATATTTGATGATCTCCCCTGTTAAGTAGCCAAGACCACCTTTGATTAATGGTGATTTGATGGATATTAGTTCGACTTGTTCGAAACGTGCTTCTTGACTATTTTTAGAAGAGGCAAATGCGTTGGAAACATTTTCTTGTTTGTCAGATAAAATGTTTATCGTAAAGTTCTTACTGGCTTGAAAAGCAGTGTTGGTTTCAGATGCTGTTTTTAAACAAAATAATACAATTGCTGGTTCAAGTGATACTGATGTGAAAGAATTTGCTGTAAAGCCATATGGCTTACTATTGTGTGTAGTGGTGATTACTGTGACACCCGTTGCAAACTGGGCGCAAATTGCCCTAAAATCTTCTTGCTCCATAATTGCAAATAACGCAATTTTTTTTTGTAATTTTATGTAAAACCTACTTGTATGCTTATACAAACTTTTGGTAGTGCCGCCTTTGGTATAGATGCCCAACAAATAACAATAGAAGTACATATTCATGCAGGCGTTGGTTATCATTTAGTTGGTCTGCCGGATAATGCCGTTAAGGAAAGTAATGACCGTATAGCTGCTGCATTTATGGAATGTGGCTTTAAACTTTCAGGTAAACGAATTACCATTAACATGGCACCAGCATATTTGCTCAAAGAAGGTGCAGCCTATGGCGTTCCCATAGCGGAAGCCATACAATATCGTAGTTTGGATCGTGAAGGTTGGTTGGGTTAGATAAAAAGCCGTAGTATCTTTTGAAGCAATGTGAATGACTTACCGTAGGGTGCATAGCGTTGAATGGGATCAAACCACGTTGGGCGTTCCACATATGATTTTAAGTGCGTAAAAGTATCAAAAGAATATTTGCCGTGATAGCTGCCCAAACCACTGTTGCCCACGCCACCAAATGGCAATCGCTGGTTGGTGAAATATACGATTACGTCGTTGATCATACCACCACCATAACTGTGTTTTTTCATCAGTCTGTTGGCCCATTTTTTACGTTCTGAAAAAACATAAAAAGAGAGCGGCTTATCAAAATGTTGTACAATATTATCTATTTCTACTTCTTTTTTATAAATCAAAATAGGCAAAATGGGTCCAAAAATTTCATCTTGCATAAGCAAATTATTAAGACTATCAACTGCAACTATTGTGGGTGCTACATAACGGCTCGGAATATCGCTTTCTCCTCCATACAGTATGTTTTGTCCTTTAAGTAAATTTACCATATTGTTGGCATGTCTTTTGTGTACCAATCGCGCATAGTATTTCGAATTTTTTGGATTGTCACCATACATGCGAATAATTTCACTTTTTAAGGCTTTAACTAATGCTTCTTTTTTGCTTTGGTGAACAATTAAATAGTCAGGTGACATGCATATTTGGCCACAATTCATGTATTTACCCCACGCAATACGTCTTGCCGATACCTTGATGTTTGCAGTGTGGTCAACGATACAAGGGTTTTTACCACCCAATTCGAGTGTGGTGGGTGTAATATATTCAGCGGCTGCCTTTGCAACAAGCTTTCCAACGCGAACACCACCCGTAAAAAATATATAATCCCAACGCAATTGTAACAAACTCTCTGCTGTTTCAGGACCGCCCTGAACAACTGCTACCCATTCTTGCGGAAATACATCTTGAATAATATTCATAATTACAATGCTGGTTTGTGGGGCATACTCAGCAGGTTTTAATACAACTGTATTTCCGGCTGCAACCGCTCCAATAAGGGGATTAAGTGCCAACTGAAAAGGATAGTTCCAGGGTGCAATGTGAAGCGTAACGCCATAGGGCTCAGGTACAATCCAATCCTTACTCGGAATGTTTAGCCATTTTCCCTTTACCCGTTTGGGTTTGGCCCAAAACTTTAAGTTTTTGATAATGGTATTTAGTTCGTCTAAAACAACATAAAATTCAGCAAGCCATATCTCAGCAGAAGGTTTTCCCAAATCTTTTTTCAGAGCAGTACTTATTTCAGTTTCATGATCTAGAATACTTAGCCTAAGTGCTTTTAAAAGTTTTAGACGAGTGTTGATATTTAGCGTTCTACCATTGTTAAAAAAATCAGATTGACTATTTTTTAGTGTTATCGATGGGTTATCCTTAACCATATTTAATGTTTCTCCGTTTTTTTTGGATAATATGTAAAAATATGCTTTTCATTTATTATGCCACCTACTTTTTCTACATTTGAATTATAGTTACTGCAAAATGCACCCAACATAAAACCTTTCAATTTATTTTATTTAAACGTCGTATTAACAATCAACTATATGTCTGTTGTTTTGTATTTTAGCACATTCTAATTTTAAAATTAATGGGGCATAATCGCTACTCAAAAGTTGTTACACAAGATCCTAGCCAGCCAGCAGCACAAGCCATGCTGCACGCCATTGGTCTTAGGGATGCTGATTTTGAAAAGCCTTTGGTAGGAATTGCAAGTACGGGATATGAAGGAAACCCTTGTAATATGCACCTAAATGATTTAGCAACTGAAATTAAAAAAGGAACACAATTAGCTGATCTTGTTGGCCTTATTTTTAATACCATTGGGGTTAGTGATGGTATATCAATGGGTACACCCGGGATGCGATTTTCATTGCCCTCACGAGACTTAATTGCTGACTCTATGGAAACGGTTATGGGTGGTATGTCATATGATGGTATGGTGGCTGTTGTAGGCTGTGATAAAAATATGCCTGGTTCTGTAATAGCTATGTTGCGACTTAACCGACCAAGTATTATGGTTTACGGTGGTACAATAGCTTCTGGATGTGTCGCTGAAAAAAAATTAGACGTCGTTTCTGCATTTGAAGCATGGGGCGAAAAAGTTTCAGGCAAAATAGGAGAAGCCGAATTTAAAGAAGTTATTCAAAATGCTTGTCCTGGTGCTGGTGCTTGTGGTGGTATGTATACTGCTAACACCATGGCATCTGCTATAGAGGTTTTAGGGCTTTCTTTGCCCTACAACTCCTCTAACCCTGCGGTTAGTCAAGAAAAAATAACAGAATGTGTTGCTGCAGGCAAGGCCATGCGTTTACTTATCGAAAAAGACATAAAGCCAAAAGATATTGTTACCAAAAAATCTTTGGAAAATGCCATTCGTTTGGTAACTGTTTTGGGTGGTTCGACCAATGCCGTGCTACATTTCTTAGCTATAGCAAAAGCTGCTGAAGTACCTTTTACTCTAGCTGATTTTCAACGTATTAGCGATACCACACCATTGTTGGCTGATCTAAAGCCAAGCGGTAAATTTTTAATGGAAGATGTACATCGGGTAGGTGGTGTTCCTGGTGTAATTAAGTTTATGATAGATCACAATATGCTTCATGGGGATTGTATTACGGTAACAGGAAAAACACTTGCTGAAAACATGGCTGAAGTTCCTTCGCTAAAAGATGGTCAAAAGGTTATACGATCTTTGGATAATCCTATAAAAGAGACAGGACACATCCGGATCTTGTTTGGAAACCTCGCATCGGAGGGTTCTGTTGCGAAAATTACAGGAAAGGAAGGGTTATCTTTTGAAGGTCCAGCCCGTGTTTATGACGGTGAATTTGCAGCAAATGCTGGTATCAAATATGGTGAAGTTAAAAAAGGTGAGGTTGTGGTTATTCGCTATGAAGGCCCTAAAGGGGGCCCAGGAATGCCAGAAATGCTTAAGCCCACCGCTGCTATCATGGGTGCAGGATTGGGAAAAGATGTAGCGCTAATTACAGATGGTCGTTTTTCTGGAGGCACGCACGGATTTGTTGTGGGACATATCACACCAGAAGCTCAATTAGGTGGAACCCTAGGACTTGTTCAAAATGGTGATATCATCCGCATTGATGCTCAAACAAATGAATTACATGTTGATCTAAGTGAAGTGGAACTCAATAAGCGTCGTGACGCTTGGGTTGCGCCAGGCCTAAAAGTCAGTAAGGGAGTTTTATACAAATACGCAAACTTAGTTGCATCTGCGTCTGAGGGTTGTGTAACAGATGAATAACGGATGATAAAAAAGCAAAACATTTCTGGTTCTGAAGCTTTAATCCATTGCTTGTTGGCAGAGGGCGTTGACCTTATTTATGGTTACCCAGGTGGTGCTATCATGCCATTTTATGACGAGCTATATAAGTTTCAAGACAAACTACAACATGTGCTCACACGTCACGAACAGGGCGCAACACATGCTGCACAAGGTTTTGCCCGTGTTTCTGGTAAAGTAGGTGTTTGCGTAGCTACATCGGGCCCAGGAGCAACCAATTTGGTTACCGGTATTGCAGACGCCATGATTGATTCAACTCCGTTGGTATGTATCACAGGTCAGGTGCCTTCACATCTATTAGGTTCAGATGCTTTTCAAGAAACTGATATCATTGGTATCTCAACACCTGTTACCAAATGGAATTACCAGATCACAGATGTAAAGGAAATTCCCGAAATCATGGCCAAGGCATTTTATATTGCGCGCTCTGGTCGTCCGGGCCCAGTGCTAATCGATATTACGAAAAATGCACAATTTGATACCAGTGATTTTGAATACAAAGCTTGTGAGTCTGTTCGTAGTTACAAACCAATTCCAAATGTGAATCCTTCCGAAGTTGACGCAGCAGCAGCAATTATTGCAAATGCTAAAAAGCCTTTGATTGTTTGGGGACAGGGCGTTATCCTTGGAAGGGCAGAAGAAGAATTCAAATCTTTCGTCGAATCTTCTAATATTCCTGCTGCATGGACCATACTTGGCGTATCAGCATTGCCGACTTCGCACCCACTAAATGTGGGTATGGTGGGCATGCATGGTAATTACGGACCTAATGTATTGACCAATGAATGTGATGTCCTTATTGCAATTGGTATGCGTTTTGATGATCGGGTAACAGGAAGGTTAGATAGCTATGCCAAGCAGGCTAAAATTATTCATTTGGAAATTGATCCTGCTGAGCTCAACAAAAACGTTACAGCTGACGTTGCTATTCTTGGTGATGTTAAGCAAACCTTACCATTGCTAACTCAAAAAGTAGCTTACAAAACTTATATAGAATGGTTTGAAGAGTTTAAGGCTCACCATAAAATTGAATTTGACAAAGTAATTAATAAAGATCTTAATCCAACCAAAAAAGGTTTAAGCATGGCCGAAGTATTAAAAGAAATTAACCGAGCCTCCAACAGCGATGCAGTTGTTGTTTCAGATGTTGGTCAACATCAAATGATAGCTTGTAGGTACGCAACCTTTAATCATTCAAAGAGTAATATTACATCAGGTGGATTGGGGACCATGGGCTTTGCATTGCCAGCTGCATTGGGCGCAAAGATGGGTGCACCCGACAGGGAGGTAGTAGCTATTATTGGTGATGGTGGATTTCAGATGACCATTCAAGAACTTGGTACGATTTTCCAAACACAAGCAGCTGTTAAGGTGGTAGTGCTTAACAATGATTTTCTAGGGATGGTGCGTCAATGGCAACAGTTATTTTTTGATAAGCGATATGCCTCTACAGAAATGGTAAATCCGGACTTTGTTAAAATTGCAGAAGGTTATTTTATAGATGCTAAGCGCATTACAAAACGCGAAGATCTAGCAAAAGCCGTTGATGTAATGATGGCTTCAGATAAGCCTTACTTCCTTGAAGTATGTGTTGAAAAAGAAGATAATGTATTTCCGATGATTCCCTCAGGTGCTTCGGTTTCTGAAATAAGATTATCATAAGATGGAAACAAAATACACCATATCGATTTATACCGAAAACAGCGTTGGATTACTCAACCGTGTTTCTGCTATTTTTCAACGTCGACATATTAATATTATCAGCATTACTTCTTCTGCATCAGAAATTGATGATGTTTCTCGTTTTGTTATAGTGGTAAGTATGACTGAAGAAGCGGTTAAGAAAGTTGTAGGTCAAATTGAAAAGCAAGTTGAGGTAATCAAAGCGTATTATCACACAGACGAAGAAACTATTTTTCAAGAATCAGCTCTTTATAAAGTGGCATCAAAATCTCTTTTTGAGGAACGCCATATTCAAAATATTATCAAGAAAAGTCAAGCAAATATTGTTACAGTAAACTCTAAATTTTTTGTTATCGAAAAAACGGGTTTCCGACATGAGACGGAACAACTTTACAATGATTTAGCACCTTATGGTTTGTTGCAATTTGTGCGCTCTGGCCGCATATCTGTAACCAAATCTCCTATGAATATTAAAGCATTATTAAACAAACTGAACGATTAAAATCAAACAAATGAGTAACTATTTCAACACATTACCTCTAAGAGATCAATTACATCAACTAGCACAGTGCCGTTTTATGGATGCTGATGAGTTTACTGACGGTATTTCTGCCCTTAAAGACAAGAAAATTGTAATTGTTGGCTGTGGTGCTCAAGGATTGAATCAAGGATTAAACATGCGTGACACTGGTCTTAATGTCTCCTACGCACTGCGCAGTGGTGCGATTGAGCAAAAGCGTGCTTCGTATCAAAATGCTACGTCTAACAACTTTGATGTAGGTTCATATGACGAAATGATTCCAACGGCAGACTTGGTCATCAACCTTACTCCAGATAAAAACCACTCTTCAGTTGTTGAAGCCGTTATGCCATTAATGAAAAAAGGGGCAACATTTTCTTATTCTCACGGGTTTAATATAGTTGAAGAAGGCACGCAGTTTAGAAAAGATTTAACTGTAATTATGGTAGCGCCAAAGAGTCCAGGCTCTGAGGTGCGTGAAGAATACCTTCGTGGGTTTGGTGTGCCAACGCTAATTGCTGTTCACGCCGATAACGACCCAGAAGGAAAAGGATGGGATCAAGCCAAAGCTTATTGCGTAGGTACTGGTGGTGATCGTGCCGGTGTACTTCAATCTTCATTTATTGCTGAAGTAAAATCCGATTTGATGGGTGAACAAACCATTTTATGTGGTGTTTTACAGACTGGTTCTATTTTATGCTTTGATAAAATGGTAGCCCAAGGTATTGAAGCAGCCTATGCTTCTAAATTGATTCAATATGGATGGGAAACCATTACAGAAGCTCTAAAGCACGGTGGTGTTACCAATATGATGGATCGTTTGTCTAATCCTGCAAAAATCAAAGCATTTGATCTTTCAGAAGAGCTTAAGGAAATTATGAGTCCATTATTCCAAAAACATATGGATGATATTATGTCTGGTCACTTTTCTTCAACCATGATGGAAGACTGGGCCAATGATGATAAAAACTTACTTGAGTGGCGTGCTGCGACGGCTGAAACGGCTTTTGAAAAAACAGTACCTGCAACAGATGAAATTGACGAGCAAACATTTTTCGATCATGGTACCCTAATGGTAGCCTTTGTGCGTGCAGGTGTAGAATTGGCATTTGAAACCATGGAAGCAGCTGGAATTAAGGATGCTTCCGCTTATTACGAGTCATTGCACGAAACCCCGTTAATTGCCAATACTATTGCACGTAAAAAACTATATGAGATGAACCGTGTAATTTCTGATACAGCAGAATATGGATGCTATTTGTTTGACCATGCATGTAAGCCTTTATTAACTTCATTCATGGAAGGTATCGACACGTCTGTTATTGGTACAGCTTACTCGCCAAATACAAATGGTGTTGACAACAAAAAGTTAATTGCAGTTAATGACGCACTTAGAAATCACCCCGTAGAAAAAATAGGTAAGACATTGCGCGCGTCCATGACAGCCATGAAACGTATCGTTTAGTGAGACCATTATTAGATTTATCGACCATCGAGGCTGCTGCCAAAAGGGTAAGACAAGCTGCTGTTCCAACCCCTTTGGATTACAACAAACGGTTGAGTGAATTGCATGGTGCCAACATTTTGGTTAAGCGTGATGACTTGCAGCCAGTTAGATCTTTCAAGATACGAGGTGCCTTCAATAAAATTTCACTTTTAGAAAATGCAGCACGAGAAAAAGGTGTTGTTTGTTCAAGTGCAGGCAATCACGCCCAAGGCGTTGCTTACGCTTGTAGTTATCACAATATTCATGGCACTATTTTTATGCCCACACCAACACCACATCAAAAGGTTTCTCAAGTTGCTATGTTTGGTGGTGATAAAGTGACTATCAAATTGGTTGGGGATACATATGATGATTGCCACGAAGCAGCTAAAGAATATGTAGCTGATACAGGTAAAACATTTATTCACCCCTTTGATGATCCGGATGTAATTGCAGGGCAGGCAACCATGGCTTTGGAAATTCTAGAGCAGGCAGCAGAACCCATAGACTATATAGTAGTGCCCATTGGTGGTGGGGGATTGATATCCGGAATCATGAGTGTTTTTAAACAAAAATCGCCTAATACTAAGTTTATAGGTGTTGAGCCAAAAGGTGCGCCTAGTATGTACCAGTCTTTACAAGAAAAGAAGCGTGTTAGTCTAGATAATATTGATGTTTTTGTTGACGGAGCTGCTGTTAAAACTATTGGTGAATATGCCTTTGACTATTGCTCGCTGTATTTAGAGGATTTGCTTTTGGTTGACGAAGGTGAGATTTGCCAAAACATATTGGACATGTACACATACGATGCTATTGTAGTTGAGCCTGCAGGTGCCATGTCTGTTTCAACACTTTCTCAATTATCTACAAAAATTAGGGGTAAAAACGTAGTTTGTTTGGTATGTGGTGGTAATAATGACATTACACGCATGGCAGAAATCAAAGAACGCGCATTGCTCTTCAGTGGCCTAAAGCACTACTTTATTGTACGCTTTCCACAACGTACAGGAGCACTAAAGGAGTTTGTGCAAGATATTTTAGGTCCAACAGATGATATTACCTTTTTTGAATATTCCAAAAAAAGCGTCCGTGCCCGAGGCCCAGCCGTAGTTGGAATTCAAATAAAATCAGTAGATGACTTTAAACCATTGTTGAATAGGATGAGAAAAAAGGGTTTTTTTGGTGATTACTTAAATAACAAGCCTGATTTATTTCAATTTTTGATTTAGCTTTGCGTTGTTATGAAAAATAAAATATGAATATACCAGCTAAATTTGCTATTAAAGCCCCATTCCATCACAATAGTTTTTTAATAAACGGGGAAATCACAATTTGGGATGGCCCAGCCGCCGATGTTTATTCCTCTATTCAAACACAAAATGCTTATGGTTTGCTTGCACCAACTCATTTAGGTTCTGTACCAATCATGGACGAAGCACATGCTCTTAAAGCACTAGAAGCAGCTTCTAATGCCTTTGACAAAGGAAAAGGACAGTGGCCTACTATGAAAGTTTCAGATCGTATTGCTTGTATGGAGCGTTTTGTTACGCTTATGAAGCAACAACGTGATAAGGTTGTAAAGCTACTGATGTGGGAGATTGGTAAAAACCTTAAAGATTCTGAAAAAGAATTTGATCGTACGGTAGACTATATTATAGACACAATTGATGAATATAAAGACATTGACCGCGACAGTGCTAAATTTCATAATCACGGTGGTGTTTTTGCACACATTCGACGTGGTCCCATTGGAGTTGTATTGTGCCTAGGCCCATATAACTACCCCTTAAACGAAACTTTTGCGTTACTTATACCTGCTGTTATTATGGGTAACACAGCTATTTTCAAACCAGCCAAGCACGGTGTTTTGCTTATTGCACCACTGCTACAAGCTTTTAAAGAGAGTTTTCCGCCTGGTGTTGTGAATATTGTATTTGGTCGTGGAAGAACTATAGCTTCACCTATTATGAAAACCGGTAAAATAGATGTACTTGCTCTTATTGGACACAGTTCATCTGCCATGTCATTACAAGATTTACACCCTAAGAAAAGTAGGTTGAGGTTGGTCTTGGGACTGGAAGCCAAAAACCCAGGAATCGTTTTACCAGATGCTGACATAGAAAAAACAGTACAAGAATGTGTGGCTGGCGCCTTGTCTTTTAATGGTCAACGTTGTACAGCCTTAAAGGTTTTGTATGTGCACGAGTCTATAAAAGAAGTGTTTTTGACCAAGTTTGTTGCAGCAGTTGATGCTTTAAAACTTGGTATGCCATGGGAAAATACATTGCTTACACCATTGCCAGAACCCAACAAGCCAAACTACATTCAAGAATTAATAGATGATGCCAAAGAAAAAGGAGCCGAGGTCCTTAACCCAAAAGGGGGGGAGTGTACAGAAAACTTTATTTTTCCTGCGATTCTCTATCCTGTTTCTCGTGACATGCGCGTATATGAAGAAGAACAGTTTGGCCCAGTAATACCAGTAATCTCATTTACAGATATTGATACGCCTTTGGATGATATGGCGGCCTCATCTTACGGCCAACAAGTGAGTCTATTTGGTAAAGATGTAGATAAACTTGGGCCGCTTATTGATACATTGGCAAACCTTGTGTGTCGTGTGAACCTTAACAGCTCATGTCAAAGGGGACCTGATGTATATCCATTTACAGGGAGAAAAGACTCTGCTGTCAGTACACTAAGTGTACGAGATGCTTTACGTTCTTTTTCAATTAGGACTTTTGTGGCTACTAAAGACACTGAGAGTAACAAGGGAATCTTACGAGAATTGTTAGATACACATAAATCTAACTTTATCTCTACGGATTATGTGCTGTAGTTAATTGTTAAGCATTACTGGCATCACAAGCATGGTGACTTGTTCTCCCTGTTCTAAACCGTCCACAGGAGTAATGATACCGGCTCTGTTTGGCAAGGAAAGTTCTAGTTGAACTTCTTCAGAATTTAAATTAGTCAACATTTCTGTTAGGAATCGAGCATTAAACCCTATTTGCATATCGTCGCCTTGAAAGGCGCATCTTAATCGTTCTTCGGCTTTGTTGCTGTAGTCAATATCTTCAGCAGAAATATGAAGTTCTGCGCCAGCAATACGCAATCGGATTTGATGCGTTGTTTTATTTGAGAATATACTTACTCTTTTAACAGTGTTTAAAAGCTGCACACGATTGATACTCATAATATTGGGATTCTCTTTCGGAATCACTGCCTCGTAATTAGGGTATTTACCATCTATAAGTCTGCAGATTATTAACGTATCATCAAAAGAAAACTGAACATTACTATTGTTATAATTAACTGTTACTTCTTCTTCGCTTCCAACAAGAACTGATTTAAGTAGATTTAATGGTTTTTTTGGCATAATAAACTCAGCTGTTTCAGGTGCAACGACATCTGTTCTTTCATACTTGACCAGTTTGTGTGCATCAGTTGCGACAAATGTCATACCGCTAGAAGATAATTGGAAAAACACACCACTCATAACAGGACGCAAATCATCGTTTCCACTTGCAAATATGGTATTGTTAATGGCTGTTGCTAAAGTATCTCCTTGTATACTTAAGGTTGAAGCGTCAACAACTTCTGCAGCTTGTGGATATTCGTCTGCATTGGCATAGGCAAGTGCATATTTCCCTTGATCAGAGCTTATTTCAAGTGTGTTATTTTCTGTTTGTGAAAAAGTCAATGGTTGCTCTGGGAATGTCTTTAGGGTTTCAAGTAACAGTCTTGCAGGAACAGCTAGTGTGCCTTCACTTTTAGATTCAACTTTTAGTGTTGCACTAATGGTTGTCTCTAAATCGGTTGCAGTTATTTTAAGCTGATGGGGAGTCAGCTCAAACAATACATGATCTAAAATTGGAAGTGTATTACTTGTGTTTAAAACACCGGAAAGGGTTTGGAGTTGTCGTAGCAGTTGTGTACTTGATACAATGAAATTCATGTTCTATCGTGTTTACTTACAAATATATTGTTTAACAAGCCTTTACTAAAACAAATTTATCAACAGCTAAACATCATTTATGAACGCAACGCGTATGGGGTCGAGATATGATAGTCCAAAAAGTGTACTTGCACCACCACCATAGTTCGGACTACCCTTGAATACAGCAAGTTCTAAGTGACCTTGCTGGTTGAAAAGGGCTAGTTTTTTCCCTGCTTCTTCTCTTTCCGCCTTTGGTTTATCATAACGAATGGCCTCATGATAGTCGTTAAACACTTCTTTAAAATCATGATTTCGCGCATGAATGATAAATGAACGTTTTCTTCCAATCTTTTGGAATAGTTTTTTGGTAATGTTGGTAACTATATTGCCAAACCTATCGATATATAAAACATGACCCTGTATTTCATTTCCTTGTGGATGTACAAATGAAACATGCTGCGTTAGCTGTTTGAGAGTGTCTATGGGTGTCCCTATGACACTTAAAGCACCGCCACGATGAATATGGGCAATGGCTTCAACAGCACGCACTTGGTTTAGGTTTGACGAATTGTTGAGTACAACGGCATTGGTGGGTTTTAGTTCGGGCTCCAGTAAGGACAAGAAACCATTATCTGCACATACAAAAAAGTGATCGTTTAGTTCAGCAACTATAAGTGCTTGCTCTGGTGTTTGATTGAAGTCTATCCCCACAAAGTGAATACTGCCTTGTGGAAAACTACAATAAACAGTACCTAAAATATAGGCGGCTTGAATAATGTGAAAGGGGTCTATAAGGTGGGATACGTCTACAATTTCTGGCCTATCTAACTGGTTGTAAAGTTGTGCCTTTAGTGCTGATACATAAGCATCTTGAAGACCAAAATCAGTAGTTAGTGTAATTACTGGCATTTTAATAAACTTATCTTGATTCAGCAATCTAAAAATTGCTTAATTTTGATTACAAAGCTATTAAAAAAGCAGCCCATGTGGTTTAATTTTTAAAAACACACATTTGAACGAAATTACAATCGAACTCGCTGAGGTCAATCCAACAGAGTTCTATGGAGGAAAAAGCAACAAAAATGTTGCATTATTAAAGAAGTACTTCCCAAAGATTAAAATTGTTGTACGTGGTAATAAAATAACAGCCTTTGGTGAGGAGGAGTTGTTAGAGCACTTTGAGAAGCAAGTTGACAGGTTGGTTATGCACTATGGAAAATACAATGCTCTTGATGACCATATGGTTCTCAATATACTTCAAAGCGAAGAAGATGATAACTTTGGTTTGGACCCAGACGATAATAAAGTTATTCTTCATGGTGTGGGCGGTAAAATTATAAAAGCAAAAACGCTCAATCAGGCTAGATTGGTTAATGCCATGTCTAAAAATGATATGGTTTTTGCTGTTGGCCCTGCTGGGACAGGTAAAACTTACACTGGTGTAGCTTTGGCTGTAAGGGCACTTAAAAATAAGCAGGTCAAACGTATTATTCTCACACGCCCCGCTGTTGAAGCTGGTGAAAACCTTGGTTTCTTACCTGGTGATTTAAAAGAAAAGCTAGATCCGTATATGCAGCCATTATACGATGCCTTACGCGACATGATTCCTGCCGAGAAGTTAGATCACTACATTGAAAACGGAATTATTCAAATAGCGCCAATGGCTTTTATGCGTGGAAGAACGCTTGACAACGCTTTTGTTATTCTAGATGAGGCACAAAATACTACTCATAATCAAATGAAAATGTTTTTAACTCGCATGGGTAAAAATGCCAAGTTCATGATTACAGGAGACCCAGGTCAAATTGATTTACCAAGACGTGTAATTTCGGGGCTAAAAGAAGCTATTTTGGTTCTTGGTAATTTAAAGGGTATAGGCATGATATACCTAGATGACAAAGACGTTATCCGCCACAAGTTAGTCAAACAAGTTATTGAGGCTTACAAACAAACAGAGCACCACAACTAATGCCTATGCAGACCATCATGCAGTCTGACTTGCAACTCAAGGGTTGTAAAAGTAAGTACAAAGGAAAGGTAAGAGAGGTTTACCATTTGGAAGACGATATACTAGTTATGGTAGCTAGCGATCGTCTCTCAGCCTTTGATGTAGTATTACCTAAGGGAATTCCATATAAAGGTCAGATTTTAAACCAAATAGCAGCTCATATGCTTGAAGCCACAGCCGACATAGTGCCCAATTGGCTGCAAGCCTTACCAGATCCAAACATTGCTGTTGGTACAGCTTGTACGCCGTTAAAGGTCGAAATGGTAATTAGGGGGTATTTAGCAGGTCATGCTGCTAGAGAATACGCTTTAGGAAAGCGTGTGTTATGTGGCGCTTTAATGCCAGATGGAATGCATGAGAATGATGCGTTTCCAGAACCCATTATAACACCTGCAACAAAAGCCGAGCAAGGAGATCACGATGAAGATATTACACCTGAAGAATTGATAAATCGAAACATTCTTACCAAAGAGGACTACACACAACTAGATAATTATACCAAAGCATTGTTTAAACGAGGTACTGAAATGGCTGCCAAACAAGGTCTTATTCTTGTAGATACCAAATATGAATTTGGAAAAGATCAATACGGTAATATAATGTTAATTGACGAAATTCACACTCCTGATTCCTCTCGTTATTTTTATGCAGAGGGGTACGAAGCACGGCAGTCGGCACGTACACCACAACGACAGCTTTCAAAAGAGTTTGTTCGCCAATGGCTTATTTCACATGGTTTTCAGGGCAAGGAAGGTCAAATGCTTCCCGAAATGTCAGATGAATATATTGCAACTGTTTCGGCACGTTATATTGAGTTATTCGAACATATAACTGGAAAGGAATTTATTAAATCTGATCTATCTGACGTGGCAAATAGAATGCAAGGCAATCTAGACTTGTACTTTCAGACCTAGTTTTTCAATTAAGTTTTTATTTACTTGACTATCATAAGAAATCTTGTGCATGCACGGATGGTTTCGCAACCACGTAAGTTGACGTTTTGCAAACCGCCTTGTGTTGGTTTTAATATCTAACACGGCTTCCTCCAAGTTGTGCCGCCCTTCAAAATAACGAAATAGCTCTCTGTAACCAACGGTTTGTAATGCATTGAGGTGTTTGTATGGATGAAGTGCTTTGGCTTCATCAATTAAACCATTTTCAATCATGACATCTACACGTTTATTAATGTTTTCATACAGCTTTTCCCTTGGCATGGTAATTTCAATGCTAATGACATCGAAACTTCTTTGTGCTTTATTTTGACCCAAGAAAGATGAATAGGGTTTACCAGACGCAGTACATATATATAATGCTCGTAACAAGCGTACGTGATTATTTATATCTACAGATTGAAAATAATCCGGATCAAGCTTTTGAAGTTCTTGCTGTAAGTATTTTAAACCTTTTTCATGGAATTGTTGCTGCCAATGGTCTTTAATTTTTTCAGAAACTTTGGGAAATTTATCCAACCCATGAACCACAGCATTATTGTACAGGTTCGAACCACCAACCATAATCACTACAGGATGTTTTTCAAAATGTTTACGGACCAGTAGTAGGGCATCTTTTTCAAAATCTCCCACGCTATATGAATCGTGTATGCTTAAATGCTGGATAAAATCATGTCTAACTCCCTGCTGTTCCCCTTTTGATGGTACTGCAGTCCCAATGCACATTTCTTTGTAAAATTGTCTTGCATCACTGGAAATTATGGGACAGTTTAATAGCTTGGCAAAGGCAGCAGCTAATGCTGTTTTGCCTACTGCAGTAGGACCTGATATAACAATAAGCTTATGCTTTTTCATTTAAATCAACCACTTGTTTTACTTTGTTTTTTCTAATAAAAGATTGCAAAAGATGACGTGCAGCACGAGAATTTTTCATTGGTGATATGATAGTTTTTACCATTCCTAGATTATTAATTTGATAATTTAATTCTGCATATCCAAATCCTTTATATTCAGAATTTTGTATAAGTATAAAACTTCGTTCATCAGGTGTTCGCCCCTTGTCAACTATCAATAAATTTGGCGAAGAAAAACGCAACTGATCTACACATTGCTGCACTCTTGCATTATGGTGTTCTATAGTCTCTTTTTCGGCACAGGCACCCAAACATTTGTTGATTTCTACATTTGAGCATGTATCCTTAGGGGATTCTAACCCAACGTATTTTAGGCACAGAGAGTATTTTTGTGCAAAGAAGTATAGTGTTTTCCTTGCATTTTTTAAGTTTTTAAAAGTTGTGATGTAGTTCATGTCTTCTGTTGCATGAACGATTCTTAAAAAGCGATAACCATTACTACTTATACCCTCTTGCAAACCAAATCGAATACGGTCGTTTTTGTGTACCCTATTGTGTTTGGGTCTGTGCAACTGTATTTCGTCAATTTCTTTTAATAGGGCAATTAATTCGCTTCCTGTTTCTTCGCTGCTCACACTGTGTGTTTCAAGCTGTAGTTTCAGCGATTTTCTGCTTTTGCCTGTAAAGTGTTGGTTAATACGGTTGCGCATATTGAGGCTTTTACCTATATAAATTACATCCCCTTTTTGATTGTGCAAATAATAAACTCCCGTAACTGGTTTAACTTGTTCAATCAAAGCCTGAAGATTTCGCGCAACCCTATCTTGATCTTTGGTGCGGAGTATTTCTTTAACAATTGTTTTTTTGCTGTCTTTGTCTAAAAGTAATTTTAAGAGCTTCACTGTTGCTCGCGCATCTCCCGCGGCACGGTGTCTGTCACTTAGCGGTATACCCAAAGCGCGTACCAACTTTCCTAATTTGTAAGATCCTTGTTCTGGAATTAATTTTTTAGATAACGAAACTGTACATAAGGTAGGGCGCTCATATGTAAATCCTAATCTGTTAAACTCAGTACAAAGCATCCTGTAGTCAAAATTAGCGTTGTGTGCCACCAGCGTACTGTTTTCTGTTATTTCAATAACGCGCTTAGCTATTTCATAAAATTTTGGTGCATTTTGAAGCATTTTTTCATTGATACCTGTAAGTTGAACAACAAATGGTTGAATAGGCCTTTCAGGATTAATTAAACTAATGAACTGATCGACAATTTTATTTCCATCGAATTTATAGATAGCAATTTCCGTTATACCCTCTTCGTTGTATTTTCCCCCTGTAGTTTCGACGTCAACAACTGCGTACATAAGCCTTAATTTCTACTTCCAAAGATTAAACTACCCACACGTATCATGTTACTACCCAAACTAATAGCAAGCCTGTAGTCATTGCTCATACCCATAGATAACGTCGTCCAATTATTTGTTGATTGATGCTTATTGTAGAAATTATTTAAATCCTGAAATTCTCTTTTTAGCTGTATTGTATCATTAGTATAACTGGCCATACCCATCAAACCATTAATGTGAACGTTTTCCATTGCATTAGTTTTTAATAATACAGCTTCAGCTTCTTCATACGAAAAGCCAAATTTGGTAGACTCCTCTGCAACATGAATTTGGAGTAACACATCGATGACTCTATTATTCTTTGCGCCTTGTTTGTTGATTTCATTAAGTAGTCGCTCACTGTCTACTCCGTGGATTAGGTGTACAAAAGGGGCTAAGTATTTAACCTTGTTTCGCTGTAGGTGACCGATCATGTGCCAACGAATATCTTTAGATAAAGCTTCATACTTCTGGCAAAGCTCCTGTACTTTATTTTCCCCAAAATCTAAATGCCCTGAATTGTAGACCTGCTCTATATCATTAACAGGTTTGGTTTTGGAAACTGCAACCACGGTTACATACTCAGGGATACTATCTTTTATCTGATTTAGTTTGGCAACAATCATTGAGGTGTGTTTTCTACAAGTGCTGTTATTTGTAGCGCAATGTCAAGGGCGTTTTTACCCTGTTCAAGCGGCACTATAACTTCTTTATTATTTGTGATTGCATCTGCAAAACATTCCAGTTCCATTAATATGGCGTTGACTTCGGGTATTTTGGGATTATCAAAAAACACACGCTTTTTTTTGCCTTGTGCATTTTCTAATACCATATCAAACCCCCCAACCTCTTCAGGTGCATTTTCCATTTTAACCACTTCAGCGCTTTTGCTAAAATAATCTACAGATACATAAGCATCTTTTTGGAAAAAGCGTGCCTTACGCATGTTTTTTAATGATATTCTACTAGCTGTTAAGTTAGCTACGCAGCCATTTTCAAATTCAATTCTGGCATTGGCAATATCAGGAGTTTCACTTATGATAGCAACACCACTAGCTGAAATTGATGATACTTGTGAATCCACTAAGCTTAAAACTGTGTCAATATCATGTATCATCAAATCTAAGACAACAGGCACATCCGTACCTCTAGGATTGAATTCAGCTAAACGGTGTGTTTCGATAAACATGCTATTGTTGATTTCTCCTTTAACGGCTAAAAATGCAGGATTGAATCGCTCCACATGGCCAACTTGACCTAGTACCTGTTTTTTTTTTGCAAGTTCAATGAGTTCATTAGCCTCTCTAACAGTTTGCGTAATAGGTTTTTCCAGAAAAACGTGCTTGCCCATTTCAATGGCCTTTTTTGCCAATTTATGATGGTACAATGTTGGCGTTACGATATTTACTACATCAGCAGCAGCAATCAATGCTTCCTCAGAATCAAAGGCTTTAAATCCATATTCATCTGTTATTTTGTTACGTACTTTTGGGTTGGCGTCATAAAAGCCTACCAAATCAAATTTATCTGATTGATTTAACAATCTTAGGTGTATTTTTCCCAAGTGGCCTGCGCCAAGAACACCTGCTTTTAATGTTATGCTCATACTACAAATGTAACAAGTTTAGTCGGTGGCCAGCCGTATGATTTTGTATTTTTGAACAAATGAAGGAAGATACTACCAAACACCAAGGAAGACGCCATCAATTAATTCAAGTTTTGAAAGACAAAGGAATAACCGACAAAGCTGTTTTAAAAGCCATTGGGGATATTCCTCGTCACTTGTTTATGGATAGTAGTTTTGAAGACCATGCTTATAAGGACAAGGCATTTCCTATTGGTGCTGATCAAACCATCTCGCATCCTTATACTGTAGCCTTTCAAAGTCAGCAGCTAATGGTTAAACAAGGGGTTAAAGTTTTGGAGATTGGAACAGGTTCAGGTTATCAGACAGCTGTACTGTGTCATATGGGTGCTGCAGTTTATTCCATTGAGCGTCAGCACGAGCTGTTTCGAACAAGTTTAAAAAGACTTCCGGCACTAGGCTTTAAAGTAAAGAAACTCATTTTTGGAGATGGTTACAAGGGGTATTCTGACAAAGCACCTTTTGATAGGATTATTGTAACAGCTGGTGCGCCATTTATTCCGGAAGCTTTATTGGCACAATTGGCCATTGGTGGTATAATGGTTATTCCTGTTGGGAAAGAAAACCAAAAAATGACAGTAATTACACGTACCTCAAATGCAGATTTCGAGCAATTGGTACTTGGTAATTTCAAATTTGTTCCTCTTTTAGGAAATAAGAATTAACGTCGAAAACTTTTTTTAACGCGATCTAGTTGGCGTTTATTATCTCTGTCCTTAATTGTATCACGCTTATCGTGTATTTTTTTTCCCTTGGCAAGTGCAATGCGAACCTTTGCCCAACCTTTTTCAGAAACAAAAACATGCAATGGCACTATGGTTAGGCCTACGTTTTGGACTTCTTTGAGCAACTTTTTAATTTCTTTTTTTTGTAACAGTAATTTACGGTCTCCTTTGGTTTTATGGTTAACATAGCCACCGTGACTGTATTCTTCAATATGCATATTGATAATAAATAATTCGCCTTGCTCACTGAAACTGCAGAAACTTTCTGCTATAGATGCCTTACCAGCACGGATAGACTTAATTTCTGTCCCTGTTAGTACAATACCAGCAGTGTACTTATCCATCAATTCATACTCAAAACGCGCGCGTTTATTTTTTATGTTTACTTGCTGTTGCATACTGCAAAAGTAAAACATAATAACGATGTTCATTTGTTTTTAATAAATGCTGCTTTTTATAATGTTAATTGCGTCATGTATTATTATTTTTGCACATATAATTAAAGCTATGAAAATCCAACGTGACGAACAGATTTTTGAGTTAATAGAGGCAGAAAGAGATCGCCAAGTAGGCGGTATTGAGTTAATCGCTTCTGAAAACTTCACCAGTCCGCAGGTTATGGAGGCCACGGGGTCCATACTCACTAACAAATATGCGGAAGGTTATCCTGGAAAACGATACTATGGCGGTTGTGAAGTGGTTGATGAAATTGAGACTATTGCCATTGACAGAGCAAAAGCCTTGTTTGGTGCTGCCTATGCAAATGTACAGCCACACTCTGGGTCACAGGCTAATACAGCTGTTTATCATGCATTTATCAAGCCAGGCGATAAAATCATGGGCTTTGATTTGTCTCACGGAGGTCACCTTACCCATGGCTCACCCGTAAACTTCTCAGGTCGTCTATATGAAGCTGTTTTTTATGGAGTTGATAAGGAAACAGGCCGTTTGGATTATGACGTTATTGAAGAAATTGCAGCAAAAGAAAAACCAAATATGATAATTGCTGGTGCATCTGCATATTCTAGAGATATAGATTTTAAACGATTTAGAGCAATTGCAGACAGTGTTGGTGCCTTTCTTTTGGCCGATATCTCGCACCCATCTGGATTGATTGCAAAAGGCATATTAAACGATCCATTACCTCACTGCCATATTGTTACTACTACAACTCACAAAACCCTTCGTGGTCCACGTGGTGGCTTGATGATGATGGGGCAGGATTTTGAAAATCCATTTGGATTAAAATTTAAAAATGGGAACTCACGTATGATGTCCTCATTACTAGATATGGCTGTTTTTCCTGGAAATCAAGGTGGACCACTAGAACACGTTGTTGGTGCAAAAGCCATTGCCTTTGGTGAGGCCTTAACTGATAATTTTTTACAGTATATGCTGCTAGTTCGAAAAAATGCACAAGCCATGGCCAAAGCCTTTGTAGATAGGGGATACCAACTTATTTCTGGTGGTACGGACAATCACATGATGTTAGTTGATTTACGAAATAAAAATATTTCCGGAAAACAAGCAGAACAAGCACTTGTTAAGGCTGAAATTACCGCAAACAAGAATATGGTGCCATTTGATGACAAATCTCCTTTTGTTACTTCTGGAATACGTTTCGGTACAGCTGCCATTACAACTAGAGGATTAAAACCCGGGGATATGGAGCCTATCGTTTCGCTAATTGACGAGGTTATTAAGCAACCTGAAAACGAAAAGGTAGTCGAGGGTGTAGCAACACAAGTACATGAGATGATGGCGCACCGCCCTCTCTTTAACACTTAGTCTTCAATTACTATATGTTGATATGCTCCTAAGTCGGGAGCTGACACTCGTGCTGTTCCTGCCAAATCAATAGGCACATCTGCACCAACATTTGTGTCTCCCATACCAATAAATTTGCTCTTTTGCGTTATTCGCATGTCATTATTTTCCGCCGATACAAAAGCAGGATCTACGTTGCGAATTATTTGGTTATAATAGGAATTATTTTCCCAGTCAAAAAATGAGTTATTAATGATTGATGTATTTGACGATTCAAATTGAATTGCCGTGTGGTTAAGGTAAAAATTAACAGTATCACCTCCCTCTTGCTCTATGTAGAACTCAACAAATTGATTTCCTTCAATAATACAATTTTCAAAAGTAGCTTCCGTAAGCGGTTTTATAAATTTATTTCCATCAACGAGTGGGGCATAATCGTTTAGTAATACTGCAGGGGTAGTTCTAAAGCCCTTATTCCAATAATTAGCAAAAGTACAGTGCTTAAAGTTGTATTTACCTCCAATGGTTCCAGCAAATGAAGATTGGCCTGCATTTCCAAAAACGCTGTTTGTAGCTGTGATATGTGCCGTTTTTCCCCAAAGGTTAAATGCAGAACTGTTGTGAATTTGTGTATTTTTTAATCTCAACGTAGGGCTTTCTGTTTCGTCATTAAAATCCATTAAAATTCCTACTGTTGCATTTTTAATTGTAGCATGGTTAAATTGATGTTGTGTACTTCCTGAGGTAAGCCAAATAGCACCCCATTGACCAGGAACAAACTCATAAAGCGACTCAAGTCTGTCACCTTGAAAAATAACTTCACTTTCGAGGGCTTCAGAATCGCTGCTGGCTGTACCATCGACAATCATGGTGGCATCTTTCGCTACAATAATACCAGAATTTTTATGAAAATGTATACGGGAGCCTGCTTCAAAAGTTACAGTCTTACCAGATGGTATACCCATATATCCATATACTACGTAGGGCTTTTCATTTGTAAAAACCAATTCGTTATCTTCTAAATAAAATCCTTCAATACTAGCTGTGTTTCCAGATTCGTCAATACTGATAGGAATAGTTTCCTTAATGCCTTGATTGTCTTTTTCTGGATATAGAAAAATAGCATCTTGTACCAAGGTCATAAGTGTAACAGTCCCAACATCAGAAAAGCGGATTTTATCTTCATATAGAAATTGGGTATTAGTGCTTGTTAATTCTTGAATATCTGCTGTTGTTTCTACAAAAACAAACATGCTGTCTTTAGGTAATAATTCAACTTCATCAAAAGATTTTCCAACCCTACCATCTAGATTAAGCCTAAAGTTAGATGTTACTCCATTTTCAAGATATATTGAAGGAATGGAAATTGGGTCATTTGATTTGTTATATACTTTTAGAGAATAAGTGGCAGAGCTTATGTTAGTGAAAACAGTTTCTAAATAAACAGTGTCACGACTAAAGCGCAATTCACTGTTTTGCACTGGTCTGAAGTCAAAGTCTTTTCGACAGCTAGTGTATAGAGAAGCTAGTAAGGCTACTCCAATTAGTAGGATAGCATTGCGTATGAATAAAAAGGTTTTATTTTTCAATTATTTTTACTTCAAATAGTTTATCCCAATATTTACCTGTCACAAAAAAGGTCTTTCGTTCTGGGTGATATGCAATCCCATTAAATACGTCTAACCGATTGTGCTGTGAAACTTGTTTTTTAAGTCCAGAAAAATCAACGGCTCCGGAAACAATTCCTGTCAATGGATCTAAAATTACGACTACGTCTTTATTAAATTGATAGGTGTTAGCATAAATTTTTCCTTCTACATACTCGAGCTCATTAACTTTGGAAAGAAAGGTGTTGTGTGTAACAATGTCCTTACTTGACAACTCTTGAAAAGTTTTAGGGTCAAGTTTCCACAGTTTTTGACTGCCATCTGTTTTGTACAGGAAGGCACCATCACTACAAAGCCCCCAGCCCTCAGGGCTTTTGGTATAAGAAAAAGATTTTTCCATTGTTAAATCATCAGGATTGTAAACAAATCCTATTTTCTTTTTCCAAGTAAGTTGGATGATTTTATCATCAAAGTGTGTGATACCTTCTGCAAAATAAGCCTTGTCAATTGGTAGTTTTTGAATGACTTCTCCCGTCTTAAAATTTACTTTTCTCAATGATGAATTGCCATATTGGCCAGTGCTTTCAAATAATATCCCATTGACAAACTCTAATCCTTGAGTGTAAGCATTAATGTCATGTGGATAGCTTTTTATCAACTTGTAACCGTATACTTTGGGCTTATTTGGCGCAAAAACACGTATGTTTTTGGTTGCCTCTTTAGAGCCATTGGCTGTTTCAAAGACTGCTTTTACCGTTTGCTCTCCTGTTTTTGATGCAATAAGATAGGGTACTTGAAGTATTTCGTCATTAAAATAAAAGTTGAGCTGCTTATTTTCAACTGATGGATTTATTGACAAAAATATGGTATCATTAATCGTTGGGTTTTTAGAACTAGAAGTAGTGGTTATTTGGTAATGCAACGACTGTTTCGATGAGCAGGCCGAAAAAACGATTAAGGCAAACGAAAAATAGGCTTGTATACGGAGTTTCATCACAAAAAAATATTGTTTAAAAATATAAATATTGTTTCTAATAAAACACACAAAGCCCTTATATTTGCAATAGGCAGGTTCTACACAACCAGCTCCTGCTGAATCCCCCAGGGTGGAAACGCAGCAAGGGTAAGTAGTCGTAGCGGTGTGCTGTAGGTAGCCTGCCTTTTTTTATGAAAAATTCACGCGTTGTTCTTATTACAGGTGCTTCCTCTGGGATAGGTCTTTCTATTGGTCAACATCTAACTTCTCTACAATATCAAGTTGTAGGAACCAGTAGAACACCAGATAAGTATCCCAAACACCCTTTCCCTCTAATAGCAATGGATGTGCTGGATAATAATTCAGTAAAAAATGGCATTGACGCTGTAATTGCAGCCTATAAAACTATTGATGTACTAATTAATAATGCTGGGATGGGAATGGCCGGTCCTTTGGAAGAAATAAATTTGGATGCTGCTAATAGCCTTATGAATACAAATTTAAATGGACCAATTCGAGTTATGCAGCACGCACTAAAGTTGATGCATAAGCAACGATCTGGTGTTATTATAAATGTAGCTTCAATTGCGGGTAATAATGGATTACCATTTAGAAGTGTTTATGCGGCTTCAAAAGCAGCATTAATGCGTGTCAGTGAAAGTCTTCGTTTGGAATTGCGTCATACACCTATCCTATGTACCGTATTGTCTCCAGGCTCCATTAAAACAGCCATTGCGGATAACCGTTACTATGCAACACTTGACAAAGATTCTGTTTATTACAAACAGTACAAAGCTTCATTAGCTGATATGGATGACCATGTTAACAAGGGTCTATCACCAATTCATGTGGCAAAAAAAGTTGAAAAACTAATAAATAAAAAGAAATTAAAGCCACATTATAGCGTAGGTCCATTTTTAGAAGTAATTTCGCCTTTAATTAAGTTTTTGTTGCCACAACGAGCTTATGAAAATCTTATAGCATCCTTTTATAACTTAAACTAGATACATGAAATTTTTTATCGATACGGCCAATTTAGATCAAATCAAAGAAGCACAATCACTTGGTATTTTAGATGGGGTAACAACCAACCCATCGTTGATGGCTAAAGAAGGTATTACGGGTCAAGATAACATCATAGCCCACTATAAAGCCATTTGTGAAATTGTAGAAGGGGATGTTTCTGCTGAAGTTATTGCAACTGACTTTGAAGGGATGGTTTCAGAAGGGGAAGCCCTTGCGGCACTACATCCTCAAATTGTGGTCAAAATTCCCATGATACTTGAAGGTATAAAAGCCATTAAGTATTTTTATGATAAGGGCATTAAAACCAATTGCACACTTGTATTTTCAACAGGTCAAGCGCTGCTAGCTGCCAAAGCTGGTGCTACATATGTATCACCTTTTATTGGTCGTTTAGATGATGTGTCAACTGATGGCCTTCAGCTTATTGAAGATATTAGAAATGTCTATGATAATTATTCGTTTAAGACAGAAATTTTAGCCGCTTCTGTACGTCACACCATGCACGTTATCGACTGTGCTCATATTGGCGCTGATGTAATGACTGGTCCATTAAGTGCTATTACTGGATTGGCAAAACACCCGTTAACTGAAATAGGTTTGGCTAAATTTTTAGCTGACCATAAGAAAGGAAACTAAAATAAATACAATCACATTCGAAAGCTCGCAGTATTTCTGAGTGGTTTTCTATTTTTGCAAAAAACTAATCTATGCTATCGGTATCGAATCTTTCTGTTCAATTTGGCAAACGAGTTCTCTTTGACGAAGTAAATATTTCGTTCAATCATGGTAATTGCTATGGAATCATTGGAGCTAATGGTGCTGGAAAATCTACTTTTCTTAAGGTTTTAACAGGGATAATGGAACCCAACTCGGGAAATGTTTACCTTGAATCCGGCAAGCGTATGTCGGTATTGGAACAAGACCACTTTGCATATGATGATTATCCAGTTTTGGAAACAGTTATAAGAGGTAACAAACCACTATTTGCAATTAAAAACGAAATGGATAACCTATATGCAAAGCCTGATTTTTCAGATGCGGACAGCAATCGTGTAGGAGAACTACAAATAAAGTATGAGGAAATGGATGGCTGGAATGCTGAAAGTGATGCCGCTGCTATGTTGTCTAATTTGGACATCACAGAAGAACAACATTATACACTTATGAAAGAACTTGATGGGAAGCAAAAAGTTCGTGTTCTTTTGGCTCAGGCTTTGTTTGGAAACCCTGATGTACTTATTATGGATGAGCCTACCAACGACTTGGATTATGAAACCATTCAATGGCTTGAAAATTTCTTGGCAAATTATGAAAATACAGTTATCGTGGTATCACACGACCGACATTTTTTAGATGCTGTTTGTACTCATATATCAGATGTGGATTTCGGAAAAATCAACCACTACTCTGGTAATTATACTTTTTGGTATGAATCAAGTCAATTAGCAGCCAAACAACGCGCACAACAGAACAAAAAGTCAGAGGAAAAGAAAAAAGAGCTAGAAGATTTTATTGCGCGCTTTAGTGCAAATGTTGCCAAGTCAAAGCAGGCTACTTCACGAAAAAAAATGATTGATAAACTCAATATTGAAGACATACGTCCATCTTCAAGACGATATCCTGCCATCATATTTGATCAAGAACGTGAGGCTGGCGATCAAATTCTAAACATAGAAAACCTAGCAGCTGAAGCTGATGGTACAATACTTTTTTCTCAAATAGATCTCAATCTTGCCAAAAATGATAAACTTGTAGTTTATAGCAAGGATGCCCGCGCAGCTACTGCATTTTATGAAATTATAAATGGTAAACAACAGCCTACGGCTGGTTCCTTCCAATGGGGGGTAACCACCAGCCAAAGTTACTTACCTTTAGATAATGCCATGTATTTTGACCAAGAAGAATCCCTTGTAGATTGGCTGCGTCAATATGTCAAAACAGACGAAGAGCGTGAAGAAGTATTCTTGCGAGGCTTTTTGGGTAAGATGTTGTTCAGTGGTGATGAGGCACTAAAATCTGCGAAAGTACTTTCAGGTGGTGAAAAAGTACGTTGTATGTTGTCACGTATGATGATGGTACGTGCTAACGTGCTGATGTTAGACGAACCTACAAATCATCTCGATTTGGAATCGATTACCGCATTCAACAATTCCCTCATTAAATTTAAGGGCACAGTACTACTTACTACACATGACCATGCCTTTGCGCAGTCTGTAGGAAATAGAGTAGTAGAGCTAACACCAAAAGGGGTTATTGACCGTCATATGACATTTGATGATTATATGGCTGATCCAAAAATTAAGGAGTTACGCGATAAGATGTATCTTTAAATTAAGCTATTTGCTTTTTCAAGGTCAGACTTGGCCACCCACACCTGCTGCATCATGGACGCTGAACCAAAACCGGCCAAGCGTGCCGATTCACTTTCATCTTTAATAATGGGAAATATATCGTTTTCCTCTAATAAAGCTTTTAATCGCTGTGTTTCAACAACATTACTGGCACATAAGAGTATAAAACCATCTTTCATCAACTATTATAGTATTTGCTATTCCAAATAGCTCTGTTAAAGTTCTTACCCCTAGCAAACGTGTAATAAATTACAATTGCTGCTAACGCTTTGAACATAAAGAAATATATCATAATAAAATCACTAGTAGTGGGATTAGGTGTAAATAGTGATAACGGCACAAAAAAGCTCAGAAAAAAACTAAAAACTAATAACGAAATACAAGCTGTAATAATATTTTTAAATGGCCAAACCATAGCCTTACGGAATGGATGTAAATCATCTCCCCACTGGTGAATTAAATAATAATAGCCGTTACCCATGGGTGCAAACAGTAAAGGGTCATCAGCATTTTCTAATTTAAAAAGTTTAGATGGAGCCATAATTTTAAGATCCGATAGGACAGTATCATGTTTAGCCTCAATTGATTTGATTTGTGATACAGCTTCAACCGGAAAACTACCTTTAAACAAAGTAGCGTCTAAAAAACGTAGTCTGAAATCAATACAGGTTTTTTTGATTTGACTAATGTGGTATATACGATCGGATTCGAGCTTGTCTAACTTAAAATTATTTAGTGTAGATAAAATAAGGGGAGCATGATCTACAGCCTTAATCTTATTTAATTCTTGGGAAATATCTGTTTGAGAAAACATAGCAGTCTTTTTTAGCAATACACAAATATACGCATAACTATCGTATAATCAACTGTTTAACTATTGATAAACAATACTACTGCCTGAGCTCTGCATCAAGGTGTTTATAATATTGGTCTGCAATTTTTTGCATTACTTTGTCTATCTGCTGATCCGTAAGGGTTTTTTCGTTATCTCGAAGTGTAAAATTAAGTGCATAGGATTTTTTCCCCTCCGGAACTCCTTTGCCAGTAAATACATCAAAAAGTCCAATATCTTCTAGTAAGTGCTTTTCTGTTTTTAGTGCAATTTCGTAAAGCTCTTTAAAAGAAATGTTTTTATCAACAATTAGGGCAAGATCCCGACGAACAGACGGAAATTTAGATAATCCTTTTAACTTGACTTTCTTATTAACAAACTGTGAGATTGAATCTAAAGAAATCGTACAAGCGAAAACTTCTTGGTCAATTGAAATTTCTTTAAAACTTTTAAGGTCTATCCACCCGTAACTACCAATATTGGTTTTACCAATATTTAAAGTCACACTTTCTTTAAAAAATGGGTGATTGTTAGTCATTTCTTTAACGGAAAGCCCTAGGCGGTTTAACAAACCACTAACTATCCCTTTTAGGAAGAAGAAATCTGACTTTTGATTTGAAACTACCCAGTTATTTTGCAGTTGATTTCCGGTAACTACCATAGCAAGTATTGATTCTTGTACTGTCCCTTTAGTTGTTTTGTGATATTGATTTCCAAATTCAAAAAAACGCAAGTCCTGTTGCTGTCGGTTAATATTAAACTCAACAGCTTCTAGCATGCCATAAATTAGGTTGGTACGCATCACGGATAACTCACTGCTCAATGGGTTTAGTATTTCTACCATGTTTGTTGGGTTACTATTGTGTTTTGGCGAAGTCAGGGAGTTGTTGTAAGTTTCGTAAAATCCTTGTGCAACAAGTTGTTGCGCTATGCGTATTTCCAGTTGATTGATGTTGCTTTTGGTTAAGTGGGGTATAGAGCTGTTAAGCTTGTTGCTAGTTGGGATGTTGTTATACCCATACACTCTCAAGACTTCTTCGACGATATCAGCAGGTCTTTGTACATCAGCACGGTAAGAAGGAACTTCTAAGCCAACGGAAGTTTCTGTCACATGAGCGATTTTAATATCCAAATCTTGGATAATCTTTTTAATTTTTTCTCTTGGAATTTCGTGACCAATAAGGGCATTAATGTAGTCGTACTTTAATACTACTTGATGTGGTTTCTGTTTATTAGGGTACTCTTCAATAATTTCTGAGCTAACTGCCCCGCCAGCAACTTCTTGAATAAGTATGGCTGCTCTTCTTAAGCTGTATTTTACTAACTCTATATCTATACCACGTTCATAACGAAATGAAGCATCTGTGCTTAGTCCATGACGTTTAGCAGTTTTTCTAATGCAAACAGGGTCAAAATAGGCACTTTCTAAAAATATTTCTGTGGTTTTTTCTGTAACACAAGAATCCAAACCTCCAAAAACACCTGCCAAACACATCGGCGTGTCTCCATTACATATTACCAAGTCCTCACTACTTAATTTTCGTTCAATACCATCCAAAGTAACAAAAGGAGTTCCCTCTTCTAGTTTTTGAACACGTACTATACCGGTATTGATTTTTTCTCCATCAAAAGCGTGGAGCGGTTGTCCCATCTCATGTAATACATAGTTTGTTGCATCAACGATATTGTTGATGGGTTTTAAACCTATTGCTTTTAATCGATGTTGTATATGTTTTGGTGAAGGCTGCACTTTGACTCCTGTAATGCGTAAACCACAATAGCGTGGGGCAGCATCAGCATCGCGCACATCTATTTTGATAGCTCCCTTATAATTGTCAATATAAAAAGAACTTATGGATGGTGTGATTAGTGTAGTGGTATCTTCTCTTTGGGAAAGTGATGCGCGTAAATCTCTTGCCACACCATAATGACTCATCGCATCAGATCGGTTGGGGGTAAGACCAATTTCAAATATTTCATCTGTCACGATTTCAAAAACTTCTTTGCAGGGCTTACCTGCCTTGTGGTGGTTTTCGAGTACCATGATGCCATCGTGACTTTCGCCCAGACCCAATTCGTCTTCAGCACAAATCATACCTTGACTCAGTTCTCCTCTAATCTTACTTTTCTTGATAACAAAGGATTCTCCATTTTTGTCATAAAGCGTTGTGCCTATTGTGGCCACTGGAACTATTTGGCCAGCAGCAATATTGGTAGCTCCGCATACAATTTGCACCTTTTCTGTTTCCCCTATATCAACTTGAGTAATTTTAAGTTTATCGGCATTGGGATGCTTTTCGCAAGTCAGTACTTTCCCAATAACAACTCCTTCTAGTCCACCTTGGATAGATTGATATTGATTAATACCCTCCACTTCTAAACCTAGGTCGGTGAGTATATCACCTATTTCTGAAGCATTTAAATCGGTTTTTACGAAATCACGCAACCAGTTGAAAGAGATGTGCATACTTATTATTTGAAAAACAAAGATACAATTAAGATGGTTTTTTAGGCATTTTTTAGCCAATGTACTTCCAAATACTTTTCCCTTGCTGTGTCAAAGAGAGTGCTAAACGCATATTCTTGTTGCTCTCAAGTGATAAACTTGGGTCATTTTCGAGTAAGGAATCTACCGCATGACGTACTGTTTTTAGTATGTCTCCATCTTTTCTAAGGTTGGCAATTAGAAATGGAAGCACTCCGCTTTGTTGGGTACCCATAACATCTCCCGGGCCACGAAGTGACAAATCAACTTCAGCCAATTCAAAGCCGTCTTGTGATCTGACCATGGTTTGTATGCGCGCTTGTGCATCTTGGTTAAGCTTAGGCCCTGTCATTAAAATACAGTAGCTCTTACTAGCGCCGCGACCAACACGTCCCCTCAGTTGGTGTAGTTGTGATAAGCCAAAGCGTTCGGCGCTTTCAATTATCATAATACTAGCATTGGGCACATCAACACCAACCTCAATAACTGTAGTTGCCACCATTATTTGTGTTTTTTTAGATATAAAACGTTCCATTTCATAAGCTTTGTCTTTAGCATTCATCCTGCCATGAACAATACTTACTTGATAGTCTGGCAAAGGAAAATCTCGTACAATACTTTGATAGCCATCCATCAAATCTTTATAATCTAATACTTTAGACTCCTGAATCAGTGGATAAACTATATAAACCTGTCGGCCTTTTGCAATTTCCTCACGCATAAATTGGAACACTGACAATCGTTTGCTGTCAAATCGATGCGTTGTGGTAATAGGTTTTCTTCCTGGTGGTAACTCATCAATTACTGATAACTCTAAGTCGCCATAAGCGGTCATGGCCAAGGTTCTTGGAATAGGTGTTGCAGTCATTACCAAAATGTTTGGCGGAGTGACATTCTTTCGCCAAAGTTTGGCACGCTGTGCCACCCCAAAACGATGCTGTTCATCTACAATGGCCAATCCCAGTTGATGAAAGCTAACAGGATCTTCTATTATTGCATGTGTACCAATTAGTATTTGTAATTGACCATTATCTAGTTTTTCAAATAGTGGTTCACGCTCTTTCTTTGAAACTGACCCTGTAAGCAAACCAATTTCAATACTAAGTGGCGCCAACAAGGATTGAATACTGTTATAGTGTTGTTGCGCCAAAATTTCGGTAGGAGCTACTAGTGTGGCTTGCATATTGTTGTCCAAAGCCATTAGCATGCAAAGTACGGCCACTATGGTTTTTCCCGACCCAACATCTCCCTGCAAAAGCCTGTTCATTTGTGCGGAACTATTTAAGTCTGTTCTGATTTCACGTACTACTCTTTTTTGCGCTTCTGTTAATGGAAAGGGTAAATGGTTATGAAAAAAGTTGTTGAAATAATGTCCAATTTTTGGAAAGGCTATGCCTTTAATACGCTCTTTTCGATGGTATTTTTTTAATCCCAATTGTAACTGTACAAAAAACAGTTCTTCAAATTTCATACGGAATTGTGCCCGTGCCAAGTCTTCTTGTGACTGGGGAAAATGAATAGTTTTTAAGGCTTTGTTTTTCTCTAGCAATTGGTAAGTGTTGCACACCTCGGCAGATAAAACTTCTTGAAGGTTGTTTTGTGTTTCTTCAAATAGATTTTCTATAATTTGTCGCATAACTCGTTGTGATATACCACTTTTAGTTAGGTTTTCAGTGGCGGGATAAACAGATTGAAAATTTCCTTTGCGTTGTTCATGATCTGAAATGAGTTCTAGCTCTGGATGGGGAATTGAACATTTTTTTCCATACCAATTAAGTCGTCCAAATGCCATATATGGAGTGTTGAGTTGGAGTGACTTTTGAATCCATTGTTGACCTCTAAACCAAACTAGTTCCATGCTATGATTACCATCAGAAAATGTAGCAACCAAGCGAATACCCCTTTTTTGTTTTATGCTTTCAACATGAGTGATACTTCCTAATACCTGAACATCCGCTGTAGTTTGTGGTAATTGGCTAGGAGTATAGTATTTAGTTCTGTCAATATAACGATGTGGAAAAAAGTAAAGTATATCCTGTAGATTTTGTAGGCCCAATTCGCTTTTAAGCAATTGTGCCCTATTTGGGCCAACACCCTTTAAATAATCGATTGGTTTTTGCAATAATGCAGACATAAAAACGAAGATAATAGTTTCCTGTTAATAACTATTACTGAGGCTTCTTTATCAACCGTTAGGGTTTGGCTATTTTCACTTTAAAATTAATTCTTTGGAAGATTACCTTAAGCTACTTAATGAAGCTCAGCAAAAACCTACTGTCCATAAAGATGGTCCACTTATGGTTATTGCGGGTGCTGGTTCTGGTAAAACACGTGTGCTAACATACCGCATTGCTTACTTAATGCAACAAGGTGTTGATGCCTTCTCTATTTTGGCGCTAACATTTACCAACAAAGCAGCTCGCGAAATGAAAGCTCGGATTGCACTAATAGTAGGGGAGAGTGAAGCCAAGAATTTGTGGATGGGAACTTTTCACTCCGTTTTTGCACGTATCCTTCGTGCTGAGGCCGATCGTTTGGGTTATCCTTCTAGCTTTACCATTTACGATACACAAGATTCCGAACGATTATTGAGCTCCATTATCAAAGAGCTACAACTAGACAAAGATTTATATAAGGTAAAACAAATCCGTTCACGTATTTCATCTTTTAAAAACAGTCTAATTACGGTGAGGGCATACTACAATAACCCTGAGCTTGTTGAGGCAGATAGGGAGTCTAAACGCCCAGAAATGGGTAATATATATAAGGAGTATGTGGACCGCTGCTTCAAGGCAGGTGCAATGGACTTTGACGATTTACTTCTCAAAACCAATGAGTTGCTAAATAGATTTCCAGACGTACTTGCAAAATACCAAGAACGCTTCCGTTATATCTTAGTAGATGAGTATCAAGACACCAACCATTCTCAATACTTAATTGTACGTGCTTTAGCAGATAGATACCAAAACGTTTGTGTTGTGGGTGATGACGCCCAAAGTATCTATGCCTTTCGAGGAGCAAACATCCAGAACATTCTGAATTTTCAACGTGATTATAGCGATGCAACTGTGTATAGATTGGAGCAAAACTACCGTTCTTCAAAAACAATAGTTCAAGCAGCAAACAGTGTAATTGCACATAATCAAAATAGACTAGAAAAGAATGTTTGGACCAATAACCCAGAGGGACATAAAATCATTTTATACCGTAGTCCAACTGATGGAGAAGAAGGGCGTTATGTTGCAGGCGATATTTTTGAACGTGCCATGCAAACCCAACAAGGATATGAGAATTATGCCATATTATATCGCACTAATGCGCAATCTAGAGCAATGGAAGATGCCCTACGCAAGCGTAATATTCCCTATCGTGTATATGGTGGTCTTTCTTTTTATCAACGTAAAGAAATTAAAGATGTTTTGGCTTATTTGCGCTTGCTTATCAATCCCAACGATGAAGAAAGCCTAAAGCGTGTAATAAATTATCCTATGAGGGGCATTGGTCAAACGACAATTAACAAGCTAATCGTTGCAGCAAAGACAAATAATTGTACCCTTTATGAAACATTGGAAAAAGTACAAGAACTACCATTAAATATCAATGCGGGCACAAGAACCAAACTACATAACTTCTACACCCTCATTGAATCTATTAAAACACAGCTCAAAACATTGGATGCTTTTGAACTGGCGGATATGGTTACCAAAAAAGTAGGATTGGTATCAGAGCTTAAAAAAGAGGGGACCCCAGAAGCTGTTACACGAATCGAAAATATTGAAGAGTTGTTGAATGGTATCAAAGATTTTGTGGAAGGACAACGTGAGCTTGTTGATGCCACTGGTTCTTTGGTTGAGTTTTTAGAAGATGTGGCTCTTGCTACTGATTTTGACAGTGAGGTTAAAGATCAGTTGGCGGTTTCACTAATGACCATTCATCTTGCTAAGGGGTTGGAGTTTCCCAATGTATATATTGTTGGCTTAGAAGAAGATCTTTTCCCCTCTGCCATGAGTGTTAACACTAGAGCAGAACTTGAAGAAGAAAGAAGATTATTCTATGTTGCGCTGACGCGTGCTGAGAAAAGGGTCACTTTGACCTACACACTGTCTAGATACCGCTGGGGAAAAATTATTGATGCGGAGCCAAGTAGATTTTTAACTGAAATTGATGAGGCTTTTATTGACAATCAAGTGATAAATGACGATTATTCTTTTAAACCATTTATGGATACTTCCGTATTTGATGCGCCAGACCCAAACAAGGTTCGTTTCAAGGCTCCTCTAAAAAAGAAACCTACGTTTGTGGTGCCACCTAAAGCACGTATGAAATCTGTGTCTAAAGTTGTACCTAGCAGTGGGCCCACATTAAACTTGTCCGAAATCCAACAGGGTATTCGTATTTCTCACAGTCGTTTTGGGTTTGGAACCGTATTAAGTACCGATGGGGAAGGGAATGATGCAAAGGCACTTATTCGATTTGACCAATCTGGGGAAAAAAACGTACTGTTGCGTTTTGCAAAACTTAAGGTAATATCATAAAAAAAACCACCCGAAGGTGGTTTTGTGCAGTAGTACATTCAATATTTATTTGGATGCAGCTTCCATACCTTTTTCAAGTAAATCAAAGAATTGATCTAATTTTGGTAATACAACAATACGCGTTCTGCGGTTTTTAGCACGACCGTCAAGGGTTTCATTGTCTTCTAGAGGTACATAGGAACTACGACCTGCGGCAGTCATACGTGCTGGATCTACCAAGAAATCGTTTTGCAATATGCGAACAACAGCCGTAGCGCGCTTTACACTTAAGTCCCAGTTGTCTACAAGAACATCACTGTCTTTTTTGACGGGAACATTGTCTGTATGTCCTTCAACCATAAACTCCAAATCTGTTTTGTCGTTGATCACACGCGCAACCTTGCCAAGTACTTCTTTAGCACGCGAAGTAACCGTATAGCTACCACTTCTAAATAACAGCTTGTCTGAGATAGAAATAAACACAACACCCTTTTCAACATTCACCTCAATGTCAGAATCGTTGATGTCTACAAGTGCACCCTTAAGGCTGGTTACCAAAGCTAATGTAACGGAGTCTCTTCGCGTAACTGCATCTTGCATACGTGTAATGCGCATGTCTTTCTCTTTTAAAGACTCAAGTGAACGCTCTAGGTTTTCAGCACCTTTTTGAGATAGGGTTGTGAGGTTGCCCATATTATTAATAAGCTCTTGGTTATTGGCCTTCAGGAATGTTATTTGATCGCGAAGTACAGAAACAGTTGCATCACTTTTTGCCTTTTCGTCTATACATGTATTAAGCCTGACTGTTGCTGAGTTCAAAAGGTCTTTGGTTTCTTTGTGATCAGATTCTAAAGCTGTGTATTTCTTCTGTGACACACAAGATGCCAGAAGTGCAGGGATTGCAATTAATAAGATGAGTGTTCTTTTCATTTTCTGTAAATATTAAGTGTATAAAATTACTATAAAAACGATGATTGAGGTACTTTCTTGTGTTAAACTATTAAAAAAATTTCTGTCTGATAAAAAGTTTTTATAATCTATATACTTTATTCAACACAATAATCGTCTCCTTCGTCAAACTTATTAAAGATTGTTGCATCTACTTTAACATCACTTTGCATACTCCCTTGAAAATCGCTGCCGGTAACACGATTACATCCATCAAAACAAACAACAAATATATATTGGTCAGACATGGTGATTTTGTCTAAAATTTCGCCGCATTTATCATCTGATTTACAAGAAAAAAAAAAGATTAAAAGCAATAATAATTTTTTCATCATTTAATATTAGAGTTGAAACACAAATTAAAACTCTCTTTTGCCAAACTCACTTTCAATAAATTTAGATCTGTTTTTACCATTTTGGAAAACATATGATAAGTTCAATGTTATCATATCAACTTCATATATATAGTTAGTAGTTGTATAAAACTCGTTTTCTCGCCATGTTGTTATGCGCTGCTCATTTGTGTCTAACAAGCCCATATCAATATTAAGCCATTGCAGTGTTGCTTTCAGTTTATTATCCAAAAATGATTTTTGAACACTTAGGTTAGGGGTGTAATATCTTGAGTCTTCGCCTTGTGCTGTTACCCTATCAGAAATATAATTAACGGAAAACTGAATAGTTGTATCATCCCAAAAACTATAGTTGGAATTGGCATTTAAACTGTAAATAGTTGTGTTTGTATTGACGGCCCTATTATCAAACGAACCTTCGAGGTTATAATTATAGACATTTCCGCCAATGTATGTTTCCCATTTATTTGTGTGTTTTAATTGTACTCCAAATTCAATACCAAAAGTTTCTGCATCCCCAACATTTGAATAAATACGGTTTAGAATGTTGTCGCTGTATACCGTGTTAACTCTGTTTACTACGTTTTGTGTTTTGCGGTAGTAGGCATTAGCAAAAAAACTGTTATCACCAGAAAGTTTCTTGTCAATACCTAACTCAATTAAATCAACAAATTCAGGCTTTAAATCTGGATCACCTTGCTCAAGTGTTTCAGCATGCTCACGTTCTGGAAAAGGATTCATTTTAAAGGTTGTAGTACGTGCTACACGTTTGCTGTATGCTAATTTGGCATTTGTGTTATCATTTACCGCATAATTAATTGAAGCCGATGGATATGCCTTGGTAAATGCATAATTGCGTGTATCATCTATTGTATTTGCTTTGTCTTTAAGCATCAAATCTCGATTCATCTGTTCAATTCGTATACCCGCATTGTACGCAAATGCGCCCTTAGATGCTGATAGTTGTCCATAAACCGTATGTATTTCACGTACTAAATTCACCTCACTAGAAAATGCAGGCACAATAATGAATGGATCGTTAAAGCTCGTACGTCGTTCATAAAGAAAGTCACCTTTATGGTCCAGGTTACGGAACTGATAGCCCAATGCAACTTCTCCACCTTCAAAGACAGAAAAAATATAATCCAATTGTGCACGTATGCCATGCAATGGATTGTCATTAGTATTGTATTCATCTTGATATAACACGCTATTATCAGGATGCCCTAAATTTTGATTGACTGTTGGCCCGCCCAATAGTGTATATTCATATAATAGTGAAAGTGAAAGCTTGGATTTGTTTTGAAAAACATGAGCGTAATCTATATTACCCAAAACAAAATCACTTTTGCGCTCTCTTAAATTATGGTTAAAATAGGATGGAAGGCTTGTAATATTGTTACTTCCCCTTGGCGATATTTTTTGATTGTTGTAATAAACGATATCTGCCAAACGCTTTTTAGATCTTTTTCCAGCATAAAAACCAACTGACAATTCGTTTAATGCATTTGGAGTATATTCTAGTGTGAAGCGACCGCTGTAATTGGTTTCATCAAAGCTACGTTCTCCAGTTGATGGGAGGCCCGTAAACACATTGTCTATTATTGTAAACACATTTCCTTCGCGTCTGCCACCCAAATCGTTTCTTTGGTAATTTGCACCAATAGAAACATTCAATTTTTTTGAATTCACATTGTAAGTCCCGTCAATTCCAAAACGGTGGTGTGCTAATTTGTTACCATAGGTTTCTGTAGATGGAAAGCCCCCTTTGAGATTTAATTGACTAAAAACTCCTTCAATAGCACCCTTAAGGGTTATAATATTAATAATTCCAGCCTTACCCTCAGGGTCATATTTGGCTGACGGAGCGGTTATTAGCTCTATGCTGCTAATAGCATTTGCGGGTAGTTGGTCCATAATAGTAGTTGGATTACTCTGCGTTGGTTTTCCGTTGAGCAATACAATAAAACCGTTGGTACCCCTGACCATTAGTTCACCATTACCACTGAAACTTACAGATGGTAGATTTTTTAAAACATCCAGTCCTGTCCCTCCTTGTGCGTTCTTGAATGCTTGTGAGCTATAAACCTGTTTGTCAATCTTATTGATGATGGTTTTTCGTTTTGTTGAAATAACAACATCATCCAGCCGATTACCAAGGGTTAATTTTATTGTACCAAGATTTGAGGTCTTATCAAATAAAATATTTTGAGTTTTGGAGACTTCATAACCTATAAAGGAAACTTCTAGATAATATTTTCCAGTTTTGATTTTATCAATTTCAATAGCACCATTTGAGTCTGAAACAACCCCAGAAATCAGTTTACCATTAATGTTGTATAAAGCAGCCGTAGCGTATTCTAATGGATTACCTTGTTCATCAGTAATAGTCGCTTTCAGTTGAGAAAAACCTAATTGAAAAAAAAATAATGTAGTTAAAATATATGAGTATTTATTATTATAAATCAAAGATTATTCTTTTTAGTTGACCTAGATTTAACCCACCAAATGTTCATAGCTTATAGTTTTATAACGTTCATTATAAATATATAAAAGATAACAATACGTATAACAGTTTTTATTGTTATCACTTTTGTTAACTGCTATTTGGGATAGTATAGTATATTATTTATGTGTTAAGTATACTGATAGTCAATAGAATAGGGGATTTAAGGGTATTCTTTACACTTCTGTCTATTTTCCAATACAAAAATTTGCAAAAATATTACCTAAAATATCATCTGTGGTAACTTCTCCAGTAATGGTACCTAATTCGTGTAAGGTTTGACGGATATCAATAGCCAATAAGTCGTTACTACGGTTCTGTTCTATACCCTGAATAACCTCTAAGACACCAGTCATGGCCGCTTGCAAAGCGGCCCAATGCCTTTGACTGCTTACCAAGGCACTTCCCGTGTTCCATTGTACTAGACCAGCAAAACGATGTTTTAAAGCGTTAATATCACTGTTGTCTTTCGTGCTAATGACTACTTTGTCAAAAATACTGGCGTCCACATCAAAACGGTCTAACTTGTTAAGGAAAGCATCAAGTTCAGCTTTTTTAAGTAAATCTTTTTTGTTGATGACCAGCAATAGTGTAGTATCATCACGCTTAATTTCATTTAAGGCTGTCATAACCGCTTGTGGCGATTGTGTTTTGGGATCAACAACATACATCAATATGCTGGCTTGGTCCATTTTTTCTTGAGTGCGTTCCACGCCCATGGATTCTACGATATCTGTTGTTATGCGAAGTCCTGCGGTATCTATAAAGCGGTACTGGATTCCTCCTATGGTAAGCGTATCTTCAATACTGTCGCGTGTGGTTCCAGCAATATCAGAAACTAAAGCTTTATCTTCATCGAGTAAGGCATTTAATAAAGAGGATTTGCCTGCGTTTGGCATGCCAATTAGCGCTACGGGTATACCGTGCTTTATGGCATTACCCGTTTCAAAAGAATCCAATAGGTTTTTGAGCGTTGTACGAATATCATCGACAAGTTCACGCAATTGTGTTCTATCAGCAAACGCAACATCTTCTTCGCTAAAATCAAGTTCTAGTTCAATAAGTGAGGCAAAGGATAAGAGTCTTTCTCGCAATGTTCCTAGACTTTTGCTAATACCACCTCTTAGGTGCTGGACCGCAATATGATGCGCAGCTTCGCTTTCGGCATCTATCAAATCAGCAACAGCTTCTGCTTGTGCCAAATCCATTTTTTTATTCAAAAAAGCGCGTAAGGTAAACTCTCCGGGTTCAGCCAATCGTGCGCCCATGTCTTGGAATACTTTTAAGATTTTTTGCTGAACATAAACTGATCCGTGGCATGAAATCTCTACCACATCTTCTCCGGTGTATGAATTTGGATTCTTGAAAATAGAAAG
Source organism: uncultured Flavobacteriaceae bacterium (assembly GCA_964014735.1). Taxonomy (GTDB): domain Bacteria; phylum Bacteroidota; class Bacteroidia; order Flavobacteriales; family Flavobacteriaceae; genus UBA7446. The sequence continues at coordinate 53,753 of CAXHBH010000004.1, read as the reverse complement.
CAATACTTCGTCTACAAAAGTATTCTTGAAGTGAAAATCGCCTAACAAAATCTGATGTGTACTTTGAGCGGCTAATTTTTTTCCATAACGGGATTTGAACACTTTTTCTGCAACAAAAACCGCATCATCACCACTCATTCTTATTACTGCAATGGCAGCAGCGCCAGGAGCTGTTGATAGTGCAACTATGGTATCGCTAATATTCAAAATGTAATATCTTTGCGGTAAGTCCTACGTCGTTTGTGTAGCTCATGCTTATAATTCTTCCACAAGGCTTGAATTTCTTGGTTTTCTTCAAGCTCTGGGTTGGTCTCCACTTCTGTAACGCCTCGCTTGTTAAACATTTCTTGTATAGCTTGAAAAATAATAGCCGTAACTCCTTTGTTTTGATAGCTTTCTTGAATGCCAATGAGATAAAAAGAAGCACGATTATTTTTTCGTAAAGCACGCCACAAATGATAAAACCCAAATGGAAACATTTTTCCATTAATGCGTTTTAATGCCTTAGTGAAAGAGGGCATGGTAATGGTAAAGCCAATCATTTCATCATTTTCATTAATTACACATTTAATAAAATCGGGGTGTATATATGGGAAATACTTCTTTTTATATACTTCGATTTGATGCTGTTGAATTGGCACAAAAGATTGAAGCTTGTTATAGGTTTGGTTGAGGAGCTCAAACATCTTATCTATGTAAGGCTCAACGTCTTTTGTTGATTTAAATTCAAGCGTTTTAAGTTTGTATCGTTCCTTGACGACACGTGCAAATTTCTTTACCCTTTCAGGAGCATCACTAGCGTCATATATATCAATTTTAAACTCAATCCACTCGCTTTGCTTTTTAAGACCTAATTTTTCGAGATGTGTTTTTTGGTAAGGATAGTGATACCAAGTAATCATGGTATTCATATGTTCAAAACCATCTACGAGCAGTCCAGCTTTATCCATGTTTGAAAAGCCCATTGGACCCTCAATATAAGTCATGCCCTCAGCAATGGCAACACCCGAAACAGCCTCAATAAGTTTTTGACTTACTTCTAGATCGTCTATAGTGTCATACCAACCAAAGCGAACTTTGGTTTTTTTGAGTTCTTCAATTTCCACCCAATTGATCATTGAAGCAATACGACCAACAACTTTGCCTTTTTTCTTAGCAAGAAAAAGCCGCGCCATGGCGTGCTCAAACACAGCATTTTTTTGGGGATCAAAAATATCCATTTCTTCTTTAGTAATAGGGGGGACCCATTGTGGGCAATTGCGATAGAGTTCAAATGGAAATTGAAAAAACGCACTGTATTGTTGTTTTGAACTTACTTCTAAAATTTCAATCATTTTGCTCGTTTGATTTTACGCTCAATTTTCTTTTGTTTTCTGTCCAATTTTATCAACCCTCTTCCCGTTCTCTTTTCTGCCTTTCTTATTTTTTTGTTTTCCTTTTTTTTACTCTTCCGCGTTGCTCTTTTTTGCTTTTTCTCCTCAATATTTTGCGGTTCTTCATTCCAAATATTATGTCGGTCTATACGGTAAGAGGCTCCCACACCGATACGCATTAAGCTTGGAGTAGTTTTGAGGCTCTGTTGAACTGCGACATCAAGTTGAAAATTGTTATTAAACAGATAAGCGACACCTGCGCCAAGTGTAATATCACTATAAAGAGGACTTTCATAAACAATATATTCACCAAAAAAAGACCATTTAGATTTCGTGCTATATGTAATGGTTCCCAACAGATTTTTTTGTTGTACTTCGGCAGTTATGTATCGCATGCCAACGTTGTGTACCAAAACAAGTCCTGGACGCAAATGTTGCTGTAAAATAACCATAGCAGTTGCTGAAACAAGCGGTTCTTTTATAGGTCGATAATTGTAATTAAATAGAGGTAAAAAGTTTTCTTGATAAGGAAAAATACCACCTGTGCTAAACTGTGCCCCCGCATAGATTGATACTGCTGGAATCAAATCACGCCAACGTATTTTATTATTAGCATGCCAACTGTAGAGGTTTGGTTTATATTTATCAACCTTTCTAAATGGATCATATATCAAATATTTTGCTCCAGCTCCTAAATCATATAAGCCATTTCTTGAAATGTTGTAAGTTCCGACTGCGGTGGAGTAGCGCAAGGCATCAATTTGATAATCTGCAGTACCAACGAACTCTAATTGTTCTTTAAATAAACCAACACGAATTTGCACCCTAGTACCAATTCCGCTATATGAAGCGTCTTGAATTGGACTGAAATTACCCGTTCTGAAAGACAGGCCTTGCTCTAATTGATAAATTCTTTTACCTACTCCAAAAGCGCCCATTGATTGGCTAGGGCGATTGCAGTTTATGACCTCAGTATATTGCGCCGCTGCGTTGTTGGGTATGGTCAGCACCATTGAAAAAAACAACAAATAAAGTAATGATAAGCGCATATTCAAAGATACATGAATTAAAAATTCCGTCGTTATACATAGAGTTGTATTTTTGAAACATGATGAAAAATCCAGTGTTGCGTTTTTTACTACCGCATTTACTAATAACTGTTTTATTTGCTCTTATTTCATTGGTATACTTTTATCCTGTGCTATCCAACAAGTATCTTGAACAGTCTGATATTGTTCAATACAAAGGAATGCAACGTCAAATTTTAGAACATAGAGCTGAATTTGGTGAAGAACCATATTGGATTGACAATGCATTTGTGGGTATGCCTACTTATCAAATTACTGGTCGTTACCCTTATGATATATTACGTTATATAGATTCAGCCTTGCGCTTCCTGCCGCGACCTGCCGACATGCTGTTTTTGTACCTGTTCTTTTTTTATCTTTTTGCTCAGAGTAGAAGTTTTTCAAAAACTGTGTCTGTTTTAGGCGCACTTGCCTACGGATTTTCATCTTACTACATTATTATTTTAATGGTTGGGCATAATACAAAAGCTATGACCTTAGCCTATACACCCCTTATATTTTTAGGTTTATTTCAAGTATTGATTGATAAAAACAAATGGGGGGTACTTTGGCTTACCCTTGGACTGGCACTACAACTCCATGCCAACCACCTACAGATGACATACTATACTTTGATTACGTTGTTTATAACAACGTTATTATGGAGTATAAAAGTTTGTTATAGACAAGGAGTTACTAATACATTAAGACCTGTAGGAATCTTATTTATTTCAGGTTTATTAGCACTTATTTTAAATGCCCAAGGTGTGCTTGCCACGTTAGATTACACTAAGTTTAGCACTCGTGGCGCAAGTGAATTGACCATCACTCCAGACGGTTCGAATAAACTAACCTCAGGCGGACTTACATATGAGTATATCACTTCATATAGCTATGGAATATTGGAATCCTTAACATTTATATCACCCAATATTATGGGTGGTAGTTCAGGCGAAGGTTTTAATGAAGACAGTCCTTTTATGCAGTTTATTAAAACTAATATGCGCAACGGAAATCTTGACTATGATAGTGCGATAGGTCTGCTACGCCAATTCACACCCTATTGGGGTGATCAACCATTTGTAGCTGCACCCGTTTATATGGGTGTAGTAGTGTTGTTTTTTGCTGTTTTGGGATTGTTGGCAACAAACAGGAATACAAGGCTTGTATTACTATCAATTATTGGAGTTTCTTTACTTTTTTCATGGGGCAAAAACATACCTGAAATAACACAGTTTTTAATTGATTATTTGCCTTTGTATAACAAATTCAGATCTGTTAGCTCTGCCCAAATTATGATTATGCTTTGTGTACCATATGCGGCCATGATTGGTTTACAATATTTAACACAAGAAAAAAGCATCAATCGAAAAAAGCTTGTTATAACATGCCGTGTTGTAGCCTTTTTTTTAGCGCTAATGTTATTTTTAATTGCTGGTACTAAAGGCCTATTTTCCTTTGCTTCAACTTCGGAAAGTTTGTCTGATCTGCCTAATATACTAGTGGAGCCACTTCAAGCTTCAAGAAAAATATTAGTTTGGGAAGATGTTCGCAAAATCATTACTTTTCTTGTTTTAATCATACTTACATTAGCAGCTTTCTGGCGCAAGTTGTTATCAGCGACTGTATTTGTAATTATTATTGCAGTAATAAGCCTTGCTGATTTATGGCAGTACAATAGACTTTTCTTCAACAAAGAACAATTTAAAAGTAAATACCAGTACGAACACCCTTTTGAGAGAACGACACAAGATAAAATTATTCATGCAGACAAGTCAATCTATAGAGTTTTTGAACCTAAACTTGGTTTTTCTTCATCGAGAACTGCCTATTTCCACAATAGCTTAGGAGGCTATCATGGAGCTAAACCGGCATTGCTTCAAGACATCTATGATTTTCATCTCAACAAACAGGATAGTGTTGTCCTTGATATGTTAAATGTAAAATTCATCATTGACAATCAATATCCAGAGGGAGTAATTGAGCGTAAAACCTCACTTGGTCCAGTATGGCTAGTAGATGAAGTTATTCAGGTTGCAAATGCAAACGAAGCTATATTGCAATTGAACCAAATTAACCCAAAAACACAAGCAATATCACAAACACTTGAATCAATTCAATATAAAACATCTTCATCGGACAGTATTTTACTGATTGAAAAACGAAGCAATTTGTTGCGATACGTTGTTTCCACTGAACATGAGCGTTTAGCTGTATTTTCAGAAATGCATTATCCCAGTGGTTGGTCTGTATATATTGATGGAGATTTACAAGCTTACCACAAGGTTAATTATATGCTCAGAGGAATTGTTATTCCAAAGGGCAAGTATGAGGTTGTGTTTACGTTTAAACCAACTGTAATAAGAAATGGAACCTTTTTAATGGCATCTGGATGGGTAATGTTGTTAATAATGATTGGGACGCTTATTAGTCAAAAAAAAAAAAAGTAACCTTGACTAATATTAAACGCGTAGCAATAATGGTTTATTACTGGCCGCCATCTGGAGGTTCAGGTGTTCAACGATGGTTATTCTTAGCAAATTATTTTGCTTCACAAGGTTTGGATATTGACGTTTATGTTCCAAATAAACCACGCATTGCACAACGAGATGATACATTAAAGCATAAAATTCATAAAGGGATTACAGAAATAAAAGTTAATGGCTGGGAACCAATACGATACTCTAAAAAACCAATAGGGGAGAACCTTGTAGAAAATAGAGGAGTAATAAAAAGATTTATTTTATGGGTCCGTGCTAATTTCTTTATTCCAGATGCAAGGGTGTATTGGGCAAAAGCGGCAGCTAAAGTTTTTTTAAAGCGACATAAAGAAAAACCTTATGATTTATTTATCACTTCAGGTCCACCACATTCACTTCATTTAGTAGGCTTGCAGGTCAAACAGCAAACTGACATATTGTGGATTGCTGATTTTAGGGATCCTTGGACAGGATTTTTCCAAAACCGCAGCTTGCCATTTAACAAAAAAACAAAGCAAAAACATAGGCAATTAGAACAAATGGTATTGCGACAATCTGATCGTGTTGTGGTAACAGCTCCTTCGTTAAAACAAGATTTTGCTGCACTTAATTCCAATATATTCGTACTAACTAACGGCTATGAACAGCGTCTAACTTCATTAAAAAAACATTCTGGTGGTATGGTCTATGCAGGAAGCTTGAAAGCGCAGCAGAATCCAACTGCTTTGTGGCAGGCCATAGCTTCACTACTCAAATCAAATGTCGATTTCAATAAAGTTTTTTCACTAGATATATACGGCAAAGTTGCTACTTCTATAAAAGAGGAAGTTAAATCACTTGGAATTGATACACACGTACGTTTTTTTGGGTATAAACCTAAAGAATTTGTTGATAAACACTTCACAAATGCAAAAGCCTTATTATTGTTGGGTATAAATATGCCCATGACAGCGAACGTTATTCACGGTAAACTATTTGAATATATGGCTGCACAACGCCCTATTTTGGGTATCGGGCCAAGACCAAGTGATATGGAATTGCTTTTTGAGAAGCATGAATTGGGTGTTTATGTGTCCTTTTCTGAAAAAACATTGATTAAAGAAACCTTACTGAATTGGTTTGTAAAAAACAATATGCCTAAGGGGGGCAAGGGAATTGAACGTTACGAACGCAACACAATTGCACAAGAATATCTAGATATAATACGCTTGATGCAATGAATATAATAACTACACAATCGTCAAAAAATCTATTGAGCATAATTTTTGCCTTCGCTATTGGTGCCGTAAATACACTGATATTGTATCCTCACTTTTTTGGTGCTTCCAACCAAGGGTTAGTCGTGTTTCTGTTGTCTTCGTCCAATTTATTGATGCCACTTATTGGCTTTGGTGTTGCGCAAACGATTATAAAGTTTCATAGTGGCTATTCTAGTTCAGAACAACAAAACCTTCTGTCTTTTATTGTCTTTATCCCCTTGATTGTTGTACTCCCTTTTGGTTTTTTGGCAATATATTTCCACAACACGATCGCAAATTTACTTTCTGTTGAAAATCCAATTATTGCCAACTATACTTGGGTAATTTTTGCAGTGGCGTTTGCGACTGCATATTTTGAAATTTTCTATTCATGGGCACGAGTACATTTTAAGTCCGTAATGGGTAACATTTTTAAAGAGATTTACCCACGTCTTATAATTTTGATTTTGTTGCTGTCTTACAAAGTGAATTTAATTGACTTAGATCAATTTTTTATTTTTTTAGTGGTCTTGTATTACCTGCGTATGTTGTTGATGATGTTCATAGCATTTAGAATTCAACCACCTACACTTTCTTTTAACAGGCCAAAGAACGTTTCAGAACTGCTGCGTTATTCTTTTTATTTGGTCTTGGCTGGATCTGCTGGAAGCTTGATAATAGATATTGATAAGTTTATGTTACCACAATATAAAGCAATTGCACAAACTGCTTTTTATTCAGTAGGAATATTTACAGCTACACTCATTGAAGTTCCTGGCCGTGCGTTATTTCAAATTTTAAACCCTCTAATCGCAAAGGCAATCAATAATCAAAACAACTCACATTTGGTCAAGCTATATAAGGATAGTGCCATAAACCTGTTATTGCTTGGTGGTTGGTTTTTTTTGTTGGTAAATGGTAGCATAACAGCATTATTTGATTTAATTCAAGTTGATGGATATGAGTCAGCTGTCTCGGTGGTGTTGATGATCTCATTTGCTAAGTTAATTGTAATGAGTTCGGGTTCTGCGAACACAATGCTACTAAATTCAAAGCAGTACCGCATATCACTTTTTCTCACAATTCTGATGGCAGTCTTTGTTTACATTGGAAATCGCCTAACTATTCCAATGTATGGCATCAACGGCGCAGCAATGTCTACGCTGATTGTGGTAGTGCTTTTTACATACGTCCGAATGACTTATGTTTATCGTTATTTCGGAGTGCAGCCTTACAGCAAAAATACTTTATTGGCATTTGTTGTTATTGGATTGTTATTTGCAGCGGGTAACACACTTCAACTAAATATTCATCCGTTGGCATCTATTATTCTTAAATCTATCTTGACTACTGTTATATACAGCATACTAATTGCCGTACTAAGGCTTTCTGAAACAGTCAACGGATGGTTAGCAAAGCCAGCTAATCTTTAAACAATAGCTTATACAAGGTTGATTTTTTATTGGTATTTATTTCTTCCGGTGTGCCAGTCGCTAATAAATAACCACCATTTATACCTCCCTCTGGACCTAAATCAATAATATAATCGGCCTGTTCAATAAGACTCGCGTTATGTTCAATCACAATTAGTGAATGTCCACGATCAATAAGTGCACGAAAAGACCCAACAAGCTTTTTAATATCGTGCATGTGAAGTCCAGTTGTTGGTTCATCAAATAGAAAAAGGGTGTTTGATTTTTTTTCTCCCTTTAGAAGGAAAGTAGCGAGCTTTATGCGTTGTGCTTCCCCACCAGAGAGGGTAGAAGAGGACTGCCCCAAAGAAACATAACCCATGCCCACGTCTTGAAGTGGTTGAAGACGGTCACTAATTTTATTTTGCTGATATTGTTTAAAAAAAGAAATGGCTTCGTCAATGCTCATGGTCAATACATTATGAATATTCTTGCCTTCAAAATTTACTTCAAGTAATTCTTTTTGAAAACGCTTTCCGTCACAATCCTCACAAACAAGATCAATATCAGCCATAAACTGCATTTCAATCTTTACGGTACCGTCTCCCTTGCAATTAGGGCAACGTCCACCATCAACATTAAAAGAATAGTGTTTAGTTTGGTAGCCCCTTTGCTTTGACAATGCTTGATTGGCAAAAAGTTTTCTAATTTCATCATATGCTTTGATATAGGTTACTGGGTTCGAGCGTGAAGACAACCCTATCGGTTTTTGGCTTATGTATTGAATTTCTTGAAAAGTGTTAAGGTCTCCACCAATACTATTAAACTCTCCTAATTTCTCACCATAAATATCTTTGGCTTTTCTAACTGCTGGTAGCAATATGTCTTTGACTAAAGTGCTTTTTCCGCTTCCAGAAACGCCCGTCACAACAGTCAGCACTTGTAGTGGAAACGAAACATCTATATTTTTTAAGTTGTGTTCACGAGCCCCTCTTAATTGTAGAAATTTTTTGGGCAACATTCTTTTCTCAGGAATTTCAATTTGTGCCCGTTTGGATAGATATTTACCAGTCCATGTTTCTGATTTGAGTAATTCATTAAAAGTACCTTGGGCTACAACCTCACCACCAAATACTCCAGCATCTGGGCCTAAATCAATAATTTCATCTGATGCACGCATAATGTCATCATCGTGCTCAACAACAATTACGGTATTGCCCAAATCACGAAGTCCATGCAAAACTCCTATTAATCTTTTGGTGTCTTTTGGGTGTAAGCCGATACTAGGTTCATCTAAAATATATAGTGAACCCACTAAGCTACTCCCCAATGAAGTGGCTAAGTTAATGCGTTGTGACTCACCTCCCGAAAGTGTATTGGCCCGACGGTTTAGTGTTAGATATCCAAGACCTACTTGTTGTAGAAAATGTAGTCTGTCGTTGATTTCTACCAGCAATCTTCTCGAGATATGTTGTTGGTGTTTGGTTAATTTTAAATTTGCTATCTCATTTGCAAGTGAGACGATGGGCATATCGACCAAATCATTCATCGTGAAATTGTCAACACGAACATACGAAGCTTTCTCATTTAATCTTTTTCCGTCGCATACACCACATTTTGTTCTTCCTCTGTATCTAGATAGCATGACCCGATTTTGAATTTTATAGTTTTTTGCTTCTAACTTGGAAAAAAATTGATTAATACCATTAATTCCTTTAGCGCCATTCCATAAGAGTCTTTTTTGATCTTTATTTAATTCAAAATAAGGTTTGTGTACTGGAAAATCAAATTGATAAGCGGCGTCTATAAACTTGTTTTTAAATCGTTGTAAACGCTCACCTTTCCAAGGAGCTACGGCGCCTTCAAATAAAGAAAGGTTTGTGTTGGGTATTACCAATTGTTCATCAATACCAATTAGGTCGCCATAACCATCACATGCTTTACAAGCGCCAAGCGGGTTGTTGAAGCTGAACATATGCTCATTTGGAGTTGTAAAAGTAATACCGTCTAAAGCAAATCGATTTGAAAAGGTTTGATTTTTATTTTCTGTTAAGCAATGGATAATAACAGTTCCATCTCCTTCGTGAAAAGCAGTCTCAACAGATTCTGCAACTCTATTAAATGAATCTGTGTCCTGTTTTACGACTACACGATCAACAATCAATTCAATTTTATCCGTCTTTTTTGGAATGAAATTATCTATTCGAACAACCTTGTCGTTGACAAACAAACGAGCAAAACCTTGTTGTTTATATAAATCTAAAATACCCTTAACCGTTCGGTTTTTCGATACAACCAACGGAGCTAATACTAGAAGTTTTGCTCCTTCCTTATATTTTTTAATATACCTAAGTACGTCTTTAAGATCGTCTTTTTTCACAACATTTCCAGAAACAGGGGAATAGGTTACACCAATTCGCGCAAACAATAGCTTTAGGTAGTCGTAAATTTCAGTTACAGTACCTACAGTAGATCGTGGGTTGTTACTAATTACTTTTTGTTCAATGGCAATTGCAGGTGAAATTCCTTTAATTTGATCAACTTTAGGCTTGTTTAAACGCCCTAAAAATTGCCTAGCATAAGAAGATAAGCTCTCAACATAACGGCGCTGTCCTTCAGCGTATAGCGTATCAAATGCAAGACTTGATTTACCTGAACCAGACAAACCTGTGATGACAACAAATTTATGTCTTGGTATTTGCACATCTATGTTTTTTAGATTGTGCATTTGTGCCCCGATAATCTCTATGGCTCCTTCTTTTTTCAATGCATTATAAACTAGCTATAAAGATATAAATTCGTAATCTAATTAAAAAAAAGGATTGTTTTTTACACTGTAAAATAAAATTTTTATATTTATGGCATAACAAATGCCTATAAGTAAGACATATACTCAACTAAATTCAAATAATTTAAAAAGAGTTACTAATGTCTATGCTTCCCGACAATATTCTTATTGAACAGTATTTGAAAGGTGATAACGAATCTTTCGAAATCCTCTTATCCAAATACAAACAACGCATCTACAGCTTTATTTATTCTAAGATGAGGGATAATGAAATTGCTGATGATATATTTCAAGATACTTTTATCAAAGTAATTCAAACCCTTAAAAAAGGTTCTTATAACGAAAAGGGTCGATTTGTATCTTGGGTAATGCGTATTGCACACAACCTCATAATCGACCATTTTAGACGACAGCAGCGAATGCCTATTTATGACACCTACGATAATAAGCAGGATGTGTTTTATCGCCTATCAGAGCCTTCTAAAAATATTGAAGACATGATAATTGATGGTCAAATAAAGACAGATATTAACGCACTCATGCTTGAACTCCCGCAAAATCAGTATGATGTGCTAAAAATGCGTTTGTACCAAGACATGAGTTTTAAAGAGATTGCTGAAAGAACCAATGTGAGCATCAATACTTCTCTTGGTAGAATGCGATATGGTCTTATTAATCTGCGAAAGTTGATAGACGAGAGAAATTTGACCATGACACAATAAAATTATCAGTGTGTCGTTATCCAACTAAACAATTTATGGATAAATTTTACACGCTACCCACATATAAAAAAACACCTAAACCCAGTAAGAAATCAGTTGCGATTATTCTTCAGTATGCAGCAGCTTACAATCCAATCAAATTGGATAAAGGGTATGTGAATACAATCTCTAATTAGAAGTTGTGTTTACTTAGTAAACTTTTTCTGCCAATTGTTTTGGTTATTACATCTTTGGACAAATTCCATCCGCGTGCTGGGCAATATTCTCGTCCATACCAAATAATTTGAAGGTGTAAGTCATTCCATTTATCTTCTGGAAATAACCGTTTTGCATCTTTTTCTGTTTGCACTACATTTTTTCCATTCGAAAACCCCCAACGGTACATCAGTCGATGAATGTGCGTATCTACTGGAAATGCAGGGACGCCAAAAGCCTGTGCCATGACAACACTAGCAGTTTTGTGGCCAACTGCGGGCAACTCTTCAAGTGCTTCAAAACTATTGGGCACTTTCCCACCGTGTTTATCCAAAAGTATATGTGATAAGCCATGAATTCCTTTTGATTTCATAGGAGATAAGCCGACAGGTTTTATAATATCCCTGATTTGATCAACGCTCATTTTAATCATGTCGGTAGGGTTGTCAGCTTTGTCAAAAAGTTTAGGAGTAATTTGATTTACACGCACATCAGTGCTTTGTGCAGATAGCAACACTGCTATAAGTAGGGTATAGGGGTCTTTATGGTCTAACGGAACAGGAATACTAGGATAAAGCTCCGCCAATTTATTTATTACAAAAGTTACCTTATCGGCTTTATTCATTTTTGTATTTTTAACATCTAAAAATAAACAAAATGTTACAAGAAGGAGACCAATTACCTGCTTTTTCAGGTTTAAATCATTTAGGAGAACCTGTGTCACACAAAGACTACTCTGGGAAAAAGCTTATTGTATTCTTTTACCCACGTGCCAATACTCCAGGCTGCACGGCTGAAGCTTGTAATTTAAGCGAAAATTATACATTATTGCAGGCAGAAGGTTATGAGCTGCTAGGTATAAGTGCCGATAATGTTAAGAAACAAGCCAATTTCGCCAATAAGTTTTCATTTCCATATCCATTATTAGCTGATGAAGATCACAGCGCAATAAAAGCCTTTGGTGTATGGGGGCCAAAAAAATTTCAAGGAAAAGAATATGAAGGTATTATAAGGTCCACTTTTGTGATTGATGAAAAGGGGACTATTGTACGCGTTTTTAACAAGGTCAAAACCAAGGATCACGCTGCTCAAATTCTAGAAGGATAGGTTTACTTACTTCTATAACCAAAAAGCTTTTTATTTTTTATAAGTTTAGAGACACCTTCTGGAAGTTTGTTCTCCCAGCCCTTTTCGTCTTTCTTAATTTGTTTTAAAACATCTCTCGAAAATATTTTCAAATCCTCAGGGTTATAGTCTAGTATATCAACCACCTTATCGTTATACTTAAAGAAGTTGTAAAGCTCTTTTAGCCTTGAGTTAACCTTAAGTGTGTTACTATCGATTATGTTTCCTGTTTTAGGATCAATATTAGGGTATAGATATACTTTTAGATTTTTAAAAAACAGTTTTCCAAAAGCCTCAAGTATACCACCACTCAAGTTACGATAATACTTTTCATTAAATATTTCGATAAGGTTGTTAACCCCCATTGTAAGTCTAATTTTCTTCTTGGTATATTCTGAAAAGTACTCAACTAGTCTGTAATATTCTTTAAAATTGGATATCATTACTGTCTGTCCAAGCGAACACAACAATCTTGCGCGATCCATAAAATCTTCTTCATCGATAGTGCCAGTAGTCATTAAATTAGAGAGGGTGATTTCAAAAATGACCATTGATTTGTCTGGATCAGAATTGGGTTCCTTCTCAAATATGCTGAGTGATTTTAGGTACATATCGACATTGACCTTAGTGACTGGACGAAAACTACCTCTAATGGCAATGATGTTTTTCTTGTAAAGTTCTCTTGCGGGAAGTAGGTTATTCCCATCAGGACCAAACATCACGGCATCTGTCATACCAAGTCGGACCAACTCTAAACTCATAACTCTATTGTCAATTCCTTCAAAAAGAGGCCCCGTAAAGTTGATGGTGTCTATTTCTATGGCGTCACGATCTATGTGATCATAGAGATATTGAAGCATTTTTTTTGGCCTATCGTTCTGATAAAAGGCTCCGTAAATTAAGTTAACACCTATTACACCTAGGGTAAGTTGTTGTGTCTTTGTGTCATTTTCACGAAAACGAACATGTGTCGTAATCATGGAATATGGTTCGTCGGGTTTGGTTTGAAAACGGATACCCATCCACCCATGACCTTTAAACTTTTTGGCAAAGTCAATGGTGGTAACCGTATTTGCAAATGCAAAAAATAATTTCTCTTGGTTTTTAGACCTGTCTATACGCTTTTCGAGTAGGCTGATTTCCCAATTTAACATTTTATTTAAACGGGATTCTGACACATACCTACCATCGTCTTCTCTGCCATAAATGGCGTCACTAAAATCTTTATCGTAGGCACTCATGGTTTTGGCAATGGTACCTGAGGCACCACCACACCTAAAAAAATGACGTGCCACCTCTTGGCCAGCACCTATTTCGGCAAAGGTGCCGTAAATGTTATCGTTTAAATTAATACGGAGTGCTTTTGCTTCTAAAGAAGGGGTGTTTTCAAAAGGATGGTCTCCTGCCAATTGGATGGACATGAAATAATATTTTCCTCAAAATTATGAAACTTATCCACAAGGTTGCACATCTTTAATGTAATTTTGTGCTGTGGCTTTAAAAGTTTATTTCCTTGGCACTGGTACTTCACAGGGCATTCCTATAATTGGGAGTACACATCCTGTTTGTCAAAGTGAAAATCCAAAAGATAAACGGCTTCGCTCATCTATTTGGGTGCAGTGGGATGATATTGATATTGTGGTAGATTGCGGTCCTGATTTTAGGCAACAAATGCTCAAAAGCAAATGCCCAAAGGTTGACGCACTGCTATTCACACATGAACACGCCGATCACACTGCAGGTTTAGATGATATACGTCCATTTGCTTTTAAGGTTGGTGCACTTCCCGTTTTTGGTCTTAATCGTGTTATTAATAACTTATCAAAAAGATTTGATTATATTTTTAATGATGAAAACAAATATCCAGGTGCACCGTCTGTAACAACTACAACAATTGACCCAAATAAGGCTTTTGAAGTGTCTTCTAAGCGCATAATACCCATAGTGGTGTCGCATTATGGTTTGGAAGTTCTGGGATTCCGATTTGGCCCCTTTGCTTACATAACAGATATGTTTTCAATAACAGATGCAGAATCAGAAAAATTAAATGGGTTAGACGTACTCGTTATCAATGCTTTGCGTATTGACCCGCATCCATCACATTTACACCTAGAAGCAGCCATTGCATTTGCACAAAAGATTGGCGCTAAGCAAACGCATTTTACACATATCAGTCATCGTCTTGGTTTTCACGATGAAGTACAAGCATCATTACCACCAAACATTAACCTAGCCTACGATAATTTAACCATTTCACTCTAAGATGAAGCAAAAGATACTTTTTTACCTGTTGATATTTTCACTCTTAATTAATATTTACCTAATTGCAGATTATGGTAAACGACTTGAATTTTCTGAAATAAAAATTGAATCTCAGAAAGAAAAGATACTTAAATTACAAGATTCCATCCAGTCGATACAATCTATTAAAGCTGTTCCTTGAGCCATTGAATGAGGCTTTTCAAATTTTCTTGATTAATACCATGACCTTGTGCGTAAGATTGAAAGGTGGGATTGTATCCATTTTCTTTTAATATGGTAAGGGATTTTTGTGCCCAGCCAAAAGGAACGACCATATCTTGTTCGCCATGGGATACATAAATCGTCTTATTTAAATCATTAAAATTTACTACACGCGGATCTAGATAACCACTCAATGCAGCAATTGCCGATACTTGGGAATGTGCCAGGCCTACACTATAGCTGAGCATAGCACCTTGACTAAAACCCATGAGGACAATATTATTCATATCAACATCATTTTTTTTGGTGTAATATGCAAGAAAAGAGTTTACATAATCAACGGCTTGTTTTGCTTCTTCAGGAGAAGTCCAGCGTTCCATATTTTCCTCAAAATGAATAGGAAACCAAGCATAGCCTATACCCAAAAATAATGGGGCTTGCAATGAAACTACATGGTAGTCATCTGGAATTAGTGAAGCAAAAGAAAATAAATCTGCTTCGTTACTGCTATAGCCATGAAGCATGACCACTAAAGGTGCGTTTGTAATCTTAGATGCTTTGGATAGGTATACAAAAGAGGACATGGGCTATTCCGCAAATTGTACTTTGCTTTGTGAAATAACTCCATAAACCTTTCCTGAAAGTTCTTGACCTATAAAAAGGCTATTTTTTGAAGTTGATTTGATAGATACTTTAGTAACGATTTCTTTACCATCTGGCGTGAAGAGTGATAAGTCTGCCGTAGCGCCTTCTTGGATAGGATTTGAAGCTATTCTAAAACGTGTTTTACCACGTGTCAATATTTCAACGACATCGGTAACGTCAAACATGGAAAGCAAACAACTAAAGCTGTGTTCTAGTCCAATAGAGCCATAATGTGCCAAATCCAGCTCAACGTATTTAAGTTCGCTGTTTAGTGGTTGGTGGTCTGAAGTAACCATATCTATGGTTCCATCTTTTAATGCTTTCTGAAGTGCCTTGCTGTCGATCTGTTCACGCAAAGGTGGTAGTAGTTTGGCATTGGCATCGAAACCTTCAAGGGCATTATCTGTAAAAAACAAGTTGTGGATAGAAACACTAGTGCTTATATCAAGGCCTGTCTTTTTGGCTTGTTTGATAAGTGAAACAGCACCTTTGGTTGATAGGGTTGGGATATGCAGTTTCCCGTTGGTGTAGCTCAAAATGTCCAAATCACGCTTAATTTGCATTTCCTCAACTATACTGGGAATTCCCTTTAAACCAAGGGCAGTGCTTACAGCGCCTTCGTGCATAACACCACCATTACCCATATCATAATTAAAGGCAAATGACTCAACAAGCCCATCAAAATCATGAGTATATTGTAGTGCGAGTTTAAGTATGTTGGCGTTTGAAAAAGGGTTTTTATGATTACTAAAACTCACAGCTCCTGAGGTATGTAGTTCTCTTAGTGAAGCAAGTTTTTCATCACTACCTGAGGCAGTAATTCTGGCTTTAGGATAAAGATGTACAGGACTTAAATTAGCTTGTTCGAGCAGGAAAGTAATGTCTGCTCTACTGTCTGGCTGTGGGTTGGTATTAGTGTTGAGGGCAATATGTGTAAACCCACTGCTTGCTGCAACAGCTAGTCCATGCGCTATGGTTTCTCTTTCTTCATAGCCTGGCTCACCAAAAGACACACTGCTATCAAACCAACCTTGTGAGACATGTAATTTTTTAAATGAAATTTGTTTTGCATCAGGAAAAGAAAGGTTTTTGCCTATTTTTTGAATAACCCCATCAGCAATATAGATATCTTGAATTTTATTGTGATGCGGGCTGGATGCATCGAGGATTTTTGCAGCTTTAATTAAGACATTCATTCGCGTCTCCTCAAAATTTATTTATGCAAAGATAGAAAATAGATAACGAACTACTAAAAACCTTCAAAAACACCTAACCCAAACAGTGCATAATCGTATTTAACAGGATCATTTGGGTCCATATGTCGAAGGCTACTGTCCAATTCCATGACAGCTGCCAAATCATTCTGCTTTCTTTTAAGCAAACCTAAAGAACGAGCTACGTTTCCAGAATGCACATCTAAGGGACAGGATAAAACTCTTGTGGATATGCTTTTCCATATCCCCAAATCAACGCCCGCTGCGTCACACCTTACCATCCATCTCAAAAACATATGCAATCGCTTTGCTGCAGATTTCTTAGCAGGATTAGCAACATGCTTGGTAGTGCGTTTAGGATGAGGATCAGCAAAAAATAATTTATGAAAATCTGACAAGACATGATGCATATATACTTCGTCAGTTTTGGGTGTAAAAAGCACTTCTAATCCGCCATATTCATTATATAATTTCTGCAAACGATTAACAAAAAAAATTACATCCTCTCTTTGAAAAGTACGATGTACAAAACCATCGAAAACACCTAAATCATATTCACTGTGATTTAAGATAAAATCGTGTGGTGCATTGTCCATTCGTTCCATTAAGGAACGTGCATTGGTCATGATGCTTTTGCGGTTTCCCCATGCAATAGTTGATGTAAAAAAAGCTGATATTTCTATGTCTTCTTTTTTTGAAAAGCTGTGGGGGATGGCAATGGGATCGTCGTTTATAAAAGAAAGGGTGTTGTATTGCCGTACCTTTTCATCTAAAAAGGATTTAAGTTCCGTTGCGGTTAGCTCCATTGTCCATCAACAAGGGTTAACATACGATCGGCACGAGCAGCTAATGATTTGTTGTGAGTGACCAAAATGATGCTGGCCGAAAATGTTTTTCTCAAGTCAAAAAATATATCGTGGAGTTGGTCTGCAGCTACCGAGTCTAAATTACCACTGGGTTCATCTGCAAGTAATAGACTAGGACTATTAATTAGAGCTCTGGCAACAGCAACACGTTGTTGTTCACCACCCGATAGCATGGTAGGCTTGTGTTTGGCTCTGTCTGTCAAATTAAAATGATCAAGTAGTTCGAGTGCTCGTTTTGAAGCATCCCTTAGATTAGAACCTTTGATTAAAGCCGGCATGCAGATATTTTCGATTGCCGTAAATTCTGGTAATAATTGGTGTGATTGAAATACAAAACCAAGGGTGCTGTTGCGAAATTTAGACAAAGAGTTGTCAGAAATTGATAACATGTCTGTTCCGCCAATTGTAAAATTTGTTTCAGGGTTTTTGTCTGGTTTGTCGAGGGTTCCCAATATTTGTAGCAAGGTAGTTTTACCAGCACCAGAGGGACCAACAATAGAAACGATTTCAGCAGGTTTGAGTGAAAAAGAAATATCTTTCAAAATTGCTGTATCTCCAAAAGTCTTGTAAATGTGATGCGCCTTAATCATATGATGCAAAGTAACTATTTTTTGATTTTGAATGGCTTGTCAAATCAATAAATGTTTCAACCTTTGTCCTGATTTATTTTCTTTAATTTTGAAAAAATGTCAAATTTATGGCCATAGCTACATTTGCTGGAGGTTGTTTTTGGTGTACAGAAACTTTATTTGCTCGTCTTGATGGTGTGATAAAAGTTGTCTCTGGTTATACAGACGGACACATAAAAAACCCTGCATACCGCGAGGTGTGTACTGGAAGAACTGGTCATGCGGAATGTGTTCAAATTGAATACAACCCAGATAAAATTTCGTTTATATCACTTTTGGAAGTTTTCTTTGACACCCATGATCCAACTACGCTAAACCGTCAGGGTGCAGATGTTGGCACACAATATCGTTCTGGAATTTACTACCACGAAGAACTACAAAAATTACAGGCAAAAAAACTTATTGATTTACTGATAAAAGAAAAAAAGTTTAATGAGCCTATAGTTACAGAAATTAAAGCTTTTGATGTGTTTTATCCAGCTGAAATTGAGCACAGAGATTATTATAACCTAAATAGTAATCATCCCTATTGCGCAGCTGTAATTTCACCTAAAGTGAAGAAGTTGTTACGTAAACACGCATCTAAACTAAAATAACATCAAGTATCAATCCAAGGATGAATACTATTTAGAAATGACAGCTGCTGTTAAGGAGCTTTTATACGAGGTATTGTCAAACTTTGGCAAAAAATCCTGAAGGGGAAGGGCTATAGGATACGCCAGGGTGCGCTGCTAAAGCCATGCATTTTTTGACACAGTGTTGTGATATGGGTTCCGTTGCCATACTTGAGAAGGCAAAGTTTACAGGGACCTGTAACGAGATGACATAGTTGAAAGACTTCGAAGTTTATTCATTGTATGAATACGACATAATGACCTTTTTTTATAAGGCGCACATTGCCTAAAACCCAACGGACAAATTGTTGGCTTGAGTAAATTAACTAGAGTAGTAATGTTTTTGCCCTTCTTATAAAGGTCCAGGAGCATTTGACAGAGCAAATCTTGAATTGCAGCAATGACACCCTAAAACCAAAAGGAGTTACAATTGTTGTTGAAGTAGCGCCTGTGTGTATGAATATGCGAGGCGTTCAAAAACAAAACTACATGACAACTACATTAGGATTTTTAGGTGCCTTCGAAGCCATGGAAAAACGGAATGAGTATTTGAAACTAACACACTCAAGTTAATAGCTTCTTATCAATCAATATTGTATTTTGATTTGCAGCAAAACGTTTCTGCCAACTTCATCTGAGTAAAAACGTAATCTATTTAGGTAATTCCGATATCTATTATTGAGGACGTTATCAAATAATAATGAAACATTCATTTTAAATGAGCTCATTGTATATGGGCCAAAACTAAAATCAATTCCTAAGTCGTGATAGCCGATTGGTGGTGTACTTATGTCAACGATTTTATCAACTCTTTCTCCGTTTTCAAATACTGAGGTTACTGTATTATTATTAGGAAAAAGTTTTTGTTGAAAAACATTTTTACTTAATAATGAAACAAATACTTTTTTCCAATTTGTGAAGAAAAAACTAAATTGATTGTTTAGAGTTAAAGGCGGTATTCCAACTAGTGCTTCATTATCATCAACGTTAATTCCCTGAATGTAAGATGTATTGTGTTTAAATTTTATATAGTCATTGAAATCATAAGAAAAATCTAAATCAACTCCTTTAAATAATACATTATATGGAGAATATTCCCATACTGGAAAAGCACCTCTTATTGTTTGTTCAAATCCCGATGGCTCTATAATTATGTAATTTTTCCCATAAGTTACATATGGACTTAAATTGTATTTAAAAATACCATTTTTTTTCTCAAAATTTATAATTGTTTTATGTGTCTTTTCCTTTTTTAAAAATGGATTACCATATTCAAATGAAGCAAGTGCGTGATGTAAACCATCACTAAACATTTCAGCAATATCAGGAGCGCGTTCAATATAATTGTATTGAATATTTAAATCTTTATTTTCTGATAATTTAAACAAAACACCTGTATTAATTGAAATTGTATTAAACACAAAAACTTTTTTAACAAGCTTTTGACTTAAAATCTCATCAACCACATAAGGCCCTAAAATATCTTCATAGTTTTCTTCTTCCCATCTAGTATTTCTGTAATATTTGTGTACATCATTACTATTGTATTCGTATCTAAGTCCAAATCCAAAATTGATTTCGTTGTTTTCAATTTTTCCTGTTAGATAACTGCCAAATTTTGTTTTTAAATAATCTGGGATAAGTCTTTTTACTCCAGTTCCTGGAGTAGAATAATTATTTTGAATTTCAAAAAATAAACCTGAACTAAATTGCGCAAAAGAATTTTTCCATTCATAATTTGTATTTAAATTATGGGTGTCTAAGTTTAAATTCAATGCAGCTGTATTTTTAACAGAGCCTATTCTAACATCAAATTCTTTTCTATTATTTTTTTGCCAACTATATTTAAAACTAAATTTTTTAGTTAAGTCGTAGTATTTGGAAAAATTAATACTTGTTGTGTAATGAGTATTTGACTGTTTTGGGTAATTAATATCATACGAAAAGGGATCTATAACGCTTGGGTTCTCATTTTCAATTGCGAGTAATAAATCACCCACATTCCCAATGTGCGAGCTTTTTAAAATTCCTATTTCAGTATTGAAATAACTAAAATATAGTTTCCAATTTTTTGAGTCATTATTCCTTCCATAAGATAGAGATATATTTTTCTCATTATTACCTGTATTTGAAAGAATGTATTGTGGAGTTTTTAAGTCTCCGCTAATTTTAAATGTTCCTTGTGCCTTTAAGTATTTGCCATTTTCATATGACTTAACCCAGGAAGTTATTAAACTACCACCTAAGCCATTACTAACTCCATTTATTAAAGTTTTTCCATATAGTGAGTCAATTTTCTTTGGTAAGCTTGACTCTAGAATTACAACACCACCCGGGCTAGATCCAGAGTAACGCAATGCCCCAGCACCCTTTACGAGCCTAATATTTTCAAAAGCATTAATATCAACATTTGGAGCATGATCTTGTCCCCATTGTTGATTTTCTAATAATATTCCATCGTAAATAATACCGACTCTACTACCAAACATACCGTGTATGACTGGCTGAGAAATATTACTACCAGTTGATATAGTGTTAACTCCACTAATTTGGCTAATTGCATCTGAAAGCCCTCTGTTGCTGTAACGATCTTTTTCTCTGGCGCTCAAAGAATAAATTATTGCAGTTGATGATGAGTTTATTTTTTTCTCAGCAATTATAACTTCATCTAGAGTTTCAATTTTGTGATCCATGCTAATTATCACATTTGAGGCTTGATATAAATCAATTTTTTTTATTAATTGATGACAATTGATGTGAGAAATCTTTAGCTGATTGTCTGATAGACATAAATTTTCAAGCAAAAAACTTCCATCATCGTTGGAAATAGCATTTACTTTTTTTCCAACAACTTGAATAACTGCACCTTTTAATACACTATTTGAATTTGAATCAATTATGTAACCTTTAACTTTGAGATTACATTCTTGAGAAAAAATAAAGCAACTGGCCAGTAAATAAATACTAGCCAATGCTTTTTTGGAATTTATAAAAAATATGCAATTACACCTTTTTAAAAGCGCAATAGAGATCAAAATGGATATAAATTATTCTACGTGAGCTTCAAAATCGATTTCAACATCAACTGCTCCACCAAAATCCGCACGTGTTGTTCCGACTTTGGATGTTGGTATATGGAATAAATATGCAGCCACGTCAATTACTGCTCCTGTTGTAGTAGTCCATTTTGTTACCAAATTAAGTGGATTTCCACTTGAATCTATAGTATCGCCTGTTGTACTCTCATATGTTAACGACGAATCAGCAAATTCATAAAATACGTGATGGTCATCTGCTTCCTCTATTACTTCTTCAGTCATATCAATTGGATTACTGGCGTCTGTATTGTTTTGGAAAGTAATAGCAAACTCATACTCAGAATTAGCAGCGAGTTCAATTTCTGTATGCTCACCATGGTCATCGTCTCCTTCAGATGGTGCTACAGCGCCATGGTCGTCGTGGGCATGAGCTTCTACTTCAAAAACGTAAGTGGTAGAAGAATTATCAGATAGATTAGTTACTAAAATTGTAGCATTAGTAAAAACTTCCATTTCATTTTCTACAACTGGTGTATCAGATTTCTCACAGGAAGCTATAAATAAAATTAGTAAAACTAATAATGTGTTTGTAAAAGTATTTTTAAACATTTTTTTTAATTTATTTTTATATAAGGTATGGTCTTTAGAAGACAAAATGATTTGGGTTTTCAGAAAATTATTTAAAAACAGGAGGGCCCCTTAAGTTTTTGGCAATAATATATAAGGTATAATTTGTGAAGTCGTATGAAGATGCTTTACTAAGAAAAAAGATTGGGCTAATAAAATTTGAAGAAAACAGTACAAAAGGATTTATAGTAACATAGTCTAAAAGATCGCAACACTGCTCTAGCTCATGAAAATGAATTGTACTTGTTTCACACTCAAGATGTTCGTGATTTAATAAGGTATGGGCATGCGATACTAAAGTGGGGTAAAACAATAGCCCAATTAGAAAAAAACGAAATATTAATGCGCTAACCTTCATTTTATAATTTAAAAAGAAAACCAAGACCCATGCGAGATAACATCTTTTTTTCAAAGTTCCAAAAAAACTTGAATTGACCAAAAATAAAACCGAAAAAAACAAGCAGTACTTGATAAATGGGAAAAATAAATATAATTCTAGCTGGCCAATATACCCATGCAGAAAAATAATCTGGAGTAATTCCCAAAAAACCTGTCAAAGGGGTGGCCAATCGTGCAGACAATGAACCTGTTACTGCAAACACAATTAGAATTACCGCCAATTGAAAATTGGAATGTATGCCCCAGCGATCTTTTAGGCGTTTCATTAGCCGATTAAATCCTTTATTTGCTGCGCCAATTCTGTACCAATACGGTCTTGTGCTTCTTTTGTAGCAGCGCCAATGTGTGGCGTTAATGAAATATTTGGGTGCATTAATAGCTTTATCGCCGGTGTTGGTTCATTAACAAAAGTATCAAGAGCCGCAAAGCTCACTTGCTTGCTTTCAAGTGCAGCAACCAAGGCTTGTTCATCAACAACCCCGCCACGTGCAGTATTTATTAAACCAGCACCTTTCTTCATCTTTGCCATTTCGGCAGCTCCAATGGTGGGCTTTTCCTGTGCAGGCACATGTAATGTCACAAAATCAGACTTAGACAAAACATAATCAAAAGAACGAGTTTTGAGATTGATTTCTACAGATTGTCCATTGAAAAAATCAACAGTAACAGTAGCTTCACCCATAAATGGATCATAAGCAGCTACATCCATACCCAAACCTAATGCGATTTTAGCAGTTGCCTGACCAATACGGCCAAAACCAATTATACCCAAAGTTTTGCCACGTAGTTCTATGCCGCCTGCATAAGCCTTTTTTAAGGCCTTGAACTTGGTTTCTCCGTCAAGTGGCATATTGCGATTACTATCATACAAAAAGCGAACAGCACCAAATAAATGCGCAAATACCAATTCAGCTACAGACGATGAAGATGCTGCAGGTGTGTTAATTACATGTAATCCTTTTTCGCGTGCGTAGGCAACATCAATATTATCCATCCCAACGCCACCACGGCCAATAAGCTTTAGTCCTGGGCAGGCATCAATTAATTCTTTGCGGACCGTTGTAGCACTGCGGACCAATATACCTGCAATATTATTTTCGTTGATGTAGTTGATAAGCTGCTCTTGTGCTACGTTGGTAGTAGTAAGCGCAAAGCCAAAATCAGCTAATGCATCTACTCCTGATTGGGAAATCCCATCGTTTGCGTGAATATTCATATCTTTTTTTATGCGTTTTGTTCTAAAGTTTTCATTACATCTACCAAAACTTGTACCGATTCAATCGGTAAAGCATTGTACATGGATGCACGGTACCCACCTACAGAGCGGTGTCCGTTAATACCATTGAGGCCAGCTTCTTTAGCCATGGACTCAAAGCGTTCTTTTTGTGTTGCATCATTGAGTGTGAAAGTGGCATTCATAATACTGCGGTCTTCTTTGGCAGCGAAGCCATCAAATAAGGGATTACGGTCAATTTCACCATACATCAATGCTGCTTTGGCTTCATTTTTCTTTTCGATAGCAGCTATACCCCCTTTATTTTTTAACCATTGAAGTGTCAACATAGATGTATAAACAGCAAATACGGGGGGTGTATTAAACATGCTGTCTTTGTCCATGTGTATTTTATAGTCTAGCATTGAGGGAATTTGCCTTGACGCCTTTCCTAGCGCATCCTCTTTAGCCACTACCAGTGTTGTTCCAGCAGGACCCATATTTTTTTGAGCACCAGCATAAAGCAAATCAAATTTGCTAAAGTCTAATGAACGAGAAAATATATCAGAAGAAGAATCCGAAACTAACGGAACGCTTGTTTCAGGTAAAACCTTGTATTGTGTTCCAAAAATGGTATTGTTGGTTGTGATGTGCAAATAATCTAAGTCGGAGGGAACATCAAATCCTTTGGGGATATAATTAAAATTGGCCTCTTTTGAAGATGATAACTCAATTACTTGACCGAATAACTTGGCTTCTTTAATAGCCTTTGAAGACCAAGTACCTGTATTGGCATAACCTGCTTTATTTTCAAGAAAATTATTAGCAACATTTAAAAACTGTTGACTAGCACCCCCATGCAAAAACATGGCTTTATAACCTTTTCCTTCAACTCCTAATAGTTCGATTGCAAGTGAAGTTGCCTTGTCCATGATTTCAACAAATGCCTGGCTTCGATGTGAAATTTCTATTAAGGATAATCCTGAATTGTCTAGTTCGACAACTGCTTGAGCCGCTTTTTCCATCACCTCATTTGGAAGTATACAAGGACCAGCACTGAAGTTGTGCTTTTTCATTTTCAAATTTATTTGACGGCAAAGTAACAAAAACGTATGCTGCTACGCACTTTTTTATTGTTATTATTTCAACAAAAAATCCATGGTGTCAACATGGTCGGCATAATCTCCTAGTCTGGGGTACTGTGTTTGACCAAAAGAAAGGCTATTTTCTAGACTTTTACTAACCACACATTGAATGTGTTGATCTTGCGTATATAAACGTTTTTTTAATTCTTCAAAATCTTTGTAAGTGCTGTAGTGAACACATGCAATAGGGGAGTTAAGGCCCTCGTCTTTTTTGAACATCATGAAACCATTTTCCAACAATTCTTGTTCTTGCATCAAATAAACCGCTTTGTTGTAGTCATAATTGTTGGCATAGGCGTTGTGCTGTATAATTTCTTTGTAATCATAAAGTGCTAAGAACATATTATTAAAATCATAATTCTCTGGTACCATAAGGTGAGAAACACTACGACATCCTAAACCAAAATACTGCATCATATCTTGACATAGGGCCACTAAATCTTCATGGGTTTCATTACCATCCAATACGGCTACGCCGTTTCTTGTTTTACGGATGATATGTGGCTTCTTTTTAAAATAATATTCAAAGTATCGAGCGGTGTTGTTGCTGCCAGTAGCAATTACCTTGTCGTAAGTAGCGAGTTTTCCGTCCGTAAAAAACACCTTAGCTTGCCAATCAGGCATTACTGAAATAAGAAAATCTACTACCAAGGGAAGCATGAGGCTGGCATTTGACGAAAGTTTAACTTCAATGTTGCACCCACTAGCAAGGCCACAAATAACATCATGCAAACCAACTAATGGGATGTTACCTGCTAATACTAAGGCCAATCGTGTTGACCTGACAGGCTCAGTATAGCCATTAAGCCACTCGGTAATATCTTTTTTATTAAGGGTTTGTCCCCAAACTGATATGCAAAAATTAAGGTTATTTTTTGTAAACCATTTATTTTGATTAGATGCGTTAACAATTTCATTATCAATGTTTTCAATCCAATCATCTTTTCTCTTATTTCTTAAACTGTAATCTCTAAACAGTTGTCCTAGGGCAGTAAAAGCCTCAATACTTTGTGTATGTTTTGTCATGGTTTGGTTTAGAGCGTTTATGACCCTATTTTTGCAAAGTTAAAGAATTGCTATGGCTATTATCATTACAGATGAATGTATTAATTGTGGCGCTTGTGAGCCAGAGTGCCCTAATACAGCTATTTACGAAGGTGCTTTCGATTGGAAATACGCTGATGGCACCTCTTTAAGTGGGGATATAGTACTTCCCAGCGGAAATGCAGTAAATGCAGAGCACTTGCAAGAACCTATTTCTGATGAGGTTTATTTTATTATTCCTGATAAATGTACTGAGTGCAAAGGCTTTCACGATGAGCCACAGTGTGCTGCCGTATGCCCTGTTGACTGTTGTGTTCCAGATGAGGATCATGTTGAAACTGAAGCAGTACTTTTAGGAAAGCAACGGTTTATGCACCCCGACTGATATGAAAGCAGGAATCGTAGGCTTACCAAACGTGGGTAAATCAACCTTGTTTAATTGTTTATCAAATGCCAAAGCGCAGAGCGCAAACTTTCCTTTTTGTACCATCGAACCTAATATAGGCGTTGTTAATGTACCAGACTCAAGATTAAACCGCCTTGAAACATTGGTCAATCCCGAAAAAGTTATTCCTGCAACAGTGGAGATAGTAGATATTGCTGGATTGGTAAAAGGGGCAAGTAAGGGTGAGGGCCTAGGGAATCAGTTTTTGGCCAATATTAGAGAAACAGATGCAATTATCCATGTATTGCGTTGTTTTGACAATGACAACATTGTTCACGTTGATGGCTCTGTTGAACCATTACGTGATAAAGAGACCATTGATATTGAATTACAACTAAAAGACCTAGAAGCGGTTGAAAAACGTTTGGAAAAGGTGAAACGTGCTGCGCGAACTGGTGATAAAGACGCCCAAAAAGAATTAACGGTTTTGGAAGTGTTACGTAAATCTCTTGAATCGGCTATTTCTGTACGGGCCATAGAACTAAGCGACGACGACCGATTTGCCTATGTAAAACCGTTGCAGCTCATCACAGACAAGCCCGTATTGTATGTGTGCAATGTTGATGAAAGTGCCGCTGCTTGTGGAAACGATTATGTAGATAAAGTTAAAAAGGCTGTTGCAGACGAAAATGCGCAAGTATTGGTGTTGGCAGTTGCTACAGAAGCTGACATTAACGAATTGGATACTTACGAAGAGCGACAGTTATTTTTAGAGGATTTGGGGTTAGATGAGCCTGGTGCAGCCAAATTGATCCGTTCATCTTACAAACTGCTAAAGCTAGAAACTTATTTCACTGCGGGAGAAAAAGAGTTGCGGGCATGGACCATTCCTACTGGCGCCACAGCACCACAGGCTGCAGGAGTTATTCATACCGATTTTGAAAAAGGCTTTATTAGGGCTGAGGTAATTTCCTACGCAGATTATGACAGCTATGGTTCTGAACAAAAAGCTAAAGAAGCTGGAAAGGCTAGGGTAGAGGGTAAGGACTACATTGTCCAAGACGGTGATGTGATGCATTTTAGGTTTAATGTATAATGCATTAATTAAAATCTGATATTCATAAAATACCACAATATTTTTGTGAAAATATTACTTAATAAGAATCTTTAACAGATTTAGAGTTACTCTTATCTAATTTTTAAAAAAAGTGTTTAACTTTAAATCAAATTTTAAAGCAATTAAACATGAAAAAATTAATCTTTCTATCAATAATTATCGCTGTTATTGGTTGTGCCTCACCAACGGCAGAGCCTGCATCGGTTGAAGGTGTAGGGTTTTTTAAACCCTTGCCAGAGGAAAAATTCATCACTGGTTCTGATGATGTAACAGACTTGTGGATGAAATATTTAGAAGCACACAATGCCCAAGACATGGAGGCCATCAAGTCAATGAGTGCAGACTCCATTTATATCTTAAGTCCAGATGGGTCTGAAATTTTCACCAAAGAACAGCAAGCAGCCGTGCTTGAGGAATGGTTTGCTGCTGCAAACCCAAAATGGGACGTCTATTGGGCCATGCCTTATAAGTCCGTTCCAAGTGGTGCAGATTGGATTATTGCGGGTCACAACGTAACCATGACTGCAGGTGGAGAAGAAACAACAGAGTTGCATATGATTGATGGCGAAATTGTTGATGGTAAAATCGCAAGATTCTTTGTTTATGCTGCAAAGCCGACTGTCAAGTAAACAGAAGCTTTTTACAAAATTTTACAACAAAAACACCCACATAGACTTTTCATACTAGTGGGTGTTTTTTTATGAATTTATACAGCCTAAAAAAATTGAAACATTTATTGACTAAGATGTTTCAACAAAACCCCCTTCTTAATTGTTAATTTCTTTGTTTAAGCGTGCTTTAATTTCTTGGGTTGATGCTTTAAATTAGCAAACAATGGCCCAAACCCAATACAACGAAGATAATATACGATCCCTAGATTGGAAAGAGCATATCCGTATGCGCCCCGGTATGTATATCGGTAAGCTCGGTGATGGCTCCTCACCAGATGATGGTATATATATCCTGCTAAAGGAAGTACTTGACAACAGTATAGATGAGTTTGTTATGGGTGCTGGGAAAATCATTGAAATCACCATAAAAGATGGTAAGGTGGGCGTTCGTGACTACGGGCGCGGTATTCCATTGGGAAAAGTCGTTGATGTGGTTTCCAAAATGAACACGGGGGGTAAATATGATAGTCGAGCCTTCAAAAAATCTGTTGGTTTAAACGGAGTAGGAACCAAGGCAGTTAACGCACTTTCCAATGAGTTTACCGTTTATTCTATACGTGAAGGTCAAATGAAGCAAGCACGCTTCAACCAAGGAACCCTTGAAGAAGAAACTGAGGTTATTTCGTCCTCAAAAAGGAATGGCACACAAGTTTATTTTGTTCCTGATGATAACATCTTTAAAAAGTATCGCTATCGTCATGAGTATGTTGCTAAGATGCTTAAAAACTATGTTTACCTAAATCCGGGATTAACCATCGTTTTTAACGGAGAGAGGTTTGTTTCAAAAAATGGACTGAAAGACTTACTTGAAGACAACAACAATATAGAAGACTTTCTCTATCCTGTTATACATCTGAAAGGGGACGATATTGAAGTGGCGATTACGCACAGTAAAACCCAATACAACGAAGAATATCATTCTTTTGTAAACGGACAGCATACCACACAGGGCGGAACCCACCAAACCGCTTTTAGAGAAGCTTTAGTTAAAACCATAAGAGAGTATTACGGAAAGCAGTACGATGCTTCAGATATTCGTAAATCCATTATTTCTGCCATCAGCATCAAGGTAATGGAGCCTGTGTTTGAATCCCAAACAAAAACCAAGCTAGGTTCAACTGAAATGGGTGGTGAATTCCCTACAGTACGCACCTATATCAATGATTTTGTTGGTAAGCAATTAGATAATTTTTTACACAAAAATTCGAACACTTCCGAAGCGTTGCAACGCAAAATATTACAAGCAGAAAAGGAGCGAAAAGAGTTATCAGGGATTCGTAAGTTGGCACGTGATCGTGCTAAAAAAGCCAGTCTACACAACAAAAAATTAAGAGATTGCCGCATACATTTGGGTGATATTAAAAAAGATCAGCGTTTGGATTCGACCTTGTTCATTACGGAAGGAGATTCGGCCAGTGGATCTATTACTAAGTCTAGGGACGTAAATACTCAAGCGGTTTTTAGCCTTCGTGGAAAGCCATTGAATTCCTATGGTATGTCTAAAAAAATTGTTTACGAAAACGAAGAGTTTAATTTATTGCAGGCAGCACTCAACATTGAGGAAAGTATGGAAGATTTACGATATAATAATATTGTAATTGCCACTGATGCCGATGTTGATGGAATGCACATTAGGCTATTACTTATTACCTTCTTTTTGCAGTTTTTCCCTGAACTAATTAAAGATGGACACCTATATATTCTGCAAACACCACTTTTCAGAGTACGCAACAAAAAAAGAACGATTTACTGTTACTCCGAGCAAGAACGTGTAAATGCTCTTGATGAATTGGGAAAACAAGCTGAGATTACGCGATTTAAAGGGTTGGGGGAGATTTCACCAGATGAATTTAAACACTTTATTGGTGAGGATATCCGACTAGACCCTGTCATGCTAGACAAAAACATGACCATAGACGAATTGTTATCATTTTATATGGGTAAAAATACACCCAAACGGCAAGAGTTTATCATTGATAACCTTAAGGTAGAGTTAGACAAAGTAGAATCATGAACGAGGAATTAGAACATAATCCCGACGATCATCTTATAAGAGTAACGGGCATGTATAAGGACTGGTTCCTTGATTATGCTTCCTATGTGATTTTAGAACGTGCCGTTCCAGCTATTGAAGATGGTTTTAAGCCCGTACAGCGGCGTATCCTACATTCTATGAAAGATCTTGACGATGGGCGCTACAACAAAGTGGCTAACATTGTGGGGCACACTATGCAATATCATCCACATGGGGATGCATCAATTGCTGATGCTATGGTGCAAATTGCACAAAAAGATTTGTTGATTGACATGCAAGGTAACTGGGGAAACATACTCACGGGTGACTCAGCAGCCGCTTCACGTTACATTGAGGCGAGGTTGTCAAAATTTGCTTTAGAAGTGGTATACAGCCCAAAAGTTACGCAGTGGCAACTTTCCTATGATGGTCGTAAAAAGGAGCCTATTTCACTGCCTGTGAAGTTTCCGATGCTATTAGCGCAAGGAGGTGAGGGTATTGCTGTAGGATTATCTACCAAAATACTACCACACAACTTTAACGAGCTCATTGACGCATCAGTAAAACATCTGCAAGGCAAAAGATTTACACTCGTGCCTGATTTCCCAACAGGTGGCGTAATGGATGCTGACAATTATAATGATGGCCTAAGGGGCGGTAAAATACGTGTGCGTGCATGCATTACACAGATCGACAAGCAAACCCTTGTAATTAATGAAATTCCTTTTTCTACAACCACTTCATCGCTTATTGATTCCATACTTAAAGCTAATGATAAGGGAAAAATCAAAATAAAAAAGATTGAAGACAATACAGCAGCAGATGTTGAAATCAAAATACAACTCCCTCCTAATGTATCACCCGATAAAACCATAGATGCATTGTTTGCCTTTACGGCTTGTGAAACTTCCATATCTCCTTTAGGTTGTGTTATTGAAAATAACAAACCCAATTTTATAGGTGTTTCTGAAATGCTGCGGCGCTCTACCGATCATACTTTAGACCTTCTAAGAACAGAGCTTGAAGTTAAACAAGAAGAACTAGAAACACAATGGCATTTTGCATCTTTGGAGCGTATTTTTATTGAACAACGCATATATCGAGACATTGAGGAAGTGGAAACGTGGGTTGGTGTTCTAGCTGCAATTCATAGTGGTTTAGCGCCCTATATCGTAAACTTAAAACGTGACGTTACAGATGATGATGTAGTAAGACTTACAGAAATTCGCATCAAACGTATCTCCAAATTTGATTTGGATAAGGCGCAGCAAAAAATAGAAGCTCTTGAAGCAGAACTGGACGAAGTGCGCTACCATTTGGCACATATTGTTGAGTTTGCTATTGATTATTTCAAGAGGCTTAAAAAAACCTATGGGACAGGTAAAGGGCGAAAAACGGAGTTAAGTGTATTTGCCGATGTAGATGCGCGTAAGGTGGTAATGCGGAACACAAAACTCTATGTCAGTAGGGAAGAAGGTTTTGTGGGAACTTCTTTGAGACGCGAAGAATATGTAACGGATTGTGCCGACATTGATGATGTTATAGTTTTTACTGCTGATGGAAAAATGATGGTAACCAAAGTTGAAAGCAAGACTTTTGTTGGAAAAAACATTATTCACGTAGCTGTTTTTAAAAAGAAAGATAAACGGACAATCTACAACATGATTTACCAAGATGGAAAAAGGGGTACTTCATATATTAAGCGTTTTGCTGTTACGGGAGTAACAAGAGACAAATATTACGACCTTACAAATGGTAGCTCACAATCCAAAGTGTATTATTTTTCTGCCAATCCAAATGGAGAAGCAGAAATCGTAACCATTCACTTGCGCCACAGCAGTTCAATTAAGAAATTAAAATGGGATCTAGATTTTGCAGACCTTGTCGTTAAAGGAAGGGGTGTTAGAGGAAACACGGTGACCAAATACGCTATTAAGCGCGTAGATCTTAAAGAAGAAGGGGTGTCTACCCTTAAACCTCGTGACATCTGGTTTGACGAAACCGTTCAACGACTTAATGCGGACGAACGTGGTCGTTTGTTAGGTGCATTTAGGGGAGAAGATCGTCTGCTTATCATAACAAAATCAGGAAAAGTAAAAACACAAATTCCAGATTTGGGCATGCATTTTCCGCCTGATATGTTGATATTGGAAAAATGGGAGCCCAACAAACCACTTTCGGCAATATATTATGATGGCATTAAGGATAAATACTTTGGCAAACGTTTTCTGGTTGAAACAGCAGATAAAGAGGAAGTTTTTATTAAAGAAGGTAATAAGATTGAACTTATATGGTTTTCAACTGATTGGAGACCTGTATGTACTCTTCAGTTTATTAAGCCTAGAGGCAATGAGGCCAAACAACCGCTAAAAGTTTCTTTTGAAGACTTTATAACAACTAAAGGCATCAAAGCGATGGGTAATCAATTAACATCTGAAAAACTAAAACGAATTGAAACCAATGCACCCTTACCATACATTGCTGAACCAGAACTTGATACTGCAGAAATTGAAACTGTAGTAGAGGAGGTAACACCGCCAAATGAAGACGAAGAGGGACAAATAACTCTAAACCTATAAAACTAGGCTTTTTTCTTGCGAAAGCGCATGTTTAAAAACTCCACCACTAAAGAAAAAGCAATAGCAAAATACAAATAGCCTTTTGGGATACTCCCTATGTGTTGCCCCATGATTTGCATATTGGCAAGATGCGCACCTTCAGCAATAAGCATAAAGCCAATTAAAATAAGAAATGAAAGGGCTAAAATTTGTAAAGAAGGGTGCTTATGCACAAAACGCGTAACAGGATGTGCAAATATCATCATTACCAGTATGGAAACCACAACGGCAATAATCATAATCCAAAGCGCACCTTCAATCCCACTTGTCATGCCTACAGCAGTTAATATTGAATCCACAGAAAAAACAGCATCTATTAGGATGATTTGAAGCAATATACGCCCCATAGTAGTCGATGCTTTGTTTGCTACTTCTTTATCTTTTTCTCCAGCATGATCTATTTTTTCATGTATTTCCTTAGTACTCTTATAGATCAGGAATAACCCCCCAACAAATAACACTAAAGATTGTCCATTGATTTCTGTACTTAATTGGGCAGTATTAATCGAAAAAAAACTATTTTTCATGGCAATTACCCATGTTATAGTAAATAGTAGAATAATACGAAGTACTAATGCAAGTACGAGCCCAATATTAGTAGCTTTAGCACGTTTTTCTTCTGGTAGCTTACCAACAACTATAGAAATGAATACGATATTGTCAATCCCCAAAATAATCTCAAGAAATGTAAGTGTAAGCAATGCCGATATGGCCTCTGGAGTGAAAAGAAAGTCCATTTAGTCGCTTATTTTAGTTACAATGCCGCGTTGTTTATTACTTGTATCACCAACCAAATTATACTCAAAAGTATAGGAATTTGCTGAAGTGGTTAAAATTTTCATGTGGACAGATTTTGAGTCTTGATAGGAGAGGGGACGCAGTTTTTTTACAATGCACTCGCAGTCATTCAGCCAACGTACACTAGAGCTATCCACACGATTGAGGTAATAATCTACTTCTATACTGTCTGTTCTGATAAATTGTGTAGTAAGCGTATCACCAAGTACTAAAGAGGTAAAACGGAATTTTCCTGTTTTAAATTTAGCGCAATCACGCTCAGGAATGAAACAAGAAACACAGAAAAGCAGTAGGGTGGTAAAAAAAACATTTCGCATGCTTCAAAAATATCAATTTTTATTGAGGTAGGTACTGAAAGTACCATCGTTATAACACACAACAATTCGCTCAACCTGTTTCGAAGTAGTTGATTTTTGGATAATATTTTGATTGGAATTTCTTTTTAGCAACGGTTTATCAGCTAGACTTTCCACCTCTTGAGACTCTAAAGCCAAATGGTCTTGCTTAACAACTGGGTTATTCATAACATTTTCAGAACCAGTTCCTTTAAGTAACCATTCAACCGAAACGTTAGGGTAGGCGTAAAGTATTTTAAGAATAAAGTCTAAACTAGGCTTATTGCGTTCAGAAAGAATATGTGAAATGGAAGAACGCTGTACGCCAATAGTATCAGCAAAGGCAGCTGCGCCTAATTCATTGTCTTGCATCAGTTGCTTAATTCGTTCAACAATATCCATAGTTACAATTGTAAAATATTAATATAAATGCCATGATAATATCAAATATATAACATAATACGTGCATATAAAACGAAACCATCACTTTATTTTATGTACATAAAATACTTATTTACAGTACTTTAAATATTTATTGTAGTTAACAAATTACTTTTGTAACAATTATTGTGCTTTTTGAATTGATTTTGTTTACAATATTAAATTAAGCTTGTTTACAATTGGAAACTGTTTTGCGTTTACATTTGCAAACATGAATCCATTTCTAAAGCAACGATCTGAACTTAAAAGCCAAACTTTGCAAGGGCGTTACATCACTTATCAAAAAATTGAAGCTTTTCTAAAAGATTTCGATCAAACAGAGGTAGGTGCAAGCAAAAATGGAACTCCTATCAGCGCTATTAAAATTGGAATTGGCCCTATTAAGATACTGATGTGGTCACAAATGCACGGGAATGAGTCAACAAGCACTAAGGGAATTATGGATGTGTTTTATTTTCTCAAATCTTATTCAACCCTTCTGAAACCTTTCACTATTCAATTACTGCCCATGCTAAATCCAGATGGAGCCTTAGCATATTCCAGGGCAAATGCCAATGATGTTGATTTGAACAGAGATGCCACGCAACATTCTCAGCCTGAAACGAAGGCCTTGTTTGAGATTTATGATACTTTTCAACCTCATTATTGCTTTAACCTACATGATCAACGAACTATATTTGGCGTTAAAAATCATCCTTGCATGTTGTCATATTTAGCGCCGGCTGCTGATGCAGACAAGTCAATTACAGCCGCTCGTAAACTGGCCATGGGTGTTGTTGGATACATAAACAAAGTACTTCAGCGATACATACCTAATCATGTGGGGCGCTATGATGATACCTACAACCCCAACTGTGTTGGAGATTGTTTTCAGTCAAAAGGAACGCCGACTATATTGTTCGAGTGTGGACAATCAGGACAAGATTATGGTCGACAGTTAACTCGAAAGTGGTTTTCAGTTTCTGTATTGGGTGCCCTAAACTGTATAGCCAATAATTTGCATCAATATGCAGTTTATAATAACATTCCTGAGGTTGAAAAGTCTTATGTTGACATCTTAGTTCACAATATACCAAGAGATAATACTCATATAAGTATGGCATTTCAGTATGAAGAAAAATTAACTGCAGGTAAAATATCTTTCGTGCCCATACTGCACAAAAAAGGTGATTTATCTCATCTTAACGCATACAAAATCATTGATTTAATTAAACATAAAAATATTAATTATAATCTTTCGGATGATGATGCTCAGGCAAAAAAATTGTTAAAAATGTTAGATTTAACACATTATTCACATTAATTTATCTAAATAAGAACATAATTTTCATTGTTTTTTTGTTTTCTTTGCAAAAAAAATAATTATGTTTAAATTTAAATTAGACGAAATTGATCATCAAATTCTTGATATTTTGATTGATAACATGCGCACACCATTTACCGATATAGCCAAAAGGCTTTTAATTTCTGCTGGTACAGTTCATGTAAGGGTTCGTAAAATGGAAGATGCGGGTATAATCAAAGGATCCTCCCTAATGCTTGACTACAACAAAATGGGTTATTCTTTCATTGCATATGTGGGTATATATTTAGAGAAAACACACCAAACTAAATACGTTCTTGAACGTCTACATGAGATCCCGTATGTAACAGTTGCACATATTACCACAGGAAAATTTAACATCTACTGCAAGGTTCGCGCCAGGACTACCGAACATGCTAAAGATATTATTTTTAAAATTGATGACATTGATGGTATTTTACGCACAGAGACTATGATTTCACTTGAGGAAAGTATCAATGACAAAAAAAGATTGATGCACACTATTTTTAATGACCTTTAAAATATACTTTTGAACTCACGTACGAAACTGGAACGTTATGAAGAAAACGTCCTTTCCAAATTCAAACTATACGACAGTATATTTTCAACCTTACCTTATTCTAAAATTAGCAATACGGCAACCCTTCTACCGTTGTTTGCCGATTCTTGTAAGAAAGGCTATGATCAGGGCTTAGACCCAAAAGCTATGGTAGAAGGTTTTTTTGAGCGCTATTTTCCAAATTATAGCAACAAAGAGCAAATAGATCTACTTTTTCGCTTTATCCAATTTATTGAACGGCGCGTAGTACTTTTTGATGCTGTTGAAGATGCTGCTTTTGCGCATGTAAACAATATGAGTGGAGTGGGCACACTTCGAAACCTTAAGGAAGAAGCGCAATCAAAGCAGAAGACAAATGAGCTTAAAGCACTATTCCAAAATATTAATGTACGTCCCGTCCTTACGGCACACCCAACACAGTTTTATCCTGGTTCAGTTTTGGGTATTATTACAGATCTAGGTAAATGTATCCAAGAAAACGATTCACAAGAAATTAAACTATTGTTAGCGCAATTGGGCAGAACTCCTTTCTTTAAGAAGAAAAAACCAACACCATTGGATGAAGCCCGCAGTTTAATATGGTACCTTTCAAATGTTTTCTATCCGGCTATTGGTGAAATTCAGAATTATGTTCAGCGTCATATTTTCAAAGACAAACCGTTAACGGGCAAAACGGTTAAGCTTGGTTTCTGGCCGGGTGGTGACCGTGATGGAAATCCATTTGTTACTACAAAAATTACCCGTAAAACAGCTCAATTACTTCGAAGTAGTATCATTCGTAACTATTATCGAGACGTACGAAAATTACGTAGGAGGTTAACATTTGCTGGTGTTGAAGATGCAGTTTTAGAAGTTGAGAAAAAGTTGTTCGATAGCATTTTCGCGTTAGAGAAGGCACCGGCTATAAGTCTTGAAAATCTAAAACAAAGTCTACAGTCTATACTTACTTTGATTGAAGAAGAGTATCATGGATTGTTTGCCAACGAATTACGTGATTTCATAGCTAAGGTTAATGTTTTTGGCTATCACTTTGCTAGTCTTGACATTAGACAAGACTCACGCGTTCATCACGATGCTTTTTTAATACTTTTACAACAAACGAATAAGGACAGGGTTACTGATGCAAGTTTTGATTATGTTAAAGCCAGTGAGGACGCGCGCATAAATTTCCTTACTTCTCTTACCGGTGACGTTGATCCGGATATTTTTGAAGAAGAAACAGTATGCAAGGCATTAGGTTCTATTCGTGCAATGCGTGAAATTCAACAAACTAATGGTGAGGCGGGATGTAACCGCTACATCATCAGCAACAACCAAACAGCACAAAATATTTTTGAAGTATTTGCGATGATTCGCCTAAGTGATTGGGAAGCACCTAATGTTGATATTGTTCCATTATTTGAAACCATTCCTGATTTAGTAGTAGCTGTTTCTGTTATGGACAAAGTATATGGAAATCCAGTGTACCGCGAGCATTTGAGTAGGCGTGGCGATAAACAAACCATTATGCTTGGTTTCTCAGATGGAACTAAAGATGGTGGTTATTTGATGGCCAATTGGAGTATTTTTAAAGCCAAAGAAGAGCTGACAGCTATCTCACGTAAATACGGAATCAACGTTGCCTTTTTTGATGGTCGTGGTGGTCCACCAGCACGTGGTGGAGGCAACACGCATCAATTTTATGCATCCATGGGGAATAGTGTAGAAGCTGATGAAATTCAACTTACTGTTCAAGGACAAACCATAAGTTCCAATTTTGGTACCATGGACACCTGTCGCTATAATCTGGAACAACTTTTAAGCTCAGGAATATCCAATCGTCTGTTTTCTTCGGACTCATCCGTTTTAAACGATACAGATAGAAAAACGATGATACAACTTGCTGAGATTAGCTATAAAGCCTATAAAGACTTTAAAGTACATCCAAAGTTTTTATCATATTTAGAACACATGAGCACACTCCAGTATTATGCCAAAACTAATATTGGTTCACGCCCATCTAAACGTAAATCCAGTAAGTCACTTGACTTTTCTGCACTGCGCGCTATTCCATTTGTAGGGAGCTGGAGTCAACTAAAGCAAAATGTACCTGGATTTTTTGGTGTGGGTACTGCTTTGGAAAGTCTTGACAAGGCGGGTGATTTTGGTAAGGCTAAGGAGCTTTATAACAACAATGCCTTTTTTAGAACCTTGATATCGAACTCCATGATGAGTTTACAAAAATCCTTTTTCAAATTAACTGCTTATATGGAGCAAGATCCTGAATACGGTGCCTTTTGGAAACTAATTTATGAAGAATATTTACGCTCAAAGGAGTACATACTTAAATTAACCGAAATGGACAGCCTAATGCAAGATCAGCCTGAAGGAAAGGCTTCAATTCGCATACGTGAAGAGATTGTACAACCATTGCTAACAATACAGCAATATGCTTTATTGACAATTCAACAAAGTAAACTTGGTGCAAATGAGCGAGATGTAATGGAGAAAATGGTCACACGTTCGTTGTTTGGAAATATCAATGCAAGTAGAAACTCTGCCTAATGCTGATAGAAATCAAAAGCTTCAATTATAAGCTCTTCTGAAACAGATTGATTCCATATAGGGTTACCAATGGATTTCAAAAGAACAAATAGAACATTGCCATTCTCATTTTTCTTATCATACATTAGCATTTTAATAACATCTGAGATTGTGTCCGTGTCAAAAGAGACCTTAGGGTAAATGGACTGAAATACGTTTTTGATTTTAAGAGCTTCTTCTAGTGATAAACCTGAAATTTTGACAGATAAAAAGGCTTCTAGAATCATCCCAATCACAATTGCTTCACCGTGTAATAACCTGGTTTTGTTTTGTGCTGTTAAAAAATGGGATTCTACGGCATGTCCAAGAGTATGACCATAGTTTAAAATCTTACGCAAACCATGCTCTTCCATGTCTTCAGAAACCACTTGAGCCTTCAAACTTACAGAATTGTATATGTGTGGCAATATTTCTTCTTTATTCAAAAAAACACTTAATGTCTCAAAATATGCGGGCTCTTTAATAAGTCCGTGCTTGAGCATTTCTGCATAGCCACTTCTGTACTCTGAATCTGGCAGGGTATCCAAGAAATTGGTGTCAACAAGGACCATTTTAGGCTCTCTAATAATACCTACTTGATTTTTAAGTGCACCCAAGTCAATTCCTGTTTTTCCACCAACAGAAGCATCTACCATTGCTAACAAAGAAGTTGGGATGTTTATAAAGTCAATACCACGCTTAAATGTGCATGCAACAAATCCACCCAAATCAGTAACCACTCCACCA
The DNA here is from genome assembly GCA_964014735.1 of uncultured Flavobacteriaceae bacterium. Lineage (GTDB taxonomy): Bacteria > Bacteroidota > Bacteroidia > Flavobacteriales > Flavobacteriaceae > UBA7446. The sequence continues at coordinate 13,885 of CAXHBH010000004.1, read as the reverse complement.
CCAATATTAATAAGCAAGCTTTTTCGATCGGCACCCTTTTCAGAAAGGCTATTCCATAAGGAAACGCAGCTAAGAATGTGTTTGTTTTCTTCACCCGCTTGCATCTCAAGTGTGTTAAAGTCAAATTCAATTTTTGTATTTGCTAGAGGCAAACATTTTAGTTTAGTATTGGTATCTGTTAATAGAAATACAGATGAATAGGCATTTGTTTTGACATAACTGTTGAGTGAACCCCAACAACTATCTCCAAAAATAATTTCACTATGCTTTGTCTTAAGATCCATAACAGATGGCGAAAGTACTGCCTTTTTGGTTTATTTTCCTAATTTTGATAAGTACTTAATGGTTAAAATAATCCTTATTTGCACGATACTTCTTTTAAATATCCACACAAATCCACAAGAGAGTTAAAAGCTTTATTGTTTTTATTCCGTTTAATTTCAAGACGCTTTGTTGTTCACACGTCTTTATACATATGGCGTTTTTTAAAAATCATTCGCTTTCCGACAAAACTCCTTATTGGCTTTACCGGTTATGAGCAGTTTTGTGCAGGCCAAGATGTTGCATCTTGTTCATTTGTATCTAAAAAACTTGCAATGCACAAGGTGTTTAGTGTGTTGGACTATGCGAACGAACATGCAAAATCTGCTATTGATTATGACCATAATACTTCTGTTGTATTAGAAACCATAGAAGCCGCTAAAAACAACTCAACATATCCATTTACAGTTGTCAAACCCAGTGCCATAGGTCCGTTTGAATTATATCAAAAGAAGGGGTCGCTTATCAAGTTATCAGATGAAGAAGAGCCTATTTGGAATTCAATACACCAGCGATTCGAACTTTTGATGCACAAAGCATCAAATTCAGCTGTTATTTTAATGATTGATGCCGAAGAAAGCTGGATACAAGACGGTGTTGATATATTATTGATGCCATTACTTAAAAAATACAACAAGAATAAAGTTGTTGTTGTAGTGACTATTCAATTGTATTTAAAAGGAAGAAACCTCGCTTATAAAAACCTTTTAAAAGATGCGGATGAGAATGGATATATTTTGGGCGTAAAACTCGTTAGAGGAGCCTATATGGAAAAAGAACGCAAAAGAGCATCAGCATTAAAAATTAATAATCCCATTTGCGAATCAAAACATGTAACAGATGAACAATACCGGGATGCACTTCAACATGCTTTAAAAACCTTACATAAGCATTTCTGCATAGTGGCTACACATAATCCATCGGATATCAAATGGGTAGTTGATTACTGTGTCAAAAACAATGTTCCTATATCCAGTAAAAATCTATGGTTTAGTCAGCTTTATGGAATGCGAGACTACATTTCCTTTTCACTTGCAAAACAAGGTGCAAATGTTTTTAAATACGTCCCATTTGGTCCTTTGAAACAGGCCATACCTTACCTAATAAGACGTGCATTGGAAAACAGCGCCATGAAAACGCAGACGCTACAAGAGTGTATGATGTTAAAAAAAGAAATTCAAAGGCGAAAATTTAACGACTAAAGTAGGCCGTTTCTTTGCATTTTTTGATTGAAAATATTTTGTCTTCAATTTCCATGACATAAACATTGCAAGAGTCTTTGCCAATATTACTCTCACTAAAATCTACCTTTGTTCCAGAAAACCATTCTAAGGTATCTTGGATTGGGTAGAAGTCATTTTCAAATACCCACTTCTTTTTTTGAATATCATTTTTGACCCTTGCCGAAGGACTATAGTTACACTGAGTTCTTTTTCCATTAAAGAAGAAAAACAAAAAAATTAGTCCCACTGAAAAGCCTCCCAAATAGTAACCTAATCTCTTAATAAAACTCATATAAATGAAATATTTCTAGTACTGTCGTTTATATTATTCAACGTTATGGTATGATGTGGCTGTGATATCAGTTTCATTGCGATTTCTGGCCATTCTATAAAGCAATAATTTCCGCTGTATATATACTCATCAAATCCCAGTTGTAGCAACTCCTCCTGACTTTCAATACGATATAAGTCTAGATGAAAGGCTGTCGACCTACCAATTGTAAGTTCATTTACAATCCCAAAGGTAGGGCTAGAAACATCTTCATTAATTCCCAACTTTTTAACTATTTCCTTTACAAGTGTTGTTTTTCCAGAACCTAACTCTCCTTTAAGTAAAATGACCTTGTGCTTAAACAAATCTACTAGAGATTCAGCAATTGCATCAACTTGATTTAAATCAAAGTCTTTAACCATTGAGCAAAAGTAAACTACTTTGGAGAAAATACAGCAAAAGGAATACACATCTCTTCCAATGAAATACCCCCATGTTGATAGGTATGACGAAAATGGTTTACAAAATGATTATATCGAGTAGGATATATCAGATAGTAGTGTTCCTTAGCAAAAGCGAAAGAACTACTCATGTTAATAGAGGGTAAGCCAAAGCTTTTTGGATTAGAAACCATCATAACATGCTTGTCATCTGTTTTTAGGCGTCTTCCAGTCTTATAACGAATATTTGTACTTGACTCGCGATCACCAATGATTTTGGCAGGCTGCTCAACATTTATAGTACCATGGTCTGTTGTGATGATAAGTTGATAACCCTTTTGGTGTGCAGTTTTAATAATATCCAAAAGTAGACTGTTTTGAAACCAGCTCTTTGTCAGTGAGCGGTATGCCTTATCTGAATTTGCCAACTCTTTAATCACTTCCATTTCTGTTTTGGCATGTGAAACCATATCAACAAAATTGTAGACAAGAACACGAAGAACATCTGTAGAATCAGTCTTAAGTGTATCTAAAAACTTACGCGCCTCATATGGTTTATTCACTTTACTATAATCATATTTTGTGTTTAAACCTAAGCGGTCTAGTTGAGCACCCAAAAACTCAGCCTCATGCATGTTTTTACCCCCTTCATCAATGTCATTTTTCCACCATTCAGGATATTTTGCTTCCATTTCAGCTGGCAATAGTCCAGCAAAAAAAGAATTACGTGCATATTGTGTAGCGGTTGGGAGGATACTAAAATATGATGTTTCAATTTCCAGCTTGTAATATGGCGAAATAATTGGCAATATGGTCATATACTGATCATAACGCAGATTGTCAATCACGAGTAACAATGTAGGATTGTCATTCAATCTAGGTGTAACAAGTTTCTTAAAGGCTTTGTTTGAAAAAAATTTTTTCTCTTTTTCATCAAAAAGCAAGTTGGCATAATTCTTCTCTATAAAGCGCGAAAATGCATTGTTTGCTTCCGTTTTTTGGTAGTTAAATATTTCTTTAAGCTCTGGCGAATCAATATTGTCGATTTCCATTTCCCAATACAAGATTTTTTGATACACCTCACTCCAACTACTAAGTGACTCTGCTTGCACTAAGGCAGTACTTAATTGCCTAAACGACTGTTGATATGTGGTAATTGTTTTTTCTGTAACAAGCTTACTGGAGTCCAAATTTTTCTTAAGTGAAAGTAAAATCTGATTTGGATTTACCGGCTTTATTAGATAGTCAGCTATTTTAGCACCAATGGCTTCCTCCATGATATTTTCTTCTTCGCTTTTGGTAATCATAATCACTGGCAGCTGAGGGTGGTGTTGTTTGATTTCACTTAATACCTCAATCCCTGACATGCCTGGCATGTTTTCATCTAATAAAACGAGATTATAATTTGCTTCCTTTAAAAGAGTCAAGGCATCTTGACCGCTGTGTGCTTTTGTAACATTATACCCCTTTTGGCTAAGAAAAATAATGTGTGCTTCTAACAAATCTATCTCATCATCAATCCATAAAAGTTTAACCGGCTTCATATATGTATCTTTGAACGTAATTTTTATAAAGTGAAACTCATTCAATACAACGATCCAATTTACGGTTTTATTACAATCCCAACTCTGTTTATTGACAAACTTATTAATCATCCATACGTACAGCGCTTACGCAGGATAAAACAGATGGGCTTATCCTTTTTGGTATTCCCTTCAACAGAACACACACGTTTCCAACACGCTTTAGGTGCCATGCATTTGGCTACAAAAGCTGTTGCAAGTCTTCGCAAACAAGGGGTGAATATTAGTGATAATGAAGCCGAAGCACTATACGCAGCTTTATTATTACATGATATCGGACATGGTCCATTTTCACATGCGCTTGAAAACGCTTTTCTTCCTGATACAGCACATGAAAAAATGTCTCTTGCGCTTATGCATGAAATGAATAGAGAATTTGAGGGTAATCTTGATTTAACTATTCAAATGTTTAATAATAGCTACCAGCGTAAATTTTTTAACCAACTTATTTCCTCACATATTGATTTGGACAGGTTAGATTATTTAAAGCGTGATAGCTTTTATTCAGGAGTTACAGAAGGCAATATTAACTCTGAACGGCTCATAACAATGATGACTGTAAAAAACGATACATTGGTATTTTTTACTAAGGCTGTTCTTTCTATTGAAAAATTTTTACTTGCCCGTCGTATGATGTATTGGTCTGTTTACTTGCATAAAACGAGTTTTGTTGCAGAAGAATTATTGATTCGCTTTTTTAAGCGTTTTAACCAATTGGGTGATGCCACTAGAAGCACATTAGGTACAGCTGCCTTGGCTGGACTTATTAATAACAAATTAGCTGGATTACAAGAAAAAATCTTTCATTTCATACAATTAGACGATAATGATATTTGGGTTACACTGAGGGCAGCCAGCAGCCACGGAGATACCATACTGTCTTCTCTTGCAAACATGATTTTAAACCGCGATTTACTTAAAATTCAAATTGCAAATAATCCAATTGGTAAAACTGAGTTGGCAGAAAAACAACAGTTTTTTATGCAAAAGTTAGGTTTTTCAGCTAAGGCAATTGAATATTTTGTTTTTTCCGGGAGTCTGAGTACACAAGGCTACAATTTAAAAGAACAGCCTATTGAACTATGTTCTATCGATGACGAGGTGTCATTATTTAATGCTTCATCAGAAATTGCACATTTCCCCATACTTACCAAAAAAGATTATAAGTACTTCTTAGCATTCCCTAAACAAGACGGATATTTTTCGTAATTTTGTACCTATGAAATTTAATGCCACACAAATAGCGGAACTTGTTTCTGGCACTGTTGATGGTAACCCTAAAGCAGAGGTTTCTAAGTTATCTAAAATTGAAGAGGGAACAAAAGGGAGTTTATCTTTTCTCGCCAACCCTAAATACACCCCTTTTATATACAGTACGGCAGCTACCATTACTTTGGTTAGCGACGACTTCGTGGCTGAAAAAGAATACAAAACAACCCTTGTTCGTGTTAATGACCCATATGAGGCTTTTTCAAAACTTCTAAACCATTATAACGAAATCAAATTAAAACCCACACCTAGCATTTCTGAAAAAGCATTTATAGCTGATGATGCTTTGTGTTCAGAGGGTGTTTTTATTGGTGACTATGCCCACATTGGTGGAAACACTAACATTGGAGAAAACTGCGTGATTCATCCGCAAGCATTTATTGGTGAAAACGTCAGTATAGGTCAAAATACTATTATTCATGTTGGGGCACGTGTTCTTGATGATACGATTATTGGAAGTAATTGTGTCATCCAAAACAATGCTGTTATTGGGGCCGATGGTTTTGGATGGGCACCCAACGACGTTGGCTCCTACGACAAGGTACCACAAACAGGTAATGTGGTTATTGGCAACCATGTAGACGTTGGGGCAAACACTACTATTGATCGAGCTACACTTGGATCAACTCGCGTAGGAGATGGTGTTAAACTTGACAACCTTATTCAAATAGGGCACAACGTAGAAATCGGTGCCCATACTGTAATTGCAGCACAAACTGGCATTGCTGGGTCAACCAAAGTAGGAACACATTGTCAAATTGGGGGACAAGTTGGTATTAGTGGTCATTTGACCATTGGAAATCGAGTTGGTGTTCAAGCTAAATCAGGTATTTTAAAAAATATTGATGATGATTCAAAAATCATGGGCTATCCAGCCTTTGATTATACCTCATTTAACAAATCGTACGTACACTTTAGAAATTTACATACACATATTACAGATTTACAATCCCTTAAAAAGAAACTTAACCATGACTAAACAAACAACTATTTCCAAGTCTGTTTCTTTAAGCGGTGTTGGTATACATACAGGGAAAAAAGTTAAAATTACATTCAAACCTGCACCTGCTAACCACGGTTATGCTTTTTCTCGTATTGATTTAGAGGGAAATCCCATAATAAATGCAGATGCAAATTTGGTTGTAAATACAAAAAGAGGTACAAACCTTGAAAAGAACGGGGTAAGTATCCAAACATCAGAACATGTCTTGGCAGCTTTGGTTGGGTTGGAAATAGACAACGTTTTAATAGAGCTTAATGCGTCTGAACCTCCGATCATGGACGGATCTTCTATCTATTTTGTAGAGGCCTTATTAAAGGCTGGTATTGAAGAACAAGATGCTGATAGATATGAATATGTGGTTCGTGAAAATATCACATTTATTGATGAAGAAACTGGTAGTGAAATAACTGTTATACCAGCAGATAATTATCAAGTAACCACAATGGTTGACTTTGGCACGAAAGTTCTTGGAACACAAAATGCAAATCTTAAAAGCCTCGCTGATTTCAAGGAAAGTTTTGCCAATGCTCGGACCTTTAGCTTTTTACACGAAATAGAATCGCTTCTAGAACATGGACTCATAAAAGGCGGTGATCTTAATAACGCGATTGTATATGTTGACAAAGAGCTATCTGAGCAGACCATGACTAAGCTTTGCAAGGCCTTCAATAGAGAAAGTATTTCGGTAAAACCCAATGGCATTTTAGATAACCTTACTTTAAAATACCCAAACGAGGCTGCACGGCATAAGTTACTTGATGTTATTGGTGATTTAGCGCTAGTAGGTTGTCGTATCCGAGGCAAGGTAATTGCTAATAAACCAGGTCACAGCACAAATACAAGCTTTGCCAAAAAGTTGACTAAAATCATCAAACAAGATCGACGCAATCGTGTACCTGAATTTAATTTAGATAATGAGCCAATAATGGATGTAAACGCCATTATGAAAGTATTACCACACCGCCCTCCGTTCTTGTTGGTAGATAAGATTTTGGAGCTTAGCAAAACGCATATAGTAGGAATGAAAAGCATTACGATGAATGAGCCCTACTTTGCTGGGCATTTCCCCGGACAGCCTGTTATGCCAGGTGTGCTTCAAATAGAAGCCATGGCACAAGCTGGTGGGGTATTGGTTCTTAACAGTGTTCCTGATCCAGAAAACTACCTCACTTTTTTTATGAAAATCGAAAATGCCAAATTTAAGAACCCTGTTGTTCCTGGAGACACACTCATTTTCAAAATGGAATTATTATCGCCTATACGCCGAGGCATTTGTCATATGCAAGCCATAGCGTATTCAAGAGGCAGGATTACAACAGAAGCTGAAATGATGGCTCAAATTGTACGAAAAGATCAAGTTAAAGTATGAATCAACCATTAGCATATGTACATTCAGATGCGAAAATTGCAAAGAATGTTGTTATAGAACCGTTTACCACAATTGATAAAAATGTGGTGATAGGTGAAGGAACTTGGATAGGACCAAACGTAACCATTATGGAAGGTGCGCGGATTGGAAAAAACTGTAATATTTTTCCAGGTGCTGTGATTAGTGCTGTACCACAAGACCTTAAATTTAATGGAGAAAAAACAACCGCTGAAATTGGTGACAACACAACTATCAGAGAATGTGTTACTATTAACCGTGGTACTAATTCCAGAGAAAAAACTAAAATTGGCAAAAATTGCCTGATTATGGCTTACTCTCACATTGCTCACGATTGTATTGTTGGTGACCATTGTATATTTTCAAATAACAGTACACTTGCAGGACATATTTCTGTAGGCAGTCATGTTATTTTGGCTGGAATGACGGCCGTACACCAATTTTGTTCTATTGGAGATCACGCTTTTGTAGCAGGTGGTTCGTTGGTACGTAAGGATATACCGCCATTTGTAAAAGCAGCTCGTGAGCCACTTTCGTATGCAGGTGTTAATTCTGTTGGTTTAAGACGCAGGGGGTTTGAGTCTAAGAAAATCAAAGAAATTCAGAGTATTTACCGTACCCTATATCAAAAAAACTTTAACAACACCCAAGCAACACAGATTATTGAAGCTGAAATGGAAGCCTCTACAGAAAGAGATGAAATCCTTCAATTTATAAGACAGTCTCAGCGTGGTATTATGAAAGGTTATTTACAAAACTAATTATGGCGTCAACTTCAGATATTAGAAAAGGGCTTTGTATTCATTACAACAATGATATTTATAAAATCATTGAATTTTTACATGTTAAACCCGGCAAAGGACCTGCGTTTGTACGAACAAAACTTAAGAGTGTAACATCAGGAAAAGTGATTGACAATACTTTTTCTGCTGGACATAAAATAGAGGACGTACGCGTGGAAACAAGAAAATTCCAATTTTTGTATGCAGATGGGGGGGTGTATCATTTTATGAACACAGAGGATTACAATCAAATTGAACTTCAAGAAGGTATACTCGATCAACCAAAATTGATGAAAGAAGGAGAGATTGTAACAGTGATGACAAACACAGAAGATAATAGTCCATTGTCTGTTGACATGCCAGCAAGTGTCATATTAGAAATAACGCACACCGAACCTGGTGTTAAGGGCAATACAGCAACAAATGCAACAAAACCAGCAACTGCTGAAACAGGCGCAAAAATCAATGTGCCCCTATTTATTAACGAAGGTGACAAAATAAAAGTAGATACCGAAAAAGGCACCTATATCGAACGAGTAAAAGAATAATATGAGCGTATTAGTAACCAAAGATTCAAATATTATCGTACAAGGCTTTACTGGAAGTGAAGGCACTTTTCACGCAAGCCAAATGATTGCCTATGGCACGAATGTCGTTGGAGGCGTAACTCCCGGAAAAGGAGGTCAAACGCATTTGGATAAGCCTGTTTTTAATACAGTTGCAGAAGCTGTTAAAGAAGTTAGTGCGGATACTTCCATCATTTTTGTACCGCCAGCCTTTGCGGCTGATGCCATTATGGAGGCTGCTGAAGCTGGTATAAAGGTTATCATTACCATTACTGAAGGAATCCCTGTTAATGACATGGCTAAAGCCATGGAATATGTAGGAGGAAAAGACTGCCGAGTGGTAGGTCCAAACTGTCCAGGTGTTATCTCTCCCGATGACGCCAAAGTTGGCATTATGCCAGGTTTTGTGTTTAAAAAGGGCAATGTAGGCATCGTGTCCAAATCTGGAACATTAACTTATGAAGCTGCTGACCAAGTAGTCAAAGAAGGTTATGGCATAACTACCGCTATCGGAATAGGAGGAGATCCTATTATTGGAACTACAACCAAAGATGCTGTTCAACTTTTAATGGAAGATGCAGAAACTGAATGCATCGTCATGATTGGCGAAATTGGAGGTCAACTTGAAGCAGACGCCGCTAACTGGATAAAATCTCAGGGCAATCCAAAACCTGTAGTTGGGTTTATTGCTGGTGAAACGGCACCCAAAGGCCGTACTATGGGACATGCAGGGGCAATAGTGGGAGGTGCTGAAGACACTGCAGAAGCGAAAAAAGCCATTATGAAATCATGTGGAATTCACGTTGTTGATTCGCCGGCAGCCATAGGAAGAACAGTAGCACAAATTTTAGCTTAGTATTATGGATTTGGTAAAAGGGAAAAATATTATCATTACAGGTGCCAGTAGGGGAATAGGACGTGGTATAGCCGTGGCTTTTGCCAAACAAGGTGCTAATGTAGCTTTTACTTACAGCTCGTCTGAAGTACAAGCCAAGGAACTAGAAGAAAAACTAACCACGTTTGGTGTAACAGCTAAGGCATTCAAATCAAACGCAGCTGATTTTGATGCTGCTCAGCAACTAGTTTCTAATGTTTTAGAAATATTTGATACTATTGATGTCATGATTAACAATGCAGGCATTACCAAAGACAATTTATTGATGCGCATTTCCGAAAAAGATTTTGATGACGTAATTGAGGTAAACTTAAAATCCGTCTTTAATATGACCAAGGCAGTACAACGAACAATGCTCAAGCAAAGACACGGAAGTTTAATTCACATGAGTTCTGTTGTTGGAGTTAAAGGGAATGCTGGTCAGTCAAATTATGCTGCATCTAAAGCGGGCATAATTGGATTTTCAAAATCAGTAGCACTTGAATTGGGTTCAAGAAATATAAGATCAAATGTGATTGCACCAGGGTTTATTGAAACAGAAATGACAGATAAACTACCAGAAGATGTTGTGGCTCAATGGCGGGCAGGCATCCCACTAAAACGCGGAGGCTCAACACAAGATGTAGCCAATGCTTGCCTATTTTTAGCCGCTGACTTATCTGCATACATTACTGGACAAGTATTGCACGTAGATGGCGGTATGTTAACCTAAAATTTAAAACATGGAAAAATTACCAAAATTAGGATTACCAATAGTGATATTAATTATCGCTGGTATTATTTTTATTTCAAAATCATATGTAAACATACCTTATGGTGAAGCTGGGGTTGTATGGAAACGCTTTTCAGGCGGAACTGTAGTGGACCAGCCCCCACTTGGTGAAGGGTTTCGACTTATTGCACCATGGAATCGTGTTTACAGATATAACATCAAACAGCAGGAGGAGTTTGAAAGTGGCATGCGCGTACTTTCTTCAAATGGACTTGAAATTTCACTTGATGTTTCTGTCTTGTATCAACCAAAAATAGATGAGTTGGGAATGCTCCACAAAACCAAAGGAGAAAACTATCTAAACATCGTTATAGTTCCTGAAATTCGTGCAGTTGCCCGTTCAGTAATTGGACGCTATACACCTGAACAATTGTATTCAACAAAGCGAGATGCAATTCAGAATGAAATTTTTGAGGAAACAAAACGTAAAGTGGAAGATCAACATGTCCAGCTAAATGCAGTGTTGGTGCGTGATGTAACCCTTCCAACATCAATTAAGGAAGCTATTCAACGAAAGCTTACCCAAGAACAAGAAGCTCTTGAATATGAGTTTAGATTAGAAAAAGCACGTCAGGAAGCAGAAAAAGTACGTATTGAAGCTGAAGGTAAAGCAGTTGCCAATAGGCTATTAGCAGCATCGCTGACTCCAAATATTTTAAGAGATAAAGGAATAGAGGCGACCATTATGTTGGCAGAGTCACCAAACACAAAAGTAATTGTTATTGGTAGTGGAGAAGACGGATTACCACTTATTTTAGGAAATCAGTAAGGTTTTCAAAAAAATTTCGATATTTGCACCGTAATGAACAAAACACATTTTTTTCACCATAACAATATCGCGTTTCAAACGTGCTAGGTGGAGTATGTCAATAAACGTCTAACCCGTTTGTATTGCTCAAGCGGGTTTTTTGTTATAACAAAGTCATGAAAGAAAACATACGTATTGCGATTCAGAAGTCTGGAAGACTTAACGAAGAATCACTAAAATTGCTCAATAGCTGTGGTATTGCCATCAACAATGGTAAAGACCAGCTCAGGACATCTGGATCTAATTTTCCAATCGAGGTTTATTACCTACGTAATGGTGATATTCCCCAATACCTAAGAGATGGGGTGGTGGATTTGGCTATCGTTGGTGAAAATCTATTGGTTGAAAAAGGGGAAGACATTCCAGTGCTAGAGCCACTGGGATTTTCAAAATGCCGTGTGTCAATTGCTGTTCCCAAAGAAACGGCTTATAACGGAATCGCTAATTTGGCAGGCAAGCGAATTGCAACATCTTATCCAAAAACGGTACAGAAATACCTTACGGATTGGAATATTAAAGCTGATTTACACATCATCAATGGGTCAGTAGAGATAGCGCCAAACATTGGCCTTTCAGATGCCATTTGTGATATCGTCTCTAGTGGATCTACACTTTTTAAAAACAACCTAAAAGAAGTTGAGGTGCTATTTAAATCAGAAGCAGTACTGGTTGGTGGTAAAGGGTTATCAGTTACCAAACAAGAAATACTCGATAAGCTTTTGTTTCGTATTCGTGCTGTAAATGCAGGTAAAAATTCCAGATATATTATCATGAATGTGCCCAATGATGCTATTGATAAAATATCAAAAATGTTGCCAGTATTAAAAAGTCCTACGGTTATGCCATTGGTTGAAGAAGGTTGGAGTTCTTTACACTCTGCAATAGATAAAAACAAATTTTGGGAAATGGTAGACGCTTTAAAAGCAGCTGGTGCTCAAGATATATTGGTATGTCCAATTGAAAGAATTATTAAGTAATGAAGCTAATTTCAAATCCTGAGCACAGCACATGGCAGGAGCTTACACAGCGTCCAACTGCTGATTTCTCCTCCATTGAACCTATAGTGGATGAGGTCTTTGCTGCCGTCCGCAGCAATGGTGATGTAGCCGTTCGGGAATACAGCCAAAAGTTTGATGCATATACGCCATCAAAGCTTATAGTAGATGCAGAAGTATTGGCAAATGCCAAAAGTGAATTATCATCTGAAGTGGTTACAGCTATTGACATAGCATATGAAAATATTTATTGCTTTCACAAAGCACAAAAAACAGCACCAGTAAGTCTGGAAACACAACAAGGGGTTAGATGCTGGCAAGAAAAAAAGCCCATAGAAAAAGTTGGTATTTATATTCCTGGCGGAACTGCACCACTGTTTTCTACTGTATTGATGCTGGCCATTCCAGCACAATTGGCAGGCTGTCGCCAAATTGTATTGTGTACACCACCAAGCAAAGACGGTATTCCAGCTGCCATACGCTATGCTGCAAAAAAATGTGGTGTAACCCTAGTAGCACAAATTGGAGGGATTCAAGCCATAGCTGCGCTTACGTTTGGTACTGACGCTATTCCAAAAGTCTATAAGATATTTGGTCCTGGAAATCAGTATGTAACGGTTGCCAAGCAAAAGGCTACCCAATATCTAACCGCTATTGATATGCCAGCAGGTCCATCCGAACTATTGGTGGTAGCGGACAGAACAGCAAATCCCGCTTATGTAGCAGCAGATCTCTTATCGCAAGCCGAACACGGCAAAGACAGTCAGGTGATATTTGTTACCACTGATAAAGAAATGAGAGAACTAGTTAGGGCGGAAATCGAAAGGCAATTACCTTTATTACCACGAAAAGAAATTGCTGCCGCTGCATTGATAAATTCATTGGTTGTATATTTTGACGATGAAGATTCTGCGCTAGATTTTATCAATGAATACGGTCCTGAGCACTATATCGCTTGTGTAGAAAATGAAGCCTTATTTATAGACGGAATAATCAATGCAGGCTCTGTTTTTATTGGCAATTATACCCCTGAAAGCGCAGGAGACTATGCGTCAGGTACCAATCACACACTTCCTACGAACGGATACACCAAACAATACAGCGGGGTTAATTTAGATGCCTTTTTAAAGGCGATTACCTTCCAGCGCATTAGTGCACAAGGTATAAAATCATTAGGGCCGCACATCGAGGCAATGGCTGCAGCAGAGGGGCTTGATGCCCATAAGAATGCTGTTAGTCTAAGACTAAAAGATTTAAATAATGGCTAAGGCATTTGATTTGACGCTGTGGGCTAGACCTGAAATGTTGGCGCTTGCGCCCTATACTTCGGCTAGAGATACCTTTACCGCAACTGAGGGAAATTACAACTTTCTAGATGCTAATGAGAATCCAAACCCTTCAACATTCAACAGGTATCCAGATCCAAATCAATTGGCACTGAAAAAAAAAATAGCTGCACTTCGTAGTTGTTCCGTTGATCAACTTTTAATTGGAAATGGTAGTGATGAAATCTTAGATTTAATATTTAGGGCTTTTTGTACTCCCAACAAAGATAATGTAATAATTATGC
>CAXHBH010000003.1:0-106391 GCA_964014735.1 uncultured Flavobacteriaceae bacterium | reverse complement strand
CCAATGAATTAGTTGTTTTTTGGATTGGGAAGATCACAGTCCATTTGCTGATTCGACAGCTTTCCACATAGGCTACAGGCCTCTCCCTCTTTATTTAGAAAAGGACTTTGACTTGCACAAGTCCCAGCAAATTCACCTCCCTTTTTAGCCCAAATTTTAATGGCGATACCGACAAAAGCAAGACCTAAAAGTATAAAGCTTATTATAAAAAGTTTCATGTTTAAAAGTAGTTAAAAATTAACATATTAAGTCTACTTCTATTTCTAATGTAATGCCGAACTTTTTTTCAACGCCTTCCATAACATATTTGGCGTGTTTCCACAGCACTTTTCCAGAAGAGGTTCCATAATTCACCAATACCAAGGCTTGTTTCTCATGCATGCCTACTTTTCCATTTTTGAGTCCTTTAAATCCAGCTTGCTCAATTAGCCAACCAGCAGGGATTTTATCAAAAGCGTTATCTATTTGGTAGTGGGGCATATCAGGGAATTGTTTAAGTAAGCATGCGGATTCAACCTTTGAAATAATAGGATTTTTAAAGAAACTACCCGCGTTGCCTAGTTTTCTTGGATCTGGTAATTTACTTTTTCGGATTTGGATAACTGCTTTGGCAATATCCTCAATACTAGGTTTTTTAACACCCATTTCTGTTAATGTTTTTTCTACATTTCCGTATTCTGTTTTTAGGCTGTGATTTTTTTTGGTCAAAGCCAACCTTAACGCTGTTATAACATATTTACCTTCTAAAACATTTTTAAAGGCAGATTCTCTATATCCGAAGGCACAGTCTTTAGCATTAAAAATCTTGGACTCCCTCGTCTTGCGATTAATGCAAACCGCATCGTAAAAAACATCACTTAACTCAACGCCATAGGCTCCAATATTTTGGATTGGCGCGGCCCCAACTAGCCCTGGGATTAGACTTAAATTTTCTATACCTCCTAAACCCTTGGCAACACACCACGTGACCAAATCGTGCCAAACTACCCCTGCACCAGCTGAAACTATTGCGATACGTTCGCTTTCGTTTATGATGCGAATCCCTGTAATTGAAATCTTAATAACGGGTCTTAAAAGATCTTTTACAAATAGAACATTGCTTCCACCACCTAGGATGAGGGCATCTTTGAAGGCTTCGTCTTTTAGTATTTCTTGTAAGGCTAAACTTGATTTTACTTCAACAAAAAGAGGCGTAGATGCCGCAACACCAAACGTATTATATTCTCGTAGTGAAACATTATTTTTTTTCCCCATGGGCTTACT
The DNA here is from genome assembly GCA_964014735.1 of uncultured Flavobacteriaceae bacterium. Classification (GTDB taxonomy): domain Bacteria; phylum Bacteroidota; class Bacteroidia; order Flavobacteriales; family Flavobacteriaceae; genus UBA7446. The sequence goes on along the minus strand of CAXHBH010000003.1, from coordinate 105,128 downwards.
TTTGATAAGCATCTAATCCAAGCTTTAAAAGTGTAATGGCTCGAATAAGTTTTTTTGAATTTAGCACAAAAGCTATGCGTATCATGTCTTTCCCTGAAATATCACCTGAAAAAAATCCATTTGCAGGTGCTACCATCAGCGTTTCCCCTTTGTTTTGGAAAGATTCGAGCATCCATTTTGCAAAATGATCGCTATCCTTAACGGGAAGTTTGACTAAACAGTAAAAAGCCCCTTTGGGTAAGTATACCGATATACCTTTAATTTTATTTAAATGCTCGATTACAACTTTTCTTCGGGTTTGGTATTCATCGATAGCGTCAACCAAATATTGATGCGGCTCATCAAGAGCAGCATCAGACGCGTGCAATGCTATTGTAGGCGGACATAATCTAGATTGAGCAAACTTTAGCGCTGCATTGGTCACTTCCTTGTTTTTTGTGATAAGACATCCTATTCTGGCGCCGCACATGCTGTATCGTTTAGACATGGAGTCGATGAGTATGGCATGCTCCGATAGGTTTTCTAACTGGATCACAGAAATGTGCTCATGACCGTCATAAACAAACTCACGATACACTTCATCAACAATGAAGAACAAATCGTGATTGATAGCCAGCTGTCCCAGAGATACAAGCTCCTCTTTACTGTAAACATGACCAGATGGATTGTTTGGATTGCAGATGAAAAGTGCCCTTGTTTTTGGTGTTATTGCTGCTGCTATCGTTTCGATATCTGGGAGAGAGAACTGACTTTCAAAAGATGATGGAATACCCACAACCTTAACCCCACATGCAGCAGCAAATGTTTCATAGTTGGCGTAAAAAGGTTCTGGAATGATAAGCTCATCACCTTCGTTTGTAATGCAATCTAATGCCATGATAATGGCTTCACTGGCCCCTGTGGTTACCAAAATGTCGTCCGCATCAATTTCAATGTTATGCTGTTGGTAATATGAAACAAGTTTGTGACGAAATGAAGCAGTCCCCTCAGATGGACCATATGCTATAATATCATGAGAAAAGTTTCGAATGGCCTTCAATGCACTTTTAGGGCTCGATAAATCAGGTTGTCCAATGTTGAGATGAAATACATCTATCCCACGTGCCTTGGCCATATCTGCTTGTTTGGCTAGCTTTCTAATGGGCGAGGAGGGCAAGTTTGCACCTTTTTTTGAAATTATCGGCATTAAAATAATTTGCCTACAAAGATGCGAAAAATGAACGTTTAATACGAAAATTATTCTTCGTGTACTTCTTCTAAGACCTCTCCTTTAATCTTAAGGGCTACCATAGGGTTAGAAGCATTAGAGGCAACTGTGATGGTTTTCCGAATGGGTCCAATGCGCTCTGTATCATATTTTACCTCAATGACATCTGATTCGCCTGGTGCAATAGGTGCATCTGGTTTTTTAGGAATAGTACACCCACAAGAAGAACGCACTTGCGTAATATTTAAATCCGAAGTTCCAGTGTTTGTAAATTTAAACTGGCGGATACCATTTTCCCCTTTGACAACAGTTCCGTAGTCTATGGTCAGGGAATCAAATGTAATGATAGCAAGGTCTTGGGCGTTGACCGAAAGACCAAAAGCAATTGTTAAAAATAGTAATATGCGCCTCATATCCACAAATTTGGTTTTACTAAAGTATGCATAAGTACCCACTGTTCAAAATTAAGTCTTTCAATTTCACTACTCGATGCCTACATTTGCGCATAATAAGCATAAACGCATGTCCATACCATCAAAATTCACACCAAAAGATGTAGAGCAAAAGTGGTATGACTATTGGACAGCAAATAATTATTTTCATTCTACGCCAGACTCCCGTCAACCATACACCATAGTAATTCCTCCACCGAACGTTACCGGAGTTTTGCATATGGGGCATTTGATGAATAACACGCTTCAAGATGTATTGATTCGCCGTGCACGCATGCAAGGATACAATGCTTGTTGGGTTCCAGGAACCGATCACGCTTCTATTGCCACCGAGGCAAAGGTGGTAAATAAGCTCAAAAACCAAGGAATAGACAAAAACGAAATTGGACGTGAAGCTTTTTTAAAACACGCTTGGGAATGGACACATGAGCACGGCGGCGTAATTCTTGATCAACTTAAAAAATTAGGCTGTACATGTGATTGGGATCGCACCAAATTTACCCTTGACCCTGACATGTCTGCATCTGTCATTAGGGCCTTTGTCGACTTGTACAATAAAGGGATGATTTATCGTGGTTTTCGCATGGTACATTGGGATCCGGAGGCACAAACTACACTTTCAGACGAGGAGGTTATTTACGAAGAACGTCAAGGAAATTTGTACCATATTGCTTATGCCATTGAAGGCAGCGAAGAAAAAATAGTGGTAGCTACTACAAGACCTGAAACACTTTTTGGTGATACAGCTGTTGCAATTCATCCTGAAGACGAGCGCCATCTAGCTTTGCACGGCAAAAAAGCTGTAGTACCTATTGTTAATAGAGTAGTCCCCATTATTAAAGATAAATATGTCAGTTTGGATTTGGGAACTGGTTGTTTAAAGGTTACCCCTGCGCATGACGAAAATGATAAGGTTTTGGGCGAAAAACATCAACTGGATATTATTGACATTTTCAATTCCAATGCCACACTGAACCATCACGGTCTTCATTACCAAGGAAAAGATAGGTTTGCGGTACGTAGGTCGGTGGTTAAAGAACTAGAAGTAGCAGGAGCATTAGTAAAAGTAACTCCTCACACCCACAAAGTGGGTACTTCGGAACGGACAAAAGCCGTTATTGAACCTCGATTGTCAGATCAATGGTTTTTAAAAATGGCAGAATTGGCCAAACCAGCTATTAACGCGGTGGAAAACGGCGATGTGGAATTGGTGCCAAAAAAGTTTGTGAATACTTACCGCCATTGGATGAATAATATTCGCGATTGGAATATTTCAAGACAGTTGTGGTGGGGGCATCAAATACCTGCCTATTACTATGGTTACAATCGATCTTTTGTAGTAGTTGCAGAAACCAAAACGGCAGCCCTTGAAAAAGCAAAATTACAAAGCGGCAATTCAGAGCTCATACTTGACGATCTCATTCAAGATCCAGATGTTCTTGACACTTGGTTTTCTTCATGGCTTTGGCCCATATCGGTTTTTAATGGTGTATTGGAGCCAGAAAATGAAGAAGTATCTTATTACTATCCTACGCAGGAACTGGTCACAGGTCCTGATATTCTTTTCTTTTGGGTAGCAAGAATGATTATGTCTGGCTATGCTTTACGTAACGAAAAACCTTTTTCTCATGTTTATCTCACGGGACTTGTTCGTGATGGGCAAGGACGGAAAATGTCCAAGCAACTCGGTAATTCTCCCGACGCAATTAAACTTATGGATACCTACGGAACTGACGGAGTCCGGGTGGGGTTACTTTTAAGCGCGGCAGCAGGTAACGACCTATTGTTTGACGAAAATTTATGTCAACAAGGAAAAAACTTTGCCAACAAAATTTGGAATGCTTTCCGATTAATTCAAAGCTGGAAGGTGGATGAAACAAAAGAAACGTGTGCAACTGCAACCACTGGTATCGATTGGTATACAGCTAGATTTCAACAAACCTTAGCTACTATTGACGACCACTTTAGTAAATATCGTATTTCTGATGCTTTAATGTCAACTTATAAACTTATTTGGGACGACTTCTGTTCTTGGCTTTTGGAAATTGTTAAGCCGGCATATAATAATGGAATAGATCATGAAACGTACTTAAAAGTATGCGTTCTTTTTGAAGATAACTTACGTATTTTGCACCCCTTTATGCCCTTTCTGTCAGAAGAATTGTGGCATGTACTTAAAAGCCGCTCTAAGGAGGAAGCCTTAATAGTTTCTGATTGGCCAAAACAAAAAAGTATTGATACTGCTATTTTAAACCAATTTAATCATACAGCTGCATTGATTACACGATTGAGAACAGTTCGTAAAGATCAAAACATTTCCTTCAAAGAACCTATAGACTTGGTAGAAACTATCCAAGATAATATTTCTTTAAGGCCAATTGTTGAAAAGTTGATAAATATCAGTAATTGGACTAAAGCGGAACACACACCAGAACAAGCGATTTCATTCAGAGTAAATGCACATGAATATTTTGTGCCTGTAGCATCCTCTAATATTGAGCAGGAACGCAAAAAGATGGAGGAAGAATTAAAATACCAAGAAGGTTTTTTAAGCTCTGTTGAAAAAAAGCTATCCAACGAACGTTTTGTTTCAAATGCTCCTGAAAAAGTTGTGGAAATTGAGCGAAAAAAAGCAAAAGATGCTCAAACCAAAATAGCAGTACTCAAATCGCGCCTCTCAACACTCTAATTTTTTGATATAATAATTGTCACCCCTCCTTTTACAACTTGCCCTTCTTCAACAAGTACTGGTGTTTTTGTTGGCAAGAATACGTCTACTCTTGATCCAAATTTGATAAAACCAGCATCTGTTCCTTGCGTAACGGATTGCCCTTCCTTAGCATAGTTCACAATTCGTCGGGCTACTGCTCCTGCAATTTGTCGATAAAGTACTTCTCCATAGGTCGGATTATCGACCACAATGGTGGTCCTTTCGTTAAGCGTAGATGATTTTGGATGCCAGGCAACGAGATATTTACCAGGGTGGTACTTGCTAAACACGACACTGCCTGAAACAGGGTATCGGGTTACATGTACATTTAAGGGGGACATAAAAATTGACACTTGCAATCTTTTGCCCTTAAAGTATTCTGGTTCCTCTACCTCTTTTACAATAACCACATTTCCGTCTACGGGAGATACTACTGCGTCTTTTAGAGCAAGTGGTGGTCTATCTGGGTTTCTGAAAAACTGCAGCACTAATACTAAAAATATAAGCAGTGTAAATTGGAGTGTAATACGCAACCACTTAATGCTTACAAATTGCTCTAACAACAATGCAGAAACAGCGATCAATACAAAACTTACAATGATAATGGTAAAACCTTCTTTATGAAACATAGGAGAATAAATTCAGTAATAATATGTACATAGGCGCAGCTAATATGGAACTGTCGATTCGATCGTAAATTCCACCATGCCCAGGCAAAATACTTCCACTATTCTTAACACCACAAACACGTTTTATTTTGGATTGTATAAGATCGCCTAAAGCACCTAATACCGCAGTCACTACAATAATCAAAAACCAACTGTAGGGCGTGTTATCCATGTCAGTTGACCACATAAGTGCTGCAGTTACGATAAGTATTCCTCCAAGGCTACCTTCAATTGTTTTATTGGGCGAAATGGTAGGAGCTAGTTTTCTTTTTCCAAATAATGAGCCAATTACATATGCGCCAGTGTCACTGAGCCAAATAATTCCAAAAAAATACAACACATATATAGGGTTGGAATTTCCTAAAAAAGCAATTAATATTAGTGGTATGCAGATTTGAAACATGCTTAAAAAATAAACAACTGCTTTACTGTAGCTCAACTGCTTTGAATTTCTAAAAAAGCCTAGCATGACCAAACATCCAGTTACTCCTGCAACAATCAAATGAGGAAAGTATTCGTGATTTAGTTGAACCAAAGTATATAATACAGGAAAGAAAATATAACTTAAAATGATTTTTTTGTCAGTAATTCTTTGAAGTTCCCATTGTGCTATAATTGACATAACAAAAAGGACCAAAGAAAAAAAGGTGCTTTCTATGTAAAGGCTCCCAAGGAGCAATCCAACGTAGAGAAATGAGGTTAAAGAACGAATTAAAAAATTCATGAAAAATCTTCAAGTAAGAGTAAATACACTTCTTTGACACTGCTACCATAGTTCATGTAGTTTTCATCGCTCATTGCGTCTGTTTTAAATTGCTTTATTGAAGTGATGTTAAGGGGAAGATTATCAACATAGCGATGCTTGATGCTTTTTAGTGCTTCAGAGACAGTTTTAGAAAACTGACTTGTACCTGCAATGATTACCAATGTTTCAGGAAGATCAGCTAATTTATTTGAACCCAATTGACGTTCGCAGACTACAATGCTTCCGTCATAAGCAACGATAGACTCACAGCTGCAAAGCATTACTTTTGCATTGAGATTAGTTTTGGTAAGTGTTATGCCAACATCTAATTTTTTAGCTAAAACTAGATCTAGACAAAATAGTTCTCTTATCTCAGTAGGGTATTCTTTTACAACAGAAAGAAATGCGTCTTTTGCATCTTGGAAGGTTTCACAGTAGACAAATTTTCCACCACAAGCCGTAAACTTTTTTGCAAAAGTTTGTTCAATTGGAAGTTCTTTGAGCGGCATGTGTGGACCGCGCTCATCCTCAATTTGCTCTTCTTTGGGAGCTGTTTTTTTTCCAAAAATATTTGACCAGAACTTACTCACACATAAGGGTTGTTACACAAAGGTAACAAATCGCAAATTAGTCGGCATCATTTGTTTTTGTAGAATCGTCCGCTTTGACAGTTTTTTTACTCTTTTTGGGTGTCACTTTGGGTTTTGCCACTGCTTTGGTCTTTGGTTTCTCAACTTCTGGCTTTTCAAAAGGCCTTTTCCCAAAAATACGCTCCAGGTCATCTTTAAAAATCACTTCCTTTACGAGTAAGTGCTCAGCCAGTTCTGTTAGCTTATTTTTATGTTTTCTAAGCAATTGAATAGCACGTTTATATTCTTTTTCAACGATTAAAGAAATTTCCGTGTCGATAAGTTTAGCTGTTTCTTCAGAGTAAGGCTTGGTGAAGCCATACTCGCTGTCATTTGTTTGGTAATATGTAATGTTTCCAATCTTGTTGTTCAAACCATAGATTGTTACCATTGCTCTGGCCTGCTGGGTTACTTTTACCAAGTCACTTAATGCACCTGTTGAAATCTTATCAAAAATGATGCTTTCAGCTGCTCTACCGCCGAGTGTAGCACACATTTCATCTAACATTTGTTCAGTACGAACAATTTGCCTTTCTTCAGGTAAATACCAAGCAGCACCCAAGGATTGTCCCCTTGGCACAATAGTAACCTTTACAAGTGGAGCAGCGTGCTTTAACATCCAGCTCACTGTAGCATGTCCTGCCTCATGAAAAGCAATCGTTTTCTTTTCTTCCGGAGTAATAATTTTACTTTTCTTTTCAAGTCCGCCAACAATTCGGTCTACAGCATCTAGGAAATCTTGCCGCCCTACCTTTTTCTTGTTTTTTCTGGCTGCAATCAATGCCGATTCATTACAAACGTTGGCAATGTCAGCTCCAGAGAAGCCAGGTGTTTGTTTGGCTAAAAAATCAACATCTAATTTGGTGTCTGACTTCAATGGTTTGAGGTGTACTTTGAAAATTTCTTTGCGCTCTCTTAAGTCAGGAAGATCAACATAGATTTGTCGATCAAAACGTCCAGCACGCATCAATGCTTTGTCCAATACATCGGCGCGGTTAGTGGCAGCAATAACAATTACATTAGTATTGGTGCCAAATCCATCCATTTCAGTAAGCAGTTGGTTAAGGGTGTTTTCACGTTCGTCATTAGAACCAGTAATATTGTTTTTACCTCTTGCCCGTCCGATGGCGTCAATTTCATCAATGAATATGATGGCTGGTGATTTGTCTTTTGCTTGCTTGAACAAATCGCGAACACGGGATGCACCTACCCCTACAAACATTTCCACAAAATCAGAACCTGACAATGAAAAGAAAGGTACTTTAGCTTCACCAGCAACAGCTTTTGCTAATAAGGTTTTTCCTGTTCCTGGAGGACCAACCAACAAGGCGCCTTTTGGAATTTTTCCACCTAACACAGTATACTTGCTTGGATTTTTTAGAAAGTCTACAATTTCTTGTACTTCTTCTTTGGCTCCTTCCAAGCCTGCAACATCTTTAAATGTTACTTTAACATCAATCTTTTCATCAAATAACTTTGCTTTTGATTTACCAATATTAAAAATTTGAGCACCACCCCCCCCGGCACCGCCACCAGACATACGTCGCATAATAAACAACCACACGGCAATAATTAATATAAGCGGTAAGAACCCCAGTAGTACATCTAGCCAACGGCTTTCTACTGTTTCAAATTCATAAGTAAACGAAACACCTTCTTCTTCTGCGGCTTCTAATTTCTTTTGGAAAAGCTCAAGATTACCAACTTCAAACTGGTAGTGTGGACCACCATTGTTCACACGACCCAACAAGTCTTTTTTAGTGGCTTTGCTGTGTTTGGTTTCTGAAAGCGCAGATTCTGTCAAGGTTACTTTTACAGTTTTTTTATTTATAACGACAACCTTGCTTACTTCACCATCCCTAAGGAAGTTTTCAAAGTTTGAAATGTTGATTTTTTGGTCGCTAGACATGCTGTTGCTCTCGCCAAAAAATGACATACCAATAAAGAAAAGTATTATACTCGCATATAGCCAATAAGAACTTAGGCCCGGTTTTTTAGGTGGTGTTTTTTCTCTTTTAGCCATATTTTAATATTTAGACTCTATTAGCGTTTGCTTAGCATCGCCCCATAGTGATTCAATGTCATAATGAGACCTTGTTTGTTTTTGAAAAATATGTACTACAATATCGACAAAGTCCATTAATATCCATTCGCTTGTGTCAAGTCCCTCAATATGCCAAGGCTTTTCATGAATGGCCTTGCTTACCAGTTTTTGAACGGCGCCAGAAATAGCACGTACCTGAGTGTTGGAATTACCTGAACATACAACAAAGTAATTGCATACATTGTTTTCAATTTCGCGTAAATCTAGAACATTAATGTCTTCACCTTTTACTTCTTCGATACCTTCAATTATGTGAGTTAGAAGTATATCTGTTTTTTTTTCATTTGTCATGCAATACTTGTCTTCGTAAATGTAATTGTTATTTGCAAAATTACTTCACAAAAACCATACTTTTGTATATGCTCATAATCAAACTTAGTGCCACCCCCTCTACCAACAACTTTTTAAAGCAGTGGGTACAAGAAAGCAAAGCACATGAATGTGTAGCTGTTTGGGCTGAACACCAAACCGAGGGCCGGGGAAGAATGGGAACAAAATGGCTTTCAGAAGCAAATTTAAACCTGACGGGCTCTATTTATGCTAGTAATATTGCCCACCATCAAAGCAATATTTTTAACCTAAATAAGCAAGTTTGCCTGACCATTATGGACACTATTGCAACTTTAGAAATCCCCAAATTAAGTATCAAATGGCCAAACGACATTTTGTCAGCCAATAAAAAAATTGGTGGTGTTTTAATCGAACCCATAATGCGGGGGGAGCAGATGACAGGTGTGGTTGTCGGCTGCGGACTCAATGTAAATCAAGAAAAATTTGATTCTTCATTGCCATTCGCTGCTTCCATAAAATCTATCACTAAACAAACTCATGATATTGGCCCTTTGTTTGAGTCACTAGCAAAAAATATTGTTAGCGTTGTTCATTCAGCGCAAGTTGACCATGAACGTTATCTAAGCATTCTGTACAAGATAAACGAAATGTGTGAATTTAAAATGAAAGATGGGCCTTCGTTTAAGGGGACAATTTCTGGAGTCTCAACAAATGGAAAATTAGTTGTTACTCATGAAAATGGGGAGCGTAAATCATATGAGGAAAAGACTTTGGTGTTTACAGACTTCTTGAATTAGCAACAAGTGCTTCAAGAAATTTCGTAAGTGGTTTCTTTACCATCATTTGCATCATCGGATTGATGTTGCCATTAAATACCAGTTGTATTTTCGTTTCTTGATCAGTCGACTCAAGGTTCGCGTGTAACTCAAATGGAACACTTCCACCATCAGCCGCCATTACAATTTGTTTGTTTGGTGTTTGACGCTCAAGCTTTAGAGGAATTGTGGGCATACCTCCTAACTTAAAGCTAAAATGCTTCTCATCTTTTATACTAAAACTTGCTTCTTCAGGCATTAGCAGTTCATATGTACTTGCCTTTGTAAGTTGTTCAAAAACTTCCTGAATGGGTTTTGCTATTGTGACAACGCTGCTTTCTAATTTCATATGACTATTATTTGGGGGACCAAAGCGCGGGTGCTTTACGCCACTGTTTTAATACTTTTTCTTGATCAATTTCAATATACCCAGCTTTAATAGCAGTTTCTATTAAAGTGTTATAGCCTGAAAGGGTACTCAGTTCCACCTCAGCGTCCATCATGTTATTTTTAGCAACATCAAACTCATAGCTAAAAAGCGCTATCATTCCAAGGACATTAATATTTGCTTTGCGAAGGGCTTCAACTGCCTGGAGACTGCTTTTACCTGTACTGATTAAATCTTCAACCACAACGGTTGGGGCATCAACATCGTATTGGCCTTCTATCTGATTTTGCCGCCCATGTTTTTTGGGCTGTGGACGCACATACACAAACGGTAAATCAAGCGCTTCTGCTACCATCATACCTATGCCAATGGCTCCCGTTGCAACACCAGCTATGGCTCTAGTTTGAGGATATTTTATTTTGATTTCGTTCGCCATCACTTGGCTTAAAAACCTTCTAATTTTAGGGTATGACAGTGTTATTCGGTTATCACAGTAAATTGGCGACTGCCATCCACTGGCCCATGTAAATGGATTTTTAGGTTCAAGCTTTATTGCTTTAATTTGTAATAGGTATTCGGCTACTTTTTTAGCGGTAGAGTTTTCCTTAGGCATGGCGCAAATGTATAAAGTTTTTGTCAATCAAAAGGTGATAATCCTCACCTCGACTCCTCCAAAAGGTAGGTCTGTTAAAGTCCTACCCCTAAAATCCTCATCCTTCAATAAAATAATGAGGATCATTCGAACAACAAGTTTTAAACAACTTTATCTTATTCATGACAATCCTAATAAACTTTTGAGTAGTTTTAAAAAAAAACTTCCCCTCACCATTGCTGCAGGTGGAGTAGTTCAGCACGAAGATGGGAAATTGCTGTTTATCTACCGTAAAAATAAATGGGACCTGCCTAAGGGAAAAGTAGATAGGGGTGAAAGCCTTGAAGATGCTGCTAAGCGTGAAGTAAAGGAAGAAACTGGTGTTAAAAAAATTAAAATGGGTAAGTTGGCTGGCATGACCTATCATATATTTAAACGCAATAATCGTTATCAACTCAAAGAGACCCATTGGTTTTTTATGAAGTCTGGTTATGATAGTGCTTTAATACCTGAAGTGAATGAGGATATCACCAAAGTAGCTTGGAAAAACAAAAACAAAACAGCTAAAGCACTAAATAAGACCTACCCAAACATTGAGGATTTGTTTGATAAATCGAACCTTATGCAAGTTTTATTTGGGGAGGAATAAAGTTGCTGTAATCACCATTGTTACGTATAAGTTCACGCACAATGCTACTGCTTATATAAGAAGTTTCAGCTGAGGTTAGCAGAAAAACAGTTTCAATATCGGACAAATGTCTATTGGTTCGTGCAATGGCTTTTTCAAATTCAAAATCGCCATTGTTACGTACACCTCGTAAAATGAATTCTGCTTCAATTTCACGACAAAAATCAATTGTCAGGCCATCGTATGCAGCAACTGTTATTCGCGTATTATGTTCAAAACAAGTATTGATAAAAGCCAAGCGCTCTTTAAGTGAAAACATATATTTTTTCTCACTATTTTTTCCAATACCAATCACAATTTCATCAAAAATTTTAACGCCGCGTTCAACGATGTCAAGGTGTCCAATAGTAAATGGATCAAATGAGCCAGGAAATAGTGCACGTTTCATATTTCAAAGGTATTATTTTTTAAACAGCTGTTGATCATGTCCAAAATCAAGTCTCCCAATCCTATACCTGCGTGTTGGGCTTGCATGGGTAGCAAACTTTGTGCTGTAAGCCCAGGAATACTATTGAGTTCTAGAAAGTGTGGTGTATCACCAATGAAAATGAAATCACTTCTACTAAAGCCCCTAACGCCTAGCAGATTGAATACTTTTTTAGCAGCTGTATTAAGGTTTTGCAATTGTTTAGGTGATAGTCTAGCAGGGGTAATTTCCTCAGAATTTCCTTCATATTTGGCAGCATAATCAAAGAAATCGCCGTGTGTAACAATTTCAGTAGGCGCCAACACCCGAACTTCTCCCAGATATTCGATTACTCCGATGGAAACTTCTGTTCCTGACAAGTACCCTTCAATCAACACCTCATCGTCTTCTGCCAGTGCTGTACTTATGGCTTCTGACATTTCTTCAAGCTTATTGACCTTGACAACACCAAAGCTGCTGCCAGCTTTATTGGCCTTTACAAAGCAGGGCAGCCCAATGCTTGTAGCGATTGATTGGCTGTTCCAATCTGAGGTGGCATTAATAATAATATTTTTAGCCATGGCGATATTGTGCGATCGAAGTTTTTCAAGCGTTTTATACTTATTGTAAGTCAATTCAGACACTTCAGCTGAGCAACCCGTATATGGGACATTTGATTTATCCAATATTTTTTGAAGCTCGCCATTTTCGCCAGGTGCTCCATGAACAGCAATAAAAACAGCATCGAAAACATATCTTTTTCCATCATATGTATAAGAAAAATCACTTTGATCTAGCTCAAGTGTGTTGCCCATGTGCTTAACAGTCCAATTTTTAGTAGATATAATTACAGGCTTAACATCAAAAATATCTCTAGGGATACTGTCTATTACAACCTGTCCACTTTTAATCGAAATAGCATGTTCGGATGTGGTTCCGCCCATAACTACAGCAATGTGCTTTTTCATACCGCAAATATCATTATTTTTGAACTTCATTGAAACATCCTATGCTTCACTTCATTCGTTTTTTATTTAGCAGGACTTTTTTTTGGCATTTGCTTTTGGTGCTTGTTTCTGTTGCAACCCTGTTACTGTTGTCTTTTTATGGGCTTAATTGGCACACCCGCCAAGGAAATTTTATTGAAGTTCCCAATCTAAATACCATGACGATTGTAGATGCCCAAGAACTTTTGCGAGACCAAGACCTCAATTTTGAGGTTATCGACTCTGCACGATTTAATCCTGATTATGTGCCTTTTGCTGTAATTGAGCAAACCCCTCTAGCAGGTGAAATGGTCAAAAAAAACAGGAAAATATATTTAACACTAAATCCAGCAAATTATAACGAAGTTATACTACCAGATGTTATTCAAATCACTCGACGATCTGCTGAGTCTACCCTTCGTGCTGTAGGTTTAGAAATAGGTGAAATTTTATATCAAGATAATATTGGTAAGGATATGGTTTTGCAATTACGCTATGACCAAGCACCTATTGCACCTGGTGATAAACTTCCCAAAACATCACGGGTAGATATTGTATTAGGCAATGGTAACAAACCCGTAGAGTAGTTATGGAGAAAAAAAATAATTTAGATGAGCTTCATGAACATTATTCCTTCAGCGCAGACGCTGGTCAAGAACCTTTGCGTGTGGATAAGTTTTTAATGAACAGAATTGAAAACGCAACTCGAAATAAAATCCAACAAGCAGCAGCATCCGGCTATATTTATGTAAATGAACAACCGGTTAGGTCAAACTATCGTGTAAAGGCTGGAGATATAGTTCGTGTTTTTTTTGCACACCCCCCACACGAAAATTTACTCGTACCTGAAGAGATGCCACTTGATATTGTGTTTGAAGATGACAGCCTTTTGGTGGTTAATAAAGATGCTGGAATTGTAGTTCATCCTGGCCATGGAAATTATACGGGTACACTTGTAAATGGGCTTATTTTTCATTTTGATAAACTCCCGAAAAACAGTAATAATCGGCCCGGGCTGGTTCATCGTATTGATAAAGATACTTCTGGACTATTGGTTGTTGCAAAAACGGATAAAGCGATGGCCCATTTGGCTAAGCAATTTCACGATAAAACATCAGATCGTCAGTATTTGGCACTTGTTTGGGGTGATGTTGTAGACGAAAAAGGGACAATAGCTGGTTATTTAGGTCGTGATCCGAAAAATAGGTTGCTGATGACTGTCTTTCCGGATGGAGATCAGGGCAAACCTGCTATCACCCATTATGAAGTTGTAGAACGTTTTGGATATGTCACATTAATAAGGTGTGTTTTAGAAACGGGTCGTACACATCAAATTAGAGCACATATGAAGTATATTGGTCATACCTTGTTTAATGATGCCCGCTATGGAGGTGATAAAATTTTAAAGGGTACCACATTTACTAAATACAAACAGTTTGTAGACAATAGCTTTAAGCAATTACCACGTCAGGCACTACATGCCCAAACGCTTGGGTTTTTGCACCCCGAAACAAACAAAAAAATGTCTTTTAAGGCTTCATTGCCTGATGACTTTAACGTAGCCATTGAAAAATGGCGCAATTATGCCCAACACCAACATTTGGGTAATAACTGATGCCAACATCAATTTGTTTTAAAGAAATAAGTTGAAAATTTAAATTTAGTATTGTACTTTTAAAAAAAATAGTGATGAAAATTCTTATTTCTCCGGCCAAGTCACTTGACTACACTAGTACACTACCAACTGCTAAAAACAGTCAGCCTATGTTTTTAAGTGATGCCAAAAAATTAAATGCTGCTTTGCGCTTAAAGAACCCAACAGAATTGCAAGCTCTGATGGGAATTTCAGAAAAATTAGCTGCCCTAAACTGGAGGCGAAACCAAGATTTCACCACTCCTTTTAGTGCCAATAATGCGCGTCCTGCTGTTTTTGCTTTCAATGGAGATGTATACACAGGTTTGGATGCTTACACTCTTGATGAAACGGCACTTAATGTTGCACAAAACAACCTTCGCATTTTATCAGGACTTTATGGTTTATTAAAGCCTTTAGACTTGATGCAGCCTTATCGATTAGAAATGGGAACCTCATTTGGTGTTTATGGAAATAAAACCCTTTATGCGTTTTGGAAAGATAAAATAACCAAGTATTTAAAAGATGAGTTGACTAATGATGAACTGCTTATCAATTTAGCCAGTAAAGAGTACGCTTCTGCTATTGATTTTGATCCATTAGATAATAACATTATTAGCCCTGTTTTTAAGGATTTCAAAAATGGTAAACTTAAAATCATTTCTTTCTTTGCCAAAAAAGCGCGAGGTATAATGACAAGATACTTGTTGGAAACAAATGCTTCCTCTGAGACTGATTTGTTGGCTTTTGAAGCTGATGGGTATGCCTACAGCGAAGCTGAAACTAGCGACGCAACTTTACCTGTTTTTGTGCGCTAGCATTTTGCTTGATTTTTTGTGGCTTCTTCACCCCAAAGGTATGATTACAATTTTCTCTAGACGTGTTTTTTTGTCTCTTTCCAAATAGCTTAGTTATTGAGCCCCAAAATTTGATTACGGATTATTAAAATTGGGTTTTGGTGGTTTAGGTTAAGCGATGTGTAAAATTATTTTGACGGCATTTAAAAATGAGTACGCCAAGGTCTTATTTCCAAAAATTATGAAGACGGTTAGCGAATTTCCGAAATAAAGTCTGCCACACTATTCGCTCCATTTGTTTCAAGGTGCTTGATAAATGCAGAGCCAATAATGGCACCTTTACTATGTGCTACGGCTGCCTGATAGGTTTCAGTATTGCTTATACCAAATCCAACCATAAGTTTGGCCCTAAGATTCATTGCACCAATGCGTTTAAAATATTCGGCTTGTGAATTTCCAAAACTGCTTTGAGCTCCTGTTGTGGCTGCGCTACTTACCATATATATAAACCCTTTAGAAACTTCATCTATGAAACGAATACGATCATCTGGAGTTTGTGGTGTAATTAGAAACATGTTTAACAAACCGTATTGCTGAAATAGTTTCTGATACTGTTCATGGTAAACGTCAACAGGTAAGTCTGGAATAATCAATCCATCGATCCCTACTTCTTTACAACTTTGACAAAACCGCTCAACGCCATACTGCATTATCGGGTTGAAATATCCCATTACAACCAAAGGAACATGAATCTCTTTACGAACGTCTATAAGCTGCTCAAAAAGCTTGTCGGTAGTCATGCCGTTACGCAATGCTTGGGTTGAGCTTTCTTGAATCGTTGGCCCGTCTGCAAGAGGGTCTGAAAAGGGAAGTCCCAGTTCAATCATATCTACACCACTATCTTGAAGTTGCTTTAAAATAGAAACAGTGTCATCTAACTTGGGAAACCCCGCTGTGAAATATATAGAAAGTAGCTTGTGGTCTTGCTCGAGTACAGTTTGAATGTGATTCATACAATAAAGAGTAGCTTTATTTTAAAGCCCAAAAGTAATCTTTTAAAAAAGGCCAAGCAACAAAAAGTTGGAGTCTACTTTTTTTTGAGTAGATCTCTGATTTCAGTAAGTAATGCTTCTTCTTTGGTGGGTGCAGGTGGTTTAGGTGGTGGTGCTTCCTCTTCTACCGCCAATTTATCTTTTATTTTATTATAAAACTTTACCACTAAAAAAATTGAAAAAGCGACAATTAGAAAAGTGATTACATTATTAATGAACATACCATATCTGATGGCAATTTCTGCAGTTCCTTTTGATTCAACTGCAGGTTGAATTACATATTTAAATGAGGCGAAGTCAACGCCTCCAATGAGTTTTCCAATTGGCGGCATAATAATATCATTCACTAATGATTTTACTATAGCACCAAAGTAAGTGGCCATAATAAGACCAACGGCTAACTCAATGACGTTGCCTTTACTGATAAACTTTTTAAACGCTTTCATGAATGGTGTATTTAACACCTTTTTTAATTTCATAACTAAAAATTTATTTAATAAAGTACATATAAGATTGGTCAAATAAAATTACTGTAATACGTTTTTTTAAATGTTAAAGCTTAAAATAATCAATATAGGTTTCAAGGTCTTTGTCGCCACGTCCAGAGCAGTTGAACAACAATATGTCATTGGGTTCAAATTTACGTTCATCCAAAACAGCAAAAGCATGAGCCGTTTCGATGGCTGGTATGATGCCTTCCATTTGCGAAAGGGTTAGCCCCCAATCCATGGCTTCCTGATCTGGGATGGAAACAAATTCTGCGCGTTGACTGCGATATAAATGAGCGTGCATAGGACCAACTCCAGGATAATCTAAACCTGCAGATATGGAATATGGCTCCGTGATTTGTCCATCAGGAGTTTGCATCAAAAGGGTTTTGCTTCCGTGAATGATTCCTTCTTTTCCCAAAGCAGAGGTAGCGGCACTTTCACCAGAGTCAATCCCTTTTCCAGCAGCCTCAACAGCTATGATATTTACCCTTGGATCATCAAGGTAATGGTAATAGATACCAGCGGCATTACTACCCCCACCAACACAGGCAATTACGTGGTCTGGATAATCACGACCTTCTGTTTTTTGTAGTTGTGTTTTACATTCTTCACTAATAATCGACTGAAAACGTGCTACCATATCTGGATAGGGGTGTGGTCCAACAACGGAACCAATAATATAATGTGTATCAACAGGATTGTTTATCCAATCACGGATTGCCTCGTTAGTGGCATCTTTGAGTGTCTTACTTCCAGATTGGGCTGGTCTAACCTTTGCACCTAACATTTTCATACGAGCAACATTGGGCGCCTGGCGTTTAATGTCCAATTCACCCATATAAATAATAGATTCTATTCCCATAAGTGCACAAACAGTTGCTGTAGCTACGCCATGTTGTCCTGCACCTGTTTCTGCAATAATCCGGGTTTTACCTAGTCGCTTAGCCAATAGAATTTGACCAATTGTATTGTTTATTTTATGAGCCCCTGTATGACATAAATCTTCACGTTTTAAATAGATTTTTGTGTTATATTTTTTTGATAAACGTTCGGCAAAATACAGTGGAGTAGGTCGCCCTACATATTGTTTTAATAGCTGATCAAATTCTTTTTTAAATTCATCCTTAGCGGAAATTTCAAGATAATTTTGACGCAATTCCTCAACATTTGGGTATAGCATTTCAGGAATATAGGCTCCGCCAAAATCCCCGTAATATCCTTTTTCGTTTACATTGTATGTGTTCATAACGATAATTTTTCTTTAAACTCTTTCAGTTGTTCTGCATCTTTTAGTGCTGGAGCCGTTTCAAATTTACTGTTGATATCTATCGCATATAAAGGCAGGTCTGTATTGCGAAGTTCGTTAATCTTATCAACTTCTGCTAACCCAATGCCACCACTAATAAAAAAAGGTAAATCAAAAGCATATTTTTCTAAAATAGCCCAGTCAAAAGTAGTTCCATTTCCTCCAGGCATGAGTCCTTTGGTATCAAATAAGAAAAAATCACAGTAGGGCAGATAGTCTATAAGCGTATCAAAGTCAAAACCTTCACTTATACCAAATGCCTTGATAACTTGTATTTTTCCTTGAAGCTCACGACATAATCCGGGTGATTCATTGCCATGTAATTGTACAGCACCAAGCTTATAATTCTCAATGGCATTTTCAATTTTTATGACATCTGCGTCAACAAATACGCCTACTTTGGTAATTTGATCAGGTACTTGCTGAGGTTTTGGACAATATCTTTTTGAACCATCCCACAGAATAAAACCCATATAGTTAGGTTGTAGTGCCGCCACTTCTGATATGTTTTTGGGTTCTCGCATGCCACATACTTTCCATCTCATAACCTAAAATTTTGAATGAATTTTTGCGCAGCCTTACCGGGACTGTATTGCAGCATAAAATGTTCTCCCATCAAAAAGCCGTCAAAGCCAGCTTGCTTAAGTTTTTCAATAGCATCATAGCTTGAAATACCACTTTCTGAAATTTTCACTTTATCGCTTGAAATGTGCGATGCCAACACAAGACTAGTGTTTAAATCAACTGAAAAATCCTTTAGATTGCGGTTGTTAACACCAACAACGTCAACGTATCTCAAAGGTGCCTGTTCAAGCTCTTCTAAGTTGTGCACTTCTAACAGCACGTCTAGTCCAATATCTTTTGCAGTTTTTGCAAGTTGCTCGGTATCTTCAGTTTTAAGGCAGGCTGCAATGAGCAATATGGCATCTGCTCCAAATGCTTTGGCTTCGTAGATTTGGTATGTATCAACGATGAATTCCTTTCGCAGTAGGGGTAGATCACATGCAGCTCGGGCCAACAGTAAATCTTCTAGGGAACCGCCAAAATATTGCCCGTTGGTGAGTACTGACATAGCTGCTACACCAGCTTTCTCATATCCTGCTGCAACTTCTGCTACTCTGGATTGTAATTTTATTTTAGGTTTAGAGGGAGAGCGACGCTTGTGTTCTGCTACAATTCCCAATGGTGTGTTCTTGATCTTATTGGAAAAGGAGATGGTTTGTCTGTCGTAAAACGGCATTGCTTGTAGCTGCGCTTGAGAAACAACAGTCTTTTTTAAAGCTATTTCCTTCCGTTGGTCAGAAACAATTTGTGATAAAATACTCATGCTTTGCTTAGTGCTAATAGTTTGGTAAATGCTGCTAATGCCTTTTTTGATTCTATAGATTCTTTTGACCTGGCGTAACCTTCTGAAATTGAAATATCCAGTGCTGTTGCAATGGCAGTGCCGGCATTAGCACATACTACTTGTTTTTGTGCAGTAGTTCCCTTGTCTTGAAGCACTGCAGTAAAAATAGTAGCTGCATCTTTAACAGTATTACCCCCAGCAATTGTCTTTGGGGCAAGAGGCTTCAGCCCAAAGTCTATGGGGCGAATAAGCCGTTCTCCATATTTGGAAATGATTTTAGTTGCGCTTGTTAAGGAAATTTCATCATAACCGTCAATGGCATGCAGCACACAAAATTGCTTGTCTGAATTTTGAAATAAGTATCCGTACAGGCGCATCAATGCCAAATTGAAAACACCAACAATTTGACGCTTAGGCATACACGGATTAACCAACGGACCCAACATATTAAAAAACGTTTTTAGTTGTAATGCACGTCTTATGGGTGCTACGTGTTTCATAGCAGGATGAAAAAGCGGCGCATGCAAAATACAAATACCCGCTTGATCTATACAACGTTCAAGATAATCAGGGTCGTTGGAAAAACGAATGCCCAAATGTTCCATTACGTTACTTGAGCCACAAGAAGAAGATACCCCATAGTTACCGTGTTTTGCTACGTGTATGCCAGCACCTGCTGTTACAAATGAAGCAAGTGTGGATATGTTAAAGGTGTCTTTTCCATCACCACCCGTGCCACACAAATCGATGGGATTGTATGCAGTTAGGTCAACAGCTATACATAGTTCAAGAAGGGCATCTCTAAAACCTGCCAATTCAGCGACATCAATGTTTCGCATCATATAAGCACTCAAAAAGGCAGTAACTTGATATGGGTCAGCAGCTCCACTACCAATAAAAAGTAGCGCATCTTTGGCCTCCTGTTGAGATAGCTTTTGATGTTTCGTCAGTCTTGTTAGAATTTCTTTCATAGCCTAACCCAGTTCTTTAAAAGTTGCTTCCCGTGGGGAGTAAGTACTGATTCTGGGTGAAACTGCACGCCGTAAATCGGATGTATTTCGTGCTTGAAAGCCATTATTTGACCATTTTCTTCTTCTGCGAGCAATATAAATCCTTTGGGCAGGGGTTTGTTGACCACCCAAGAGTGATAGCGCCCTACATCAAATGTATTTGGAAGACCTGCAAACAAAGGGTCGTCATGGGTAATGGTTATTTTACTTGCCACACCATGAAATACAGTTGATAGGTTGGTCAACGAGCCACCAAAAACTTCTGCAATTGCTTGATGTCCTAAGCAAACACCTAGCATTGGAATACGCTTTGCGTATGCCTCAATAGTAGCTTTAAGTAGCCCAGCTTCATCGGGAATTCCAGGCCCTGGTGATAGTACAATTTTATCATAATCAGCCACTTCTTCAAGTGCAAACTGATCGTTGCGTTTTACGGTAACGCTACAGTCTAACTCCTCTAAATAGTGGACCAAATTAAAGGTGAATGAATCGTAATTGTCAATAACTAAAATATTCATGGAAATTGTTTTTCTGCTTTGTCCATGGCGTTGTTAAGCGCACGTAATTTATTGTACACTTCTTGCAATTCGCTTTCCGGATTTGATTTTGAAACAACCCCTGCACCAGCATGGTAGTGCAAAACATTATTTTTACTCAAAAAGGACCTGATGATAATAGCATGATTGTAGTTGCCTTTGAAATCTAAAAATCCTATAGCTCCTCCGTAGAACGAGCGATCTGTAGTTTCGTAAGAATCGATGAGTTGCATGGCACGGTGTTTAGGTGCACCACTTAATGTTCCAGCAGGGAAGGTGTCAGCTACAATTTGCATAGTAGCCGTGTCAGACTTTTTTTGCCCTGTAACTTTGGATACCAAATGAATAACGTGCGAATAAAATTGTACTTCCCTGTCTTTTTCGACTGTTACTTCGTGACCATGTCGGCTCAAATCATTCCTTGCCAAATCCACTAGCATCATGTGCTCAGCGTTTTCTTTAAAGTCCTTTGCCAATTCTTTTGCTTTGGCTTCATCTTGTATATCATTTCCGGTACGGATAAATGTGCCTGCGATTGGGTGTATTTCAGCCAGACCATCCTGTACCACAAGTTGTGCTTCTGGCGAACTTCCAAAAATTTTAAACCCTCCAAAATCAAAATAGAAAATATATGGCGAGGGATTTATTGATCGAAGTACACGATATAAACTAAAGTCATCTCCGCTGTAGGTTTGAGAAAAACGACGTGACAGTACAATTTGAAAAACATCCCCGCGCATGCAATGCTTTATGCCTCTTTTGACAAGCGCTACAAATTCTTCGTCACACATATTTGACGATGCTTTTCCCTCTTTTTTGAAAGAATATGAATCACGCGTAGGTGCCTTGAGAAGCTGAGTGATTTCGTCAAGGTTGCTTTCGCTTTGGTAACAATGCGAAAAAAGTTTGGCTTGGTTGTTAAAAACATTGACAGCAATAATATTTTGGTATAACGCATAATATATCTCTGGTATATCTGCATCATCATGCTTTTTGGTTAGCTCAATATCTTCAAAATATTGAACGGCCTCATAAGAAGTATATCCAAACAATCCATTGCTTAAGAAGCGATTTTGTTGCTCATCTGTTTCAAATCTTGCGGTAAATGCTTCCAATTTGTCAACCACAGAAAAGTCTGCTGTAACGTCTGCTTGGGAAGTGCTACCGTCTGGAAAGCGTTCTGTTATGTGTTGGTTATGGACCTTAAAAGAAGCAATTGGGTTGAAGCATATATATGCAACACTGTTGTCATTGGCACCATAATCAGAGCTTTCGAGCAATACACTTTCAGGATATTTATCCCTAACTTTAAGGTACATGTTGACCGGTGTCATGGTATCGGTCAAGAGTTCACAAGTATCTGTATGTAGTTTAAACTTCATTAGTTGAAAATAAAAAAAGCTTGTCGTATTATGACAAGCCTTTCAATTATATATAATACGCTTATCACCTCCAATTAGGAGTTCCACCAAAGCGTATTAAAAATGCGTTTTTTCATCTTCCCAAATATATGCAATTCAGAGACAAAAAAACAAAGATTAGTAGGTAAAGCTCACACGAAGCTTTAATTCGTCATTAATTAGTTTGTCTCCTAAGTTTTCAAAAAAGGATCCAGACCTATATTTCACATTGTATTTCGAACGGTCTATTTCAAATTCAGCGGCAGCTGTATTTCCATCAAGATTGAGTTCAAAAGTCTCAGTATTGGTGATGCCGCGAATGGTAAATTCACCTGTTATTTTATACCCCTCAGCTGTTGGAACAGCATTGGTGAATTTAAGTATGGCTTCAGGATGTGCTGCTACACCAAAAAAATCATCAGATTCAAGGTGACTTACCAATCTTGCACCAGCTTTTTCAGAAAGATCTGTGCATACCATGGAGTTCATATCAACGGTAAATTTGCCACTAACAATTGCGTCTGCTTCAAATGTTAAGGTTCCTTGTCTAATATCAAGGGTACCAACGTGTGAGTTAGTTGTGATTTTAGACCCTTCCCAATAAATGACTCCATTAGAAATTACTTTTGTTTGAGCGCTTAACCCAAAGCTTAACAAGCTAGAAGCCAAAAGGGCTGTTATTTTTCTTTTATTTATAATCATGATTTTAAACTTATTTAATTTTTATTTTATTAATCAATAACAACAATTGGTCCATTTCTTTTTTGGATAAGGATGCTGTTAGTTTTTCTTCTTTTTTATCAATAATACCATCAATTTTTTTGAGCAGCCTTAACCCTTTTTTGGTTATAAAAATATTCACCTTTCGTCGATTTTCTGGGCATATAACTCGTTCAACACACCCCTTTTCTAGGAGTTTGTCAATTATCCTAGAGGTATTACTCATACGATGAATCATATCGTAAGTTATGCTTTCCAACGATGCGGCTATTCCTTTGCGACCTCTCAAAATTCGCAAAACATTGAATTGCTGTAAACTTAACCCAAATGGCTGAACTGTGTTTCCGATGTGCTCAGCAAATACATTTCCACTTTTCATCATTTGAACTACGACATTTCTACTTATCATTGTATTAACAAATATTGTATATACAAATGTATAAAAAAATTTGAATTATATTTGAAAAAACAAAAAGATGCACAGTTCTATTTCTGTTTTATTTATACTAACTGCTTGTGTGTCTTCGCCCAAAAAACAAACACAAATGAGCGAATTATTGCCCCATGCATGGGCTGAATTGTATCATGAAACTTCAGGATCTGTGATTCTTGATGTTAGAACTGCGGATGAATTTGAGTCAGGATATATCAAAGGAGCTGTAAATATTGATATTCAGGGTGGAGCTGATTTTATAGCCTCAATTCAATCTTTGGATAAATCCAAATCCTATTTTGTGTATTGTCGATCTGGCGCAAGAAGCGGTCAGGCTTGTCAGCTCATGAGTCAAATGGGTTTTAGTGCTGTATATAATCTTGAAGGTGGCGTCCTTGCATGGGAGGGCGATTTGGAGGAGTAATCTCAAAACAAGGTGCGCGAAGAATTGCTTACTTATTTATGGAAAACACAACATTCTAGCCAAAAGTCATTAATAATGACTTTTAGTGACAATATAGTTGTGATGAAGCCTGTAGAAGAGAATTCCAATGCTGGCCCTGACTTTTTCAAAGTGCACACACACTTAAATAAAACACTCTGGGTAGGGAACGTAGATGCTTATCATTTACCTATTGTCATAGACTTTTAAATCTTTGATTACTTTTGCATAATGGGCATGATGCATGATTTGCGCTATTTTCTGGAAAAACGTGGCTTCGAGGTATGTTCCCGATTAGCTGAACGTTTGGGTATGAAAGCAAAACATGTTCGCATTTTCTTTATATACTTGAGTTTTTTTTCACTTGGCGTAGGCTTTGCAATATATTTGGTTTTTGCTTTCTGGCTAAGAATGAAAGACTTTTTGTTTGCAAAACGCTCATCAGTTTTTGATTTATAATTCAAACTAAATTATGAAAAACTTTATCACTTTAATTACAACCCTTTTGTGTATGCCGCTAAACGCCCAAACCACTGAAATGGGGTTAGATGAGCGCATTAATGAAGCATTTAAACCCGTTTCTGACTTTTTTTCTGAGTTAGTTTTCTTCCAAATTGGCGGCAACCCTTTTGTTATTTATTTACTGGTTGGAAGTGCATTGTTTTTTACCATTTATTTTGGGTTTATTAACGTTCGCCGATTCCCATTGGCCATTAATGTTGTTCGTGGAAATTATGATGATATTGATCACAGTTCAGTTGAAGAAAAATCAGCTGTTAATTTGGCCGACGGCGATATAGTTGATACCATTAAAGATGAAAGTCAAGAAGGTGAAGTAAGTCATTTTCAAGCATTGGCAACTGCTGTTTCAGGGACCGTAGGAAACGGTAATATTGCAGGTGTTGCACTCGCTATAGCTTTAGGTGGTCCAGGTGCTACCTTTTGGATGATTGTTTGTGGGCTAATCGGTATGTCTACCAAGTTTGTAGAATGCACGCTTGGAGTGAAATATCGTGATGTAGGACCAGACGGAACAGTTTACGGAGGTCCTATGTACTATTTAAAAAAAGGTTTAAGTGAAAAGGGTTTTGCCAAACTCGGTAAGATTACTGCAGTAATTTTTGCTATATGTTGTATTGGAGGTTCCTTTGGCGGTGGTAATGCCGCGCAATCCAACCAGGCAACAGTTGTACTAAAACAACTAATTGGTCTAGAAAGCACAAGTGCTGGAGCTGTAATTGGTTTGTTGATGGCGATCCTTGTAGGGCTTATTATTATTGGTGGGATAAAGCGTATTGCGTCTGTTACTGAGCGTGTAGTGCCTTTTATGGCTGTCTTATATGTGTTGGCTTGTATTTATATTTTATCAGTCAACTTCAGCTTTTTAGATGATGCCATTTCACTTATTGTTTCGGAGGCATTTAATCCTAAAGCTATTGGTGTAGGAGGTATTATTGGAGTTTTAATGGTAGGTTTTAAACGTGCAGCTTTTTCTAACGAAGCAGGGGCAGGTTCCGCTTCAATCGCACACTCTGCCGTAAAGACCAAGTATCCAGCCTCTGAAGGGTTAGTAGCATTATTAGAACCATTTATTGATACGGTAGTGATTTGTACAATGACAGCTTTAGTCATTATTACATTTAATAGTCAAAACAAGTTTGCCTACGGTGACCTATCTAAGTATGATGGTGCTGTTGAACAAGCTGATGGTAGTTATAGTCTTGAGATTAATGGTATAAATTACGAAGATGTTAGCGGTAAGGTTTTGATAGATGGTAGCCTTTATGAGGGAGCAGGGATAACGTCTAAAGCATTCGAACAGTATATCCCTTATTCTGATTTGTTTTTAACAATTGCAGTTTTCCTATTTGCTATCTCAACTATGATTTCGTGGTCATATTACGGAATTCAGTCTTGGAAATTTTTATTTGGTCGGGGTAGAAGGGCAGATATGACCTACAAGTTGTTATTTTTGATTTTCATCGTAATTGGATCTGCTGCCAGCATGGACTCCATTTGGGCTTTTTCTGATGCCATGATATTTGCCATGGTATTTCCAAATATGATTGGACTTTACTTTTTATTTCCAGTAGTCAAAAAAGAACTCAACAGATATCTAACAGCAACAAGGGCAAAGTCCTAATTTAAAATGTGAAACCCCAAAGCCTTTTTACAAACTTAATAAATCACAGCGCAGAGGCGTCTTGTGGACCCTTTTTTTATTTTTTGCCATTCACTTGCTTATTTCGTGGTTATACAAGCCAAGCCTAGAAAAATCTGAAGCTTTTACTGTGAACAAGGAAAATCAACGCATTACAGATTCACTAAAAAGATTAAAAATTGCTTAATCCAAATCAACAGACAGCATCTATCCGTTTAACCCAATTATATCTCAGATTTTAAAGCCCACTAGCTTGATATTCCCATGTCTGCAGTTAAAAACATTCGTGCTTATCGTGCTGCTGGGTTTTATTTGTTCTCGGCAAAAGACGCAAAACAAGTCACAGGATTATCAGATACTGAAATGAATCGTATTTCCCCGTATTTAAAATTTCTAAAAACTAAATACGTTAAAAAAACTCCAAAGACAATGTTTAAAAAGGAAATTAATGAAGCAACGGCTAAAATGTTGCAACAAGTTTACGGAATTGGACCTGTGTTGAGTCAGCGAATTATTGCCATGCGCAATCAGCTGGGTGGATTCTTTATAAAAATTTAGTTAAATGATGTTTGGGGTTTAAAACCCGAAGTGCAGTAACAGCTGTGGGTGTACTTTAGACTTAATTCTGTCCCATTTATAGAAAAACAAAATATCAACAACTTCAACATAGCACAGCTTTCAAAGTCTCCATATATCAGTGGTTCTTTGGCCAGTAGTATTGTGGACTTAAGAACGCAGCAAGATTCTCGAACTTCTTGGCGTGATTAGTTGTTATTAACCAAATAGACTCCATTAAAAAAGCAAGATTATCTTTATATTTGTGTTTTAATAAGCTATGAAAACTGAAATACTATCGGGCCCTTCATTTGAACTGGGCGAATCACACAAGCTGATTTCAGCTTCTGCTCGTGATTTTGCGCAACAGTACATTGCCCCGCATGTAATGGATTGGGATGAACGTCAATTTTTTCCTAAAGAACTACTACATCAAGCTGGTGACATGGGGTTTATGGGTATTCTTATTCCTGAGACCTATGGCGGAG
Organism: uncultured Flavobacteriaceae bacterium; assembly: GCA_964014735.1. GTDB lineage: Bacteria > Bacteroidota > Bacteroidia > Flavobacteriales > Flavobacteriaceae > UBA7446. The sequence continues at coordinate 78,075 of CAXHBH010000003.1, read as the reverse complement.
CTGGACTTGGATATTTTGAGTATACCGCTATTATTGAAGAAATTTCAAAGGTTGATCCCTCAATAGGACTCTCAATAGCAGCGCACAATTCTTTATGTACCAACCATATATTTGAGTTTGGAGATGGGGGACAAAAACAGCGATGGTTACCAAAGCTTGCTTCTGGCGAGTGGATTGGTGCATGGGGCTTAACCGAACATAATACCGGCTCTGATGCTGGTGGGATGAATTCTACAGCCGTTCAACAAGGAGATGACTGGATTATTAATGGCACTAAAAATTTTATTACACATGGTAGTAGTGGTGATATCGCTGTTATTGTTGTGCGTACAGGTGAAAAAGGTGATAGTCGCGGAATGACAGCTTTTGTAGTTGAACGAGGCACTCCTGGCTTCTATGCAGGTAAAAAAGAAAATAAATTAGGAATGCGTGCATCGGAAACAGCAGAGCTTGTTTTTGATCATTGTCGAATACCAGACGCCAACCGTTTGGGTCCTGTTGGTGACGGATTCATTCAGTCTATGAAAATTTTAGATGGTGGGAGAATTTCTATAGCTGCATTATCGTTGGGAATTGCTAGAGGTGCTTATGAGGCCTCTTTAAAATATTCTTCTGAGCGAGTTCAGTTTGGAAAGCCCATAAATGCATTTCAAGGCATTTCTTTTAAATTAGCAGATATGGCTACAGATATTGAAGCCTCTGAATTATTGATGCACAAAGCCTGTTATGAAAAAAATATGGGAAGGCGTATGACAAAACTCAGCGCCATGTGTAAATTGTTTGCTTCTGAAACATGTGTTCGAGTGGCAAATGAAGCTGTTCAAGTTTTTGGCGGTTATGGTTATTCTAAAGATTTTCCTGTTGAAAAATTCCTTCGCGATTCCAAGCTTTGTACAATTGGTGAAGGCACCTCCGAAATCCAAAAAGTGGTTATTGCCAAACAAATTTTAAAATAGGCTAGTAGGTTCTTGTAAATACTATTATATTTGTAAACTAATTTTAAAAGAAAGGAGGGTAGATTCATGCTAATAATTCCTATCAAAGATGGTGAAAATATCGAACGCGCACTTAAGCGTTTCAAGCGTAAGTTTGATAAAACAGGAACCATGCGTCAACTCCGTCAGCGCCAGACATTCTCGAAACCTTCTGTTTCTCGTCGCGCTGAAATTCAAAAAGCTGCTTACATTCAGCACTTACGCGACCAAGAAGACGTGTAATTTCTTTTTGTAACTTGTCCTCATGGACAATGTTGCTGCTTTTCTCCGCTATTTATCCTCTGAGAAAAACTATTCAACACATACGATACGTGCGTATAGCAAAGATATAGAAGGTTTTGCCTTGCATTGTTTAGATGCCTACGGCTTGCGAAATCTTGAGAAAGTGCATTTTACAATGTTACGTGACTATATCATATCGCTGTCTAAACGTGGCCTTACCATGCGCAGCATTAACCGTAAGTGCTCAGCACTAAAATCACTTTATAACTATTTTCAAAAAACAGGTATCATTGAGGTACATCCATTTGCAAAGCATAAGGCTGTAAAGGCAAAGAAGGCATTCATTACACCTTTCAGTGTTGCAGAGCTGAATATAGTACTTGAACAAATTGACCGAACTGATTTTGCAAGCCTAAGAGATGCAACAGCCATTGAGCTTTTGTATGGTACGGGTATACGTCAGTCCGAGCTTATTGAATTAAAAACTTCGGATATCGATTGGGCACAGAGTCAGATGCGTGTTCTGGGTAAACGAAATAAGGAACGACTTATACCCATGATACCTGCCCTAACTGTCACTTTAAAGCATTATCTGGAACAGCGTAACGCTTATTTGGGTACATCTTCTCATTCCTTCTTATTGGTGACCAATAAGGGAAATAAAACATACCCAGCATTTGTTTATCGTTTGATAAAGACGTATTTTAGAAGGGTATCAAGTAAGATAAGTACCTCTCCACATGTATTGCGACACAGCTTTGCCACACACATGTTAGATGCAGGTGCAGACATTAACGTGGTTCAGGAAATACTTGGCCATGAAAGCTTGGCTGCGACACAAGAGTATACAAAAGTTCAGCTCCCCAAAGTTCAGGATGCCTATCGGGCTGCACACCCTAGAGCTAAAAAGTAAGTATCGCCCAAGTACACATTTTTTAACATTTTTAAAATTTTATATGCAACTAACTATTCAAGCCATTAACTTTTCAGTTAAGTCCAAACTCAAATGTTTTATATCCAAGCGTATTAATAAATACCGGCACTACTATGGAAAAATTTTAGCCACCGACTTATATATGAAGTTGGAAAAATCTGCACGCTCACGTGGTAAGCAAGTTGAGATAAAAGTCAAAATACCTGGAGATATTTTAATGGTTAAGAAAAAAAGTAACACTTTCGAAGAGGCTATTGATGCTGCATCTAAGGCTGTTGAGCGTTTGCTCATTCGCTATAAAGAAAAGCAATTGCGTTCATATCAAAATGGCATTTAATTTTTTTGAAGCCAACTAAATTAATTGTTACATTTGCAACCGCTCTTTTATAAGAGCACAGGCCGATGTAGCTCAGCTGGCTAGAGCAGCTGATTTGTAATCAGCAGGTCGTGGGTTCGAGTCCCTCCATCGGCTCTTGTATTTTTCATCCTTTTGTGGTGAACGATCTTTGTAATAGGGGAGATACTCAAGCGGCCAACGAGGACAGACTGTAAATCTGTTGTTTTTTAACTTCGCAGGTTCGAATCCTGCTCTCCCCACACTAAAAAGATAAACGCGGGAGTAGCTCAGTTGGTAGAGCGTCAGCCTTCCAAGCTGAATGTCGCCGGTTCGAACCCGGTCTCCCGCTCTTTTTTTTACTAACGCCGATGTAGCTCAGGGGTAGAGCGTTTCCTTGGTAAGGAAGAGGTCGGCAGTTCAAATCTGCTCATTGGCTCATCTGTTAATTACCATTTTTATATTACTACTACGCACTACAAAATGAACTAATAATGAACTAGAAGTTCAACAAGTGCTGTTTTTAGCCACTTTTAGCTATTGTCTATTTCCTCTAGGCTAGGCACATACTCCACTCTAAATGTTTTTTGCTTGTTATCTACTTCATTGTACGTGTGGGCAAGTTTGGGGAGGGTATAGTTTAAAGCTAGTTCTAGCAGTTTTAGCTTGTGAGATACGCTTAAATTAGCAGTTGTAAGTTCATCTACTGTTTTATCTATCAATACTTGTAGCTTTTCTTTTACTTCTGTGGTTATCTTATTAGGAGTGCCTTTAGTTCTGCCTCCTGTTTTTATTCCGTATGCCATTGTCTAAATTGTTCTATTATAGGTTAAGTAAGTTATGGGGTTTTGTTTTTTTATTAGAAATCAGAATTATTTGTTTTAATTTTTGAAGGTGTTTGCAAAATTAATGGAGTAAACTTGTCTATAAATAGTGTCGGTTTGGCTGCTATTTTCTTTAAGTAATATTAAATCTACCCATTTACCCCTTTTTGTGAATTTTAATTTATTTACATCTGTTAAATCAGGTTTTATCCCATTTAAGTACATGTCTGCTTGAGTAAGTATCCAATCATCATTGTAGATTGAAGTTTTTGGTTTTTACAATAATGGATACTTTTTTTGTAATTCTAAAAGTTGTGGATACAATTCATTTTTAAAAAATTCAAGCCATTCACTTGCTTTGTTAGCTATTTCATTGAGCCTTAATTCCTTTAATTCTTCTTCTCTTTCTTTTTTTGCTTCCTCCAATACTTTTTCTCTTTCTTTTTTTGCTTCATCCTTTTTAATTTCAATTCTTTTTTTCTCAAGAGCAGCAACTACTTTTTTTGCCTCATTAATTCCATTTGGAAACAATTTATTATAAACTTTTGTAAATCCTGATAATGATATTGTAAACTCATATGTATCGCCCATATCATTGTAAACTCTGAATTCTGCTAAATTATATTTACTAAACGCAGTTGCTAATTCGTACACATACAAATCTTCCTTAAGCCTAATAATATTACTATCTGCTCTTTTGAAAAGATATGATTTTACAGTATCAGGATTTTTATCAAACGCAACCATCACCATAACTAAATCATCGCCAGAACCTATATACCCGAAATCTAATAATGTAAGATTGTTATCTTCATTTATACCCACAACTGGATTTTTGTAGGGGTGAGTACCATTATAGCCTTCTACATAAATTAGAGATTGATTTCCATCAAAAGTACTTGTAGTATTTTTTAAGTTCCAAGCAGACTGCCCAAAAGACACTAGTGGAATAAATAGTAATAGTAGTAGTAATTTTTTCATTTTAGTAATCATCATCTGTCGATGTAACAGTATTTATTTTTCCAGTTTGGATTTCTCCAATCATCAAAGTCCTCTCCTATCCACTTGAGTAGGCTTTCAAGACTTAACGTTTCGCTAAAGCTGTGTATCCAATCTTCGTCATAGAAACAAAGTTCCACTTTTGTGTATGGCTTACGTTTGCTATTAAAACCCACTTTGAATTGAATAATTCCGTGAGAGTGCTCTAGTTTAGCCCAGCCCATAGTCTTTTTATAGGCAAACTCTTGTCCTTCCATATAATCCAAAGCGTAGCAGTATACCTTTCTTAATTGGCTTAAAGTGAAATCGTGAATTAAAATTTCGTTATACAGTCTATGTTTAATCTGTATATAGTATTTTGGCTCATCGTGCTCATTGTTTCCATCTACTTTCCATATGGTTTCACTTAAATTATTATATATCTCATTATCGGAATTGAAAATACTTCTTGTTTGAGCATTTGCTGCGTATCCAAGAATTAGCAGGAATAGTAGAAGTAGTTTTTTCATTCTTAAACTAATTTTTACTTTTTAATTCAGTTAAAATATCCTCTAAAACATTTATGACTTTGTCTATACGTAACATCCAAGCGCCAATCCAACGTAAAAGAAATATCATCCCCAAAAACAAACCTACTGCTAAAAACATATAAAATGCTTCTTCCATAATTAAAAATTTTATTTATAAACATATAAAAAACAAGCAAGGGGAGTAAGGGTGGACACCCCCAAGCCTGTCTTCAGAAAGCATACTAACTGATTTTCATTGATAATTTATTTTGCACCATATCAAAAGTCAATAAACTAGGCATAGCTTGTGCTAACGTAAGTTTAAAGACTTGCTGCTCTCTTTGAACTTCATCAACTATTGCGTTAATCTTATTTCCGATAACATTTATATTGACATTAAAATTACTTCATGGACACCTGGGCAAGCAGGCGGTGGCTTTAGCTATCAACGTTCCACAGATCCAAGCTTAAATATTCAAGATAATAAGAAGTCTATCTTAAGTGTGTATCCCAATCCAAGCACGTCTTTCTTACGAGTAAGCGGTCTGAATGCAGCAGAGCATTATCGTTTATATTCTATTTTAGGCATTGAGATTCAATCAGGTATTGTTTCAAGCGATCAAGAAATCGATATCTACGACTTGCAAACCGGAATGTATATGCTTCAAATAGCCAATACAGCCGTTCCTTTTGTTAAAAATTAGGCTTTACTGCGTTTAAGACTTTTTGTTATTTAAACAATTGCATTTACTTTTTTTTGTGCTTTTTCATGAGCGAAATGAGAAAGAAGCCCTTGGAAATAAAGTAAATGCCAATGTCCTTGAGGAGCAGGCTTTAATCGTAAATAGTTTTAATTCCAGCTGCTATCATGTCAAAAGAAGCTAATATGCTGAGTAGGTTTATGCTTTTTGAGTTCATATGTTTTGATTTAGGAACAATCAATATATTAGAAATCTAAATATTTTTTTTGGTTAAGCATGTATTTAAAACAGGAAAAGATTATATTTGCGCTCATTTTAAAAGAATAAACTTACATTATTATGGCTAAAGAAACTTTTGATCGGTCCAAACCACACCTTAATATTGGTACCATTGGACACGTTGATCACGGGAAAACAACGTTAACAGCTGCTATTACTAAAGTACTAGCTGATGCTGGTTTGTCAGAAGCGAGAAGCTTTGACCAAATTGACAATGCCCCTGAAGAAAAAGAAAGAGGTATTACTATTAATACTTCACACGTTGAATATCAAACAGCAAATCGTCACTACGCACACGTAGACTGTCCTGGACACGCCGATTATGTAAAGAACATGGTAACAGGTGCTGCACAAATGGATGGTGCTATTTTAGTAGTTGCCGCAACTGATGGTCCAATGCCACAAACACGTGAGCACATACTTCTTGGCCGTCAGGTAGGTATACCACGTATTGTTGCTTTTTTGAATAAAGCAGACATGGTGGACGATGAAGAATTATTAGAACTTGTTGAAATGGAGGTTCGTGAGTTGCTTTCATTCTACGAATACGATGGAGACAATGGACCTGTTATTCTTGGTTCTGCACTTGGTGCATTAAACGGAGAGCAAAAATGGGTTGACTCCGTTATGAGTTTGATGGAAGTAGTAGATTCATGGATTGAGCTTCCAAAACGCGATGTTGATAAAGATTTCCTGATGCCTATTGAGGATGTATTTTCAATTACAGGTCGTGGTACTGTTGCTACAGGTCGTATCGAAACAGGAGTTGCGAACACAAGTGATTCGGTTGATATCATTGGTATGGGTGCTGAAAAATTAGATTCTACAATTACAGGTGTAGAGATGTTCCGTAAAATTCTTGATCGTGGAGAAGCTGGAGATAACGTAGGTATCTTACTTCGTGGTATTGAAAAAACAGACATCAAACGCGGTATGGTAATTTGTAAGACTGGTTCAGTAACACCACATGCTAAATTTAAAGCTGAGGTGTATATCTTGAAAAAAGAAGAGGGTGGTCGTCACACACCATTCCACAATAACTATCGTCCACAGTTTTACGTACGTACAACAGACGTTACAGGAAACATTGCGCTACCCTCTGGTGTAGAAATGGTAATGCCTGGGGATAACTTGACAATTGAGGTTGATTTGATTCAGCCTATTGCATTGAGTGTAGGTCTTCGTTTCGCGATTCGTGAAGGAGGTCGTACCGTAGGTGCAGGTCAGGTAACAGAAATATTAGATTAATACAATCAACTTTTTGTGTCTAAAAGGTGCTGTTTTATGCAGCACCTTTTGGCGCACTAAACGGGTGTACTAACTCTAAACGGAGCATGTGCATCAACAGAGACGGGTTTAGCTCAGTTGGTAGAGCACTGGTCTCCAAAACCAGGTGTCGGGAGTTCGAGCCTCTCAACCCGTGCAAGGAGAATTAAAAAATGGCAATGATAACGTACATAAAGGACGCTTTTGCAGAACTTAAAAACCACGTAACATGGACACCCCAATCCGAGTTGTTACGCCACACAACTGTCGTAGTAGTTTTTTCTATCATTTTTTCACTTGCCATTTGGGGTGCAGACTCGCTATTATCTCGTGTCGTTAAATTTTATTTTCAATTAATAGGCTAATCATGACAACAGACACGGATGTAAAAAAATGGTATGTTGTACGCGCTGTTAGCGGTCAAGAAAATAAAATCAAGTCTTACATTGAATCTGATATTGCACGTCTTGGTCTTTCCAATTATGTAGAAGAAGTATTAGTACCTACTGAAAAGGTAATACAAATTCGAAATGGCAAGAAAGTAAATAAAGAGCGCAACTATTTCCCTGGTTACATCATGATTAAGGCCAACCTTTCTGGTGAAGTACCACACATTATCCGCTCCATTACCAATGTAATTGGTTTTTTGGGTGAAACCAAAGGTGGCGAACCAGTACCACTTCGTAAAGCTGAAGTAAACCGTATGCTCGGTAAGGTTGATGAATTATCGGTACAAACAGAAAACATTGTTATTCCATTTAAAATCGGAGAGACAATCAAAGTTATTGATGGTCCTTTCAATGGCTTTAATGGCAGTATTGAAAAAGTAAATGAAGAAAAACGTAAGTTGGAAGTTATGGTAAAGATTTTCGGAAGAAAAACACCACTAGAGCTTTCCTACATGCAAGTTGAAAAAGTTTAAAAGTGTTACATACAAAGATGACTGTATAGCTTCCACTTATACAGTAATCATTAATTAGAGTTAAATTAATAATGGCTAAAGAAGTTAGTAAAGTAGTAAAACTACAAGTTAGGGGAGGCACCGCGAATCCATCGCCGCCGGTTGGACCCGCTCTGGGTGCCGCAGGAGTTAATATCATGGAGTTCTGTAAGCAGTTTAATGCTAGAACTCAAGATAAAGCTGGAAAAGTATTACCAGTTGTAATTTCTGTATATGCCGACAAGTCTTTTGAATTTGTCGTCAAAACACCACCCGCAGCCGTTCAATTGATGGAAGCTGCCAAGGTTAAAAAAGGATCTGGCGAGCCCAACCGCGCTAAAGTTGCAAGTGTATCTTGGGAACAAGTTCGTGCAATTGCGGAAGACAAAATGCAGGATTTAAATGCATTTACAGTAGAATCTGCCATGAAAATGGTGGCTGGGACCGCAAGATCTATGGGATTTACCGTTAAGGGAAATTCCCCTTTTTAATTGAAGTGAATAATGAGAAAAATTACAAAGAAGCGTAAAGAATCGCTAAGTAAAATCGACCGGACAAAACTGTACTCAGTACAGGACGCTTCCGCATTGGTAAAAGAAATCGCTAATTCAAAATTCGATGAGTCTATCGACCTAGCTGTAAGGTTGGGAGTTGACCCGCGTAAAGCAAACCAAATGGTTCGTGGCGTGGTTAGTTTACCGCATGGTACAGGTAAAGACGTTAGAGTTTTGGCCTTAGTTACTGCTGACAAAGAAGCTGAAGCCCAAGAGGCTGGTGCTGATTTTGTTGGATTAGATGAGTACCTCCAGAAAATTAAAGATGGTTGGACAGATGTCGATGTTATTATCACCATGCCAAGTGTAATGGGTAAGTTAGGTCCTTTAGGACGTGTTCTAGGTCCAAGAGGATTGATGCCTAACCCAAAGACTGGTACTGTGACAATTGATGTTGCTAAAGCCATCAACGAAGTAAAGGCAGGTAAAATTGATTTTAAGGTGGATAAATCAGGTATTGTGCATGCACCTATCGGAAAAGCATCATTTGATGCGGACAAGATAGCTGGTAATGCCGATGAACTGTTGCAGACACTTGTGAAGCTTAAGCCATCGTCATCGAAAGGTGCATACATCAAAAGTATCGCCATGTCGAGTACCATGAGCCCAAGCATTAATATTGATACTAAGGTTGTCTAAATAGCGAATAGAATTTATGACACGAGAACAAAAAGCAAACGTAATAAAGCAGTTAACTGCTAAGCTAGCAGACAACGCTAACATCTATTTAACGGATGTTTCTGGGTTGAATGCTGAGACAACTTCAAATTTGAGACGTGCTTGTTTTAAAGCAAATATCAAACTAGAAGTGGTAAAAAATACGTTATTAGCCAAAGCCATGGAGGCTTCTGACAAAGATTTTGAAGATTTATCTGCAGTATTGGTTGGGAACACCGCCATGATGTTTTCAGAGGCTGGAAATGCTCCTGCAAAACTAATTAAGGAATTTCGTAGAAAATCGGATAAGCCTATTTTAAAAGGAGCTTTCATTGAGGAAGCAGTTTATTTAGGCAACGATCAAGTGGAAGCTTTGGTGAATATCAAATCTAAGGACGAATTGATTGGCGAGATAATAGGCTTGCTTCAATCTCCCTCTAAAAACGTGGTATCTGCACTTCAATCAGGTGGCGGTACCCTTGCTTGTATAATCAAAACACTTTCTGAAAGGGAAGCTTAAAACGTAAATAAAAACAATTAAATAGTTCAAAAATGGCAGATTTAAAAGATTTTGCAGAACAATTGGTCAATTTGACCGTTAAAGAGGTCAACGAGTTGGCCGATATCCTCAAAGACGAATATGGCATCGAGCCTGCAGCTGCAGCCGTTGCAGTAGCTGGACCAGCTGCTGGTGATGGTGGCGAAGCAGCCGAGGAAAAATCAGAGTTTGATGTTATCCTAACAGCCGCTGGCGGTTCTAAACTTGCTGTAGTAAAGCTTGTAAAAGAATTAACAGGTCTTGGTCTTAAGGAAGCAAAAGAGCTTGTTGATAATGCACCTAGCCCAATTAAGGAAGGTGTAGCAAAAGACGAAGCTGAAGGGCTGAAATCTTCTTTGGAAGAAGCAGGTGCTGAAGTTGAGCTTAAGTAATTAAGTTCCCGACCAAATCCAGAGGTTTAAGTCCCGAACATGCGTTCGTGGACTTAAACCATTTGGTGTTTTATGCCCCTAGTACTAATTTTTTAAAAGATTAACCCATATGTCCAACACGACAAGCGCAACCCGACATAATTTTGCTTCGGCTATTGGTACCCCTGCCTATCCAGACTTTTTAGATATTCAAATTAAATCTTTCCAAGACTTTTTTCAATTAGAAACCAAGTCTGATGAACGAGGGAATGAAGGTCTATACAATACCTTCATGGAAAACTTTCCTATTTCTGATACTCGTAACCAATTTGTCCTTGAATTTCTGGATTATTTTGTAGACCCGCCACGATACAGTATACAAGAATGTATTGAGCGTGGTCTCACTTATAGTGTACCTTTAAAAGCACGATTAAAATTGTACTGTACTGACCCTGAACACGAGGATTTCGAAACTATCGTACAGGATGTATACTTGGGTGTTATTCCGTACATGACTCCCAGCGGTACTTTTGTTATTAATGGCGCTGAGCGTATCGTTGTGTCACAACTACATCGCTCTCCTGGTGTATTCTTTGGCCAGTCGTTTCATGCCAATGGTACTAAATTATATTCAGCTCGCGTTATTCCTTTCAAAGGCTCTTGGATTGAATTTGCAACGGATATAAATAGCGTGATGTACGCTTATATTGACCGTAAGAAAAAATTACCTGTGACGACACTTTTCCGTGCTATCGGGTATGAGCGAGATAAAGATATTCTTGAAATTTTTGACCTTGCTGAAGAAGTTAAGGTCTCAAAAGCTGGCCTTAAAAAAGTAATGGGTCGTAAGCTAGCTGCTCGTGTACTTAACACATGGTTTGAAGACTTTGTAGATGAAGACACTGGGGAAGTAGTTTCTATTGAGCGTAACGAAATTGTACTAGATCGCGATACTATACTTGATAAGGGGCATATTGATGAGATTTTGGGTGCCAATACTCCCACCATCTTATTGCACAAAGAAGAATTACAATCTGCAGATTATGCGATTATCCATAACACTCTTCAAAAGGACCCGACAAACTCTGAAAAAGAAGCAGTAGAGCATATTTATCGCCAATTGCGTAACGCCGAACCGCCAGATGAAGAAACAGCGCGTGGTATTATTGATAAACTTTTCTTCTCTGATCAGAGATATAACCTAGGGGAAGTTGGACGTTACCGTATGAACAAAAAGCTTGGTTTGGATATTGAAATGGACAAGCAAGTATTGACAAAAGACGATATTATTACTATCATCAAATACCTTATCGAGTTGATTAATTCTAAGGCTGAAATTGATGATATTGACCACTTGTCTAATCGCCGTGTACGTACAGTTGGTGAACAACTTTCATCTCAATTTGGTGTAGGACTATCTCGTATGGCACGTACCATTCGCGAGCGTATGAATGTTCGTGACAATGAGGTCTTTACGCCAATTGACTTGATTAATGCCAAGACCTTGTCATCTGTTATCAATTCATTTTTTGGTACCAATCAGCTATCTCAATTTATGGATCAAACCAACCCGTTAGCTGAAATCACACACAAGCGACGCTTATCTGCGCTTGGGCCAGGCGGTTTATCCAGAGAACGTGCAGGTTTTGAGGTTCGTGATGTTCACTACACGCACTATGGTAGACTTTGTCCAATAGAAACACCTGAAGGACCAAACATTGGACTGATATCTTCACTCGGTGTGTTCGCCAAAGTAAACAATCTTGGATTTATCGAAACACCTTACTTCAAAGTAGAAGAGGGTGTTGTGGATATGTCTAACTCTCACTATTTGTCAGCTGAAGAGGAAGAAGGTAAACTATTTGCGCAGGCAAATATTGAAAAAACTGAAACTGGAGAAATTGCTTCTGATAAAATTATAGCACGTTCAGAAGCGGATTACCCAGTAGTTGACAAAACAGAGGTGGACTACACAGATGTTGCGCCTAACCAAATTGCATCTATTTCTGCATCACTTATTCCTTTTTTGGAGCATGATGATGCAAACCGTGCCTTGATGGGGTCAAACATGATGCGCCAGGCGGTACCATTATTACGACCACAGGCTCCTATTATAGGAACTGGATTGGAACGTCAGGTAGCTACAGATTCTCGTGTACTTATCAACGCCGAAGGCGCTGGTAAAGTAATTTATGTTGATGCACAACGTATTACCATTAAGTATGACATGAGTGATGACGAAAGACTGGTTTCTTTTGACTCAGACGAAAAAACATATGAACTTGTAAAGTTTAGAAAAACCAACCAAGGTACTTGCATCAACCTAAAGCCCATTGTTTCTATTGGAGACCGTGTGGAAAGGGGACAAGTACTTTGCCAGGGCTATGCTACTGAAAACGGAGAGTTGGCACTTGGTCGTAATATGAAAGTAGCCTTTATGCCTTGGAAAGGATACAACTTTGAGGATGCAATTGTTATTTCTGAAAAAGTTGTTCGAGACGACGTCTTTACTTCAATTCATATTGATGAATATTCATTAGAAGTACGCGACACCAAACTCGGTAAAGAGGAATTGACAAATGATATTCCAAACGTATCTGAAGAGGCCACCAGTGACTTGGACCAGAACGGAATGATTCGTGTAGGTGCTGAAGTAGGTGCTGGCGATATTCTTATCGGTAAGATCACACCTAAAGGTGAATCAGACCCTACACCAGAAGAAAAATTACTTCGCGCCATATTTGGTGATAAAGCAGGTGATGTAAAAGATGCTTCCTTAAAAGCTTCTCCATCGCTCAAAGGTGTAGTTATTGATAAAAAGCTCTTTACAAGAATCTTAAAGGATAAGCGGAAGCGTTCACAAGACAAAGAGGCTATCATCGAATTAGAGGATAGTTATGAGTTAAAGTTTGAAAATTTAAAGTCTGTGTTGGTTGAGAAATTATTCTCCATTTTGAGTGGTAAAACATGTCAAGGTGTTATGAACGATCTTGGTGAAGAAGTAATGCCAAAGGGTAAGAAATTTACCTTGAAAATGCTTAATTCAGTTGACGATTATGCCCACCTTGTTAATTCAGATTGGACTGTAGACAAGCGTATTAACAGTCTTGTAAATGACTTGATGCACAACTACAAAATCAAAGAAAATGATTTACAGGGTGCATTGCGTAGAAATAAGTTTACAATTTCTGTTGGAGACGAGCTTCCTGCAGGAATTTTAAAACTTGCTAAAGTTTACATTGCTAAGAAGCGTAAGCTGAAAGTAGGGGATAAGATGGCAGGACGTCACGGTAACAAAGGAATTGTTGCGCGTATTGTACGTCAAGAAGATATGCCATTCCTAGAAGATGGAACGCCAGTTGATATTGTATTAAATCCACTTGGAGTACCGTCGCGAATGAATATTGGACAGATTTACGAAACTGTTCTTGGATGGGCAGGCCAAAAAATGGGTAAATCATTTGCAACACCAATTTTTGATGGGGCAACTAACGAGCAAATTGATGAATTAACAAAAGAAGCAGGTGTTCCACAATTTGGTCATACTTATTTGTTTGATGGTGGAACAGGAGAGCGTTTTGATCAACCGGCAACTGTAGGAGTTATCTATATGTTGAAACTCGGCCACATGGTTGACGACAAGATGCACTCGCGGTCTATTGGACCCTACTCACTTATTACCCAACAGCCACTTGGTGGTAAGGCACAGTTTGGTGGACAAAGATTTGGAGAAATGGAAGTTTGGGCTCTTGAGGCTTATGGGGCATCGAGCACACTTCAAGAAATCTTGACCGTTAAGTCAGATGATGTAATTGGTCGAGCGAAAACATATGAGTCAATTGTTAAGGGTGAAGCCATGCCTAAGCCTGGTCTTCCAGAATCCTTTAACGTATTGATGCACGAACTTAAAGGCCTTGGTCTTGATATTCGATTAGAAGAATAAAAAAAAATTGATATGGCACGCATAAACGAAGTACAACAACAAAAAGATTTCAGTAAAATCTCCATTGGGCTTTCATCGCCCGAAACCATTTTGGCTGCCTCTAGAGGTGAAGTTTTAAAGCCCGAAACCATAAACTATCGTACACACAAGCCTGAACGTGATGGGCTATTTTGTGAGCGTATCTTTGGTCCTGTTAAGGATTTTGAATGTGCTTGTGGAAAGTACAAGCGTATTCGTTACAAGGGTATTGTTTGTGATCGTTGTGGTGTTGAAGTAACTGAGAAAAAAGTACGACGTGACCGCGTAGGTCATATCAGCTTGGTGGTTCCAGTTGCACACATCTGGTATTTCCGTTCACTTCCAAATAAAATAGGATACTTACTGGGTCTTCCGTCTAAAAAATTAGACATGATTATTTACTACGAGCGCTATGTAGTAATTCAACCGGGTATTGCTACCAATGAAGAAGAAGAGCCTGTTCAGAAAATGGATTTCCTAACTGAGGAAGAATATCTGAACATCATGGAAAAACTTCCTCAAGAAAACCAGTATTTAGAGGATAGTGATCCCAATAAGTTTATTGCTAAAATGGGAGCTGATTGTCTGATTGATATACTTAATCGAATTAATTTAGACGAACTTTCATACCAATTGCGAGACAAAGCAAATAACGAAACGTCTAAACAACGTAAAACCGAAGCACTAAAGCGTTTGCAAGTTGTCGAAGCACTTCGTGATGCAAACAAAAACCGCGAGAATCGTCCAGAATGGATGATCATGAAAGTAATACCAGTTATTCCACCAGAATTACGTCCGTTAGTACCGCTTGATGGAGGTCGTTTTGCCACTTCTGATTTAAACGATTTATACCGACGTGTGATTATACGTAATAACCGTTTGAAGCGCTTACTAGAAATTAAAGCACCTGAGGTAATTTTGCGTAACGAAAAACGAATGTTACAAGAATCTGTAGATTCATTGTTTGACAACACACGCAAGTCTTCTGCTGTAAAAACAGACGCAAACCGTCCATTAAAATCACTTTCAGATTCCTTGAAGGGTAAACAAGGTCGTTTTCGTCAAAACTTACTTGGAAAACGTGTTGATTACTCTGCTCGTTCGGTAATTGTTGTTGGACCAGAACTCAAATTATATGAGTGTGGATTGCCTAAAAATATGGCAGCCGAACTCTACAAGCCCTTCATTATTCGCAAGCTTATTGAGCGTGGTATTGTAAAAACGGTTAAGTCAGCCAAAAAAATTATTGATAAACGTGAGCCAGTAGTTTGGGATATTTTAGAGAATGTGCTTAAAGGACACCCTGTACTCTTGAACAGGGCCCCCACGCTTCACCGTTTGGGTATTCAGGCATTCCAGCCTAAGTTGATTGAAGGTAAAGCAATTCAACTTCACCCACTAGCCTGTACAGCTTTTAACGCAGATTTTGATGGGGATCAAATGGCAGTTCACTTACCACTTGGACCAGAGGCTGTACTGGAGGCACAATTACTTATGTTGGCATCCCACAATATCCTTAATCCGGCAAATGGATCACCTATTACGGTTCCATCACAGGATATGGTACTTGGTTTATACTATATGACCAAAGAAAGAAAATCGACTGAAGAAAATAAGGTTTTAGGTGAAGGTTTGACATTCTACAGCGCAGACGAAGTAAATATTGCTTTCAACGAAGGCAAAGTTGAGCTTAATGCAATGGTTAAGATTCGCACCAAAGACTTTAATGATGATGGTGAGCTTGTTTATCAAATTATAGATACAACTGTTGGTCGTATTTTATTCAACCAACATGTACCTGAAAAAGCAGGTTACATCAATCAAGTACTGACAAAAAAATCACTTCGTGGTATTATTGGCAATATTTTGAAAGTAACAAGCGTTCCAGAAACTGCCGATTTCTTAGACAAGATTAAAGACATGGGATTCTCTTTTGCATTCAAAGGAGGATTGTCTTTCAGCCTTGGTGATATTATTATCCCAAAAGAAAAGACACAACTTATTGATGAAGCCAATGATCAAGTTGATGGTATTATTGCCAATTACAACATGGGGCTTATTACCAACAACGAACGTTATAACCAGGTAATTGACATTTGGACTTCTACAAATGCTATGCTTACAGAACTCGCGATGAAACGAATTAGTGAGGATCAGCAAGGGTTTAATTCTGTGTATATGATGTTGGACTCAGGTGCACGAGGTTCCAAAGAACAAATCCGACAGTTAACAGGAATGCGAGGCTTAATGGCTAAGCCTAAAAAATCAAATGCTGGTGGCGGTGAAATTATTGAAAACCCGATTCTTTCTAACTTTAAAGAAGGATTGTCAATTTTAGAATATTTCATCTCAACTCACGGTGCTCGTAAGGGGCTTGCTGATACGGCTTTAAAAACAGCTGATGCAGGTTACTTAACCCGTCGTCTACACGATGTTGCACAAGATGTTATCGTAAACTCTGTAGACTGTGGTACACTACGCGGACTTTCAGTATCAGCGCTTAAGAAAAATGAAGAAATTGTTGAGTCCATTGGTGATCGTGTTGTTGGACGAGTTTCTTTACACGATGTAATTCACCCACTTACAGGTGATGTCTTGGTTGCTGCGGGTGAGCTAATAGAAGATTCGCATGCTAAAGCAATTGAAGAATCTCCATTAGAAAGTGTTGAAGTGCGTTCACCACTTACATGTGAAGCTAAGAAAGGTATTTGCGCAAAATGTTATGGTCTGAACTTAGCTACTGGAAAAATGGTGCAGCAGGGTGAGTCAGTTGGAGTTATCGCTGCTCAATCAATCGGTGAGCCAGGTACACAGCTTACACTACGTACTTTCCACGTTGGAGGTATTGCAGGAAACATTTCTGAGGAAAATAAATTGGTAGCTCGTTTTGAAGGAGTTGCTGAAATTGAGGACCTTAAGACAGTTGATGGCAAGGATAATGATGGCAACTCTGTTAAGATTGTTATCTCTCGTACTTCGGAAATCAAATTGGTAGATAAGAATACTGGTATTGTGTTGAGTACTAATATCATACCCTATGGCTCATTTATCTTTATCAAAGACGGACAGAAAATCAATACAGACGATGTAATCTGCCAGTGGGATCCATATAATGGAGTTATAATTTCTGAGTTTTCAGGTGTTATTGGTTACGAAAACATCGAGCAAGGAGTTACTTTCCAAGTTGAGATTGATGAGCAAACAGGCTTCCAAGAGAAAGTAATATCTGAATCAAGAAATAAAAAAGTCATTCCTACTCTTTTGATTAAGGATAATAAAGGCAATGCGTTACAGTCTTACAACCTTCCGGTTGGTGCTCACATCATGGTTGATGATGGCGAGAAGATTCAAAATGGTAAAATTCTTGTTAAGATTCCGCGTAAGTCTGCAAAATCAGGTGATATTACAGGTGGTTTGCCACGAGTTACCGAGCTTTTTGAAGCACGTAACCCTTCTAACCCAGCTGTAGTTTCCGAAATTGATGGTGTAGTTACATTTGGTAAAATTAAACGAGGTAACAGGGAAATCATAGTTGAGTCTAGAACTGGTCATGTTAAGAAATACCTTGTGAAGCTTTCTAACCAGATATTAGTTCAAGAAAACGACTTTGTGAAAGCTGGTATGCAATTGTCTGACGGGGCTACAACACCAAATGACATCTTGTCTATAAAAGGCCCATCTGCCGTACAGCAATACTTGGTAAACGAAGTTCAAGAAGTATATCGATTGCAAGGAGTGAAAATCAATGATAAGCACTTTGAGGTAGTTGTTCGTCAGATGATGCGTAAAGTACGTGTTGAAGATTCTGGAGATACAACTTTCTTAGAAAATCAATTGGTACATAAGACTGACTTTATATCTGAAAACGACGCGTTATTCGGTCAGAAGGTAGTAATTGAAGTAGGCGATTCTGAAAACCTAAAAGCAGGTCAAATTATCACTTCACGTCAATTACGTGACGAGAATTCATTGCTCAAACGTGAAGACAAAAACCTAGTAGAAGCACGTGATGCCGTAAATGCTACAGCAACACCAATAATACAAGGTATCACAAGAGCCTCTCTGCAGACCAAGTCGTTTATTTCGGCAGCATCGTTCCAAGAGACAACCAAAGTATTGAACGAAGCTGCAGTAGCAGGTAAGGTAGATACCTTGGAAGGCTTGAAAGAAAATGTAATTGTAGGGCATAAGATTCCAGCAGGTACGGGTAACCGTGCTTATAATGATATCATTGTTGGTTACACGGACGAATATGAAGCGCTTATAGCAGAAAAATCGTTAAGTGCTGATATCTGATGAGCGACAAGACAAAAAAAGACGGAAGTATTAATATTGAGCTTGATCCGGAAACTGCGCAAGGCACCTATTCAAATTTGGCAATTATCAATCACTCTGGATCAGAGTTTGTTGTTGATTTTATTAATATAATGCCTGGTATTCCAAAGGCCAAGGTACGTTCCCGAATTGTCCTTACTCCACAACATGCAAAAAGATTTCTTAAAGCGCTTCATGAAAATGTTCAGCGCTTTGAGAAATCTCATGGTGAAATCAATGATTACGAACAGCCAACAATACCCCTAAATTTTGGTCCAACGGGGGAGGCGTAGAACGTCTTTTAGTTCGATATATTTGATTTTTTGGCGTTTTATTTAGCTTATTTAGAAACCAAAATCAGTAAAAATTAAGTTGCTGCAAAAAGCTTTTCTGATAAAAGGCATATTAACTGCTTTTAATTTTGGTTATAAACTAGATAACATCAAGAAGTATCTTTTATAAATCATTTTTTAGTTAAATCATATCATTTAATTGTAAAAATTCTTTCTTGAAATTAAAATTCTGATGTTGCATGAAATAGGACTTTTGGATATTTACTTCGGGTCATTTGCAACGAAAATGCAGAGTCAGCTAAATATACCAACTGTCCTTGTTTGTCTTTTGCTAAAAACTTAGATTTGGTTAGTTTAAATTCAGTAAAGTCGGCTTTACCACCATCATTTACTTCAATCCAACAGGCCTTGAATACATTTAAATTTTCATATGTGCAACTCGCTCCATATTCGTGTTCTAATCGATATTGTATTACATCAAATTGCAGTGCTCCTACAGTACCAACAACCTTACGACCATTAAGTTCCAGGGTAAATAATTGGGCTACACCTTCATCCATCAACTGGTCGATTCCTTTGTTTAATTGTTTGGCTTTCATTGGATCTGCATTGTTGATGTACCTAAAGTGTTCTGGTGAAAAACTTGGAATTCCTCTAAAGTGAATTTGCTCTCCTGAAGTTAGTGTGTCTCCAATCTTAAAATTACCTGTGTCGTGGAGTCCCACAATATCGCCTGGGTAAGATATATCTATAATTTCTTTTTTGTCTGCAAAAAATGCATTTGGACTACTAAATTTCAGTTTTTTCTTTTGGCGTACATGTAAATAAGGCACATTACGTGCAAAGGTTCCAGAAACAATTTTAATAAAAGCCAGACGATCTCGATGTTTTGGATCCATGTTGGCGTGAATTTTAAATACAAAACCAGAAAAATCTTTTTCATCGGGAGCAATGGTGCGCTCCTCACTGTCTTTAGACATGGGAGGAGGTGCTATGTCAACAAAGCAGTCTAGCAACTCTTGTACACCAAAGTTATTTAATGCTGACCCAAAAAATATAGGGTGCTGTTCACCATTTAAGTATGCCTCATGATCAAAACTAGGGTATACTTCTCGTACCAATTCTAATTCTTCCAATAAGGTTTCTTTGGTATTGGAACCGATAGCAATTTCCAGTTCCGGGTTATCTATATCTTCTATAAGATTACTTTGGCTAATGGTGGTTTTTTGCTCTCCCTCAAATAAGCGAATATTTTCGTTCCACAGGTTGTATATTCCTTGAAAGTCGTAGCCAATTCCAATGGGAAAGCTTAAGGGTACGGTAACAAGCCCTAGTTTTTTTTCTAATTCGTCTAGTAGATCAAAAGCGTCTTTACCCTCGCGGTCTAACTTGTTGATGAATACAATTATAGGAATGTTTCGCATGCGGCATACCTCAACAAGCTTTTCGGTTTGTTCTTCGACTCCCTTAGCAACATCAATTACTACAATCACACTATCAACAGCAGTCAAAGTACGATAGGTATCCTCTGCAAAGTCTTTGTGACCTGGAGTGTCGAGGATGTTGATTTTTTTATCTTTGTACAAAAAGGCCAAAACGGATGTAGCTACCGAAATACCCCTTTGACGCTCAATTTCCATGAAGTCACTAGTAGCAGCCTTTTTTATTTTATTAGATTTAACTGCACCTGCTTCTTGAATCGCACCTCCAAAAAGTAACAACTTTTCCGTAAGTGTAGTTTTACCTGCATCGGGATGGGAAATAATTCCAAATGTGCGTCGGCGTGCGATTTCTTCCAAAAAACTCATGGTGGTAAAAATACGTTCATTTAACAAACTAATGCTTTACAATTGCATTTTTTGTACTTTTAATTTATATATGGAAGAGCAGGTAATTTTAGTTAACACTAATGATCAGCCCATTGGGTTGATGCCCAAGATGGAAGCCCACGAAAAAGGCATACTTCATCGTGCTTTTTCTGTTTTCATACTAAATGACAAAGGCGAATTAATGCTACAGCAACGAGCACTTCATAAATACCATTCTCCTGGCTTATGGACCAATACCTGTTGTAGTCACCAACGTGATGGGGAAACCAATATCGCAGCCGGTAAGCGGCGTTTACAAGAAGAAATGGGATTTGTTACCGACATACGTGGGGTGACCTCTTTTATCTACAAAGCTCCATTTAATAATGGACTCACTGAGCATGAGCTTGATCACATAATGATTGGAAAATTCAATGGCACCCCCAACATTAACCCGGAGGAGGTAGCTGATTGGAGATGGATGTCTGTCGATGCCATCCGTGAAAATATTCAAAATCAGCCTGAAAATTACACTGTTTGGTTTATTATTATTTTTGAGAAGTTTTACGAACAAATAAAATTGCAATGAATAAAGTAACAGTAAGCCGTAAGGCACATTTTAATGCCGCTCACCGCCTTTATAGAAAAGACTGGTCTGACTCCAAAAACGAGGAAGTTTTTGATAAGTGTAGCAACCCTTACTACCACGGACATAATTATGAACTCGTTGTTTCTGTAACTGGTAATATTGATCCTGAAACAGGCTATGTGATGGATATGAAAGTCTTAAAAGATTTAATTAAAAAGCATATAGAAGACGCCTTTGACCATAAAAATCTAAACGAACAAGTACCTGATTTCGCAACACTTATACCAACGGCTGAGAATATAGTTGTAGTGATTTGGAATAAATTAAGACCACATATTAAAGCTGCACATGATTTGTCTGTAACTCTATATGAAACGCCAAGAAACTTTGTACATTTTTCTGGACCTAACTAAACTTAATGCTATGGCAAATATACGCGACCTTAAAAAAGACATAAACTATGTGCTAGGAGAAATCATTGAAACGGCAATGGATATGGAAAAAGTCAATCCTGAAATAGATAAGTCAAAAACAGCTGCAATAATTGATGAAGCTATTAATGCCTTTGACGCCTTTAGCAGTCGTATACATGAAAAGGGTGTTGAAAATAAACGTGCACATTACCGGGCAATCACCAATGATTTGGAAACAAAAGGTAATGAACTTATCGCCCAACTGAATGTTCTTTGAGCACCTTTCTAAAGGTTAAATTAATGCGTGGCGCTACTACTTTTGCTGTTTTTGCAATTTGATGTTTCCAGAAATGTTGTGTGGTACCCTCCATTAGCAACAAACTTCCATGCGAAAGCTCTATTTTTAGTCTTTGAGATGTTTTTGTATTGTGCTTAAGGCTAAAAAACCTTGTAGCCCCAAGGCTAACTGAAGCAATTACTGGATTTTTACCCAATTCTTTTTCATTATCTGCATGCCAGCCATTACTATCATTCCCATCACGATAAAGATTTAATAACACCGTGGTGAATGTTTCATCTGTAAATGCTTTCAGTTTTTTCTCAATATCCAGTAAGGGCTTGCTCATGTGGTTGGGTTGCATTACTATGTTAGAATAGCCATAAGAGTCAGTTGTATGACCATGCAATGACGTCATACGAGGCTGTGGGTAAGTTTTTCCAAACAACGTTATTGGATCATTGCGCCAAGGTATTTGATCAATCAATAATTCAAAAAGTTTATCAGCTTCTTTTGCATTAATAAAATTTGGATAATATTTTATGGTAGCATCTGGAAGCTTAGGTATAAAGGCATCTAATAACTCAAGCATTGTTTTTACGTTTGAGGTTTTTGTTTTTAACTGTTTCTTTTTTGTAAATAAAACACAAGTTGTTGGTAGGTTATTTTAGTGAAATTAAAAAAATCCCTCAACTTATAAAAGCGAGGGTTTATCCTTGTTGATTAAAACGCATTTACTTTATCATTTCAAAACTTCGTTGAATGAAAGCCGTAAGCTCTTCCCCTTTTAATAAAGACTGAGACAAACGTGCCAAATCTAGCGACTGCTTAATCAGTCGCTCTTGTTTCTTTTTGGTCTTGGTTTCTAAAATCTGACTTACCAACGGGTGGTTAACATTGACCACCAATTGATACATTTCGGGAAATCCACCAGCTAACATACCGCCGCCGCCTGTTTGCTGCATCTCTTTCATACGGCGCATAAACTCGGGTTGTGTAATCATAAAAGGCGCTGATTCACTATTCATAGCCTCTAATTGAACCGTATATTGCTCTTTAGGCACCACGTTTTCAATCATAGGTTTGAGTGCCTCTTTCTGTTCATCAGAAAGTTTGGATAATTGTGGTTCGTCTTTTGCAATAAGTTTATCTATGTGGTCACTGTCAACACGGACAAAGCCAAGTTTATCATCTTCTTGCTCTAATTTTTGCAATAGATGCCCTACTATTGGGGAGTCAAGCAATAGCACCTTATATCCTTTAGCTTTTGCTGCTTCAATGTATGCGTGTTGTTCGTCAACATTGGCAGCATAGAGCTGAATTAGCTTTCCGTCCTTATCTGTTTGTGCATCTTTTGTTTGCTCTTTTAACTCGTCAAGTGTTAAATAACTGCCCGTTGTAGTTGGAAAGAGATTGAATTTTTTTGCTTTATCAAAGAACTTATCCTCTGAAAGCATACCATATTCAATAACAACCTTAATGTCATTCCATTTTTGCTCCAGATTTTCTCTATCATTCTTAAATATGGATTGTAGTTTATCAGCTACTTTTTTGGTAATATAGTTACTGATTTTTTTCACAGCACCGTCTGCTTGAAGGTAGCTTCGAGAAACGTTGAGTGGAATATCTGGCGAATCAATTACCCCCCTTAACATGGTTAGAAATTCCGGAACTATTCCTTCAACATTATCAGTAACAAAAACCTGATTTTGATATAATTGAATGCGATCTTTTTGTATGTTGAGATCATTGTTCAATTTTGGAAAATAAAGTATTCCTGTCAAGTTAAACGGGTAATCTACATTGAGGTGAATATGAAACAGAGGCTCCTCAAATTGCATTGGATATAATTCCCTGTAGAAAGACTTGTATTCTTCGTCTTTTAAATTGCTTGGTTTTTTGGTCCAAGCAGGATTTGAGTTATTTACAATATTATCAACAGTTTCTATAATTTCATTTTTGTCGTCTCCTTCTCCTTCCTGGCGTGTTTCCTCTTTGGTTCCAAACTTAATTGGAATTGGCATGAACTTATTGTATTTGGTCAATAAACTGGTTATGCGTGTTTCTTCCAAAAATTCATCGGAATCCTTATCAATATGTAAAATAATTTCAGTACCACGTGTAGTTTTGTCATGTTCTACTAAGGTGTATTCTGGCGAGCCGTCACAACTCCAATGGCTGGCCGGGGCATCAGAATGTGATTTTGTGATAATTTCAACTTTTTCTGCTACCATAAATGCAGAATAAAAACCAAGACCAAAATGACCTATAATACCACTGTCTTTAGCACTGTCTTTGTATTGATTAATAAATTCTTCAGCTCCGGAAAAAGCAACTTCGTTTATATACTTATTAACTTCACCAGATGTCATGCCTAAACCTTGATCAATGACATGTAATGTTCTGTTTTCTTTGTCTACTTTAATCTCAATTTGCGGATTTCCATATTCAACTTTGGCTTCCCCTATATTGGTAAGATGCTTAAGTTTTAATGTAGCGTCCGTAGCATTTGATATTAGTTCTCGTAAGAAGATCTCATGGTCGCTGTAAAGGAATTTCTTAATTAATGGAAAAATATTTTCTACTGCAACGTTTATTTTACCTGATGACATAATTATTATTTTAAAGAATTAACCAAAAAAAGTACCAAAATTAAAATAGTGACACTATGGCATAATTATTTTGCTTTTTCATTAAACGTTTTTATATTTGTGGGGTATTCAATCAACAAAATACTGTTGTGGAAAAAATTGCTATAAAACTCTATTGAATACAAATATTCTTAATTGGTTTGTTTAATTTTGGTTAAGTTGTTTGAAGGTGCATCGTGGTTGTTGCGCCTTCTTTTTTTTATCAATAATTTTTCGTTTATTAACTTTAAATTTAAGTAAACATGTATCAATCGCGTATAGTGGGTCTCGGACATTATGTACCAGAAAATGTAGTTACCAATGATGATCTGTCTAAAGTTATGGATACCGATGATGCATGGATTTCTGAGCGAACTGGAATAAAAGAACGTCGACTTATTAAAAAAGATTCTGGTGAAGGTACCGCCTCTATGGGCGTTAAGGCTTCTGAGATGGCACTTGAAAGATCCGGCATTTCTAAATATGATATTGATCTTGTTATTTTCGCCACACTAAGCCCTGATTTATATTTTCCTGGTTCAGGTGTTTTATTACAGGATCTTATGGGCATGGGAACTTGTCCTGCACTTGATATCAGAAATCAATGTTCTGGATTTATTTATGGTCTTTCTGTTGCTGATCAGTTCATAAAAACAGGTATGTACAAGAATATACTACTTGTTGGTTCAGAGTACCATTCGGGCGGTATGGATTTCACTACACGCGGCCGTACAGTTTCTGTTATTTTTGGGGATGGTGCTGGAGCCGCAGTGCTTACGCGTGAGCAAGACTCGGCGAAAGGGATTCAATCAACACATTTATATTCTGAAGGGAAATATGCTGAAGAATTGACGATTATCGGACCGAGTACCAAACGATGGATTTCTGAAATTGTAGAAAATTATGATGAAGACGATATGCGATATCATCCTTATATGAACGGACAACTGGTCTTTAAAAATGCAATATTTCGTTTTAATCAAGTTATACAGGAGACTTTAAATAAAAATGGTAAAAAAACAACAGATATAGATTTGTATATCCTTCATCAGGCCAATTTACGTATTGCTCAATATGTTCAAAAGGAGTTTAGTTTGCATGATAACCAAGTTTACAACAATATTATGCGCTATGGTAATACCACAGCTGCATCTATTCCAATAGCGATGTCTGAAGCGTGGGCTGAGGGTAAAATAAAACAAGATGACAGTGTACTACTTGCCGCCTTTGGAAGTGGATTCACTTGGGGAAGTGCACTTATACATTGGTAGTCCAATGCCCGAAACCCAAAACAGTAGTGTTGAAATGGCACCATTTAATGCCAATACAAAAAAGCCAAAGTCAAATTCAAATTTTGTTTTGCAAATAGCAGTAATACCATAAGACATTATTGGAGCCCCAACACTTAAGTAAGGAACTAACGCATCCCTTATTTGAAGTTTTGAAAAAATACCCAAAAGAAACAAACCCAATAAAGGACCGTAAGTATACCCGGCAAAAAGTAGTAATTGTGCAATCACACTTTCATTTTTAACAACATAATGGAAAAGCACAATACACAACCACAATACAAAGGCCATTATGATGTGATTTTTTTTTCGCTGTTCAATTCCTTTTTCTCCAGTTTTAATTCCCCATAAATCAATACTTACACTTGTTGTTAGGGATGTAAGGGAACTGTCGGCACTGCTAAAAGCCGCCGCAATAAGTCCAAAAATAAAAGCATATGCTATAAATGGTCCTAAGCCTGACTGTGTAGCTATCATTGGAAAAAGATCGTCTCCGCTAGCTGATATTCCCTTGGATTGTGCGTATGCACTTAACAGCACTCCAAGAACTAAAAATAATACGGTTACTAAAACCAATGCAATGGTAAACCAAAACATGTTTTTTTTGGCATCTTTAAGAGAACGACAGCTTAAATTTTTCTGCATCATTTCTTGATCAAGTCCTGTCATGGCAAATGCAATGAGTACTCCAGAAAAAAATTGTTTCACAAAGTGTTGACTGCTGCCCCAGTCCTCCCAGAAAAATATTTGTGTGTTGGGTTGTGAATGCCACCATGTTAACAAAGATTGGGTGTTGAGTTGCAGCTCAAAAAACAGTACATAAGCACTAATACCCAAGGCAATAAGCATACAGATTGTTTGGGCGATGTCGGTGTATATGATGGTTTTAATTCCCGTTTTTTTGGTGTAAACCCATATTCCAAGTATCCCTACTGCTGCACTTAGCCAAAATGGAACGCTCAGTTCATCCAAAGCAAGCCAATGCAATACTTTTAATAACAAAAAAAGACGAAAACTCGTGCTTATTACTCTGGATAAAATAAAAAAAGCAGCTCCAGTTTGATAACTTTTTACACCAAACCTGTGTAGCAAATAAGTATAAATGCTAACCACATTCAATTTGTAATAAAGTGGCAACAAAATAGTGCCAATACACAAATAACCGACGGCATAGCCCAATAACATTTGTATGTAACCCATTTGTGTACTTGCCACCCAACCGGGGACAGATATAAATGTCACACCAGAGAGCGTTGCACCTATCATTCCAAACGCAACAATATACCATGGGGCCTTTTTATCAGCAGTAAAAAAAGTAATATTGCTATTGCTGTTTCCTGCCAAATTTGAGATGCCATACAATAAAGTAATGTATACCAAAAGACAAAATATCAGCATTTGCGCGGCCATCTCTTTTTTTGTCAAATATAACGTATGTGACTATTGTTTAAATAGTGTATTTTTGAATATGGAAATTCCGTCTTCTTTAGTTCAAAAAGCAGTAGATGAAATTGCACAACTTCCAGGAATAGGTAGACGGTCTGCTCTTCGAATTGTCCTCCATTTGTTGCGCCAACCTAAGGATTTTAGTGAGCGTCTTTCTGGTGCTATTGCAACATTGCGCGAGCAAATACGTTATTGCACTACATGCCACAACATATCGGACGAAGAACAATGTAGTATTTGTTCAAGCCCGATGCGCGAGCGTGATACAATATGTGTGGTTGAAGATATTAGAGATGTTATGGCAATAGAATCTACTGGTCAATTCAAAGGATTATATCATGTTTTGGGCGGTAAAATTGCACCCATGGAAGGCATTGGACCACAGCAACTTAATATAGATGCTTTAATATCTCGTGTTGAAAACGAAAATATTGAAGAAATTATTTTTGCACTGAGCAGCACCATGGAAGGCGATACAACAAACTACTATATTTTTAAAAAGCTCAATATGTTTAAGTTGCGCTTTTCTGCTATTTCTCGTGGTATTGGCATTGGTGATGAGCTTGAATATGCCGATGAACTGACACTTGGTAGAAGTATTAGTCAGCGGATTCCATTTGAAATTTCAATGAAAAACTAATCATGCAGTTAACAGTTGTTATTCTAAATTACAATGTGAAATTCTTCATTGACATTTGTTTGCAGAGCGTATTGGCTGCAACCATAGATTTAGACGCAGAAGTAATCTTAGTTGACAATGCTTCTGTTGATGGAAGTACTGCGTGGATTTCAAAGCAGTTTCCTCAGGTAAAACAAGTTAATAACCAAAAAAATGTGGGGTTTGCGATGGGGAATAATATTGGTGTATCCCAAGCCAAAGGAACTTATTTATGCATTCTTAACCCTGATACAATAGTAGCTGAGGACACATTTACCAAGGCGATATCTTTTATGGACAATAATAAGGAAGTGGCTATAATGGGCCCTAAGCTTATTGATGGCTCAGGTACTTTTTTAAAGGAATCAAAGCGAGGTATTCCAACCCCGGCTGTGGCTTTTTCTAAAGTTTCAGGCCTCTATAAAATAGCTCCTAAATTATTTGGCAAATATTATAACATGCGTCTTCCAAAAGATAAATCTGGACCAACAGAAATATTGGTAGGTGCTTTTATGTTTATGCGTACTGAACATTATTTTGAGCTGAATGGGTTTGACGAAGCTTGTTTTATGTATTCTGATGATATTGATTTGAGTTATAGATCCTTACAATTGGGAAAACAAAATTATTACAATGCTGACATTACGGTTATTCACTTTAAGGGTGAAAGTACGCCAAAAGATTTTGCCTACCAACTTATGTTTCGTGAGGCTATGAACTATTTTTACAACAAGCATTTTCATGTCTCAAGACTTGTAAAGGTTTGGATTAAATTGGCAACTAATATTTTTAGTTATTTAAAACGAATGCGTGGGACACACTCAATAATTAAAAAAAAACAGCCTTACTGCTATTGGCTTGTTTCAGATGAATTGGATTTAAAAATAGGGGTTAACAAAAACGTTTTATTTATGCATACTTCAGTAATGGAAGATGTTTTAGAACACATTAACAGGCAAACGGAAATTATATTCGATCCTGATACCATTTCATTTGCTGAAATGATTGCTTTTATAAATGAACACAAGGGCGCCTTTTCGTATAAATTTTTAAGTTCAGATAAAAGTCACGCCGTTGGAAGTACTTCAAGTAATGCCAAGGGAGAGGTAGTGGTTATGTCGTAGCTAAAGCCACGATTAATTTGTACTTTTGAAAAAAAATAAACATGCCCATTTATCAGCTTGTTTTGCCTTCAATGGGTGAAAGTGTTTCTGAAGCTACCATAACTCAATGGTTAAAAAAAGTAGGTGATACTATAGCTGCTGATGAAGCCGTTGTAGAAGTTGCAACGGATAAAGTTGATTCTGAAGTTGCTAGCGAGTATCCAGGCATTGTAAAGGAAATTCTTCATCCTGTTAATGCTGTTGTTGGTGTTGACGCCCCATTAGCATTGATTGAAACAGACGAAGAGGTTGTACAAGACCTGGCTCCAGCAGCTACTATAAAGTCAATTACTAACCCAGTATCTCCTCCCGTACCCAAAACACCTGAAAAAGTATTAGACTCCCCCCAGCAGTACATGAATCAAGCGCAAGCTATGATAAAGCCCGTTAACCCAGTTGTGGCAGGGCAAAAGCGCTTTTATTCTCCCCTTGTAAAAAATATTGCCAAGCAGGAAAATATCTCAGACCAAGAATTAACTACTGTACTTGGAAGTGGAAAAGATGGTCGCGTAACCAAAGCAGATATTTTAGCTTTTTTGAAAAACAGGAATGCTCTTAATAAATCAAACCAACAAAACACAATTTCTTCTCCACAAAGTAATGCAATTCCAGTATCAGCTTTAACAGAATCCTCTGTAAAAAAAGATGCAGATGAGGTTGTATCCATGTCACGTATGGAACAAATGATTTCTAACCACATGGTGCATAGCCTTAAAACCGCAGCACATGTACAGTCATTTATTGAAATCGATGTTACCAAACTTTGGAATTGGCGTGAAAAGTTTAAAAATCAATTTGTTAGTCATCATGGAGTCAAGCTAACATTTACTCCAATTTTTTTACATCTAGTGGCACAAGTGCTTCCCGAATTTCCATTGCTCAATGCCACCTTAGAAGGTACGACTATCATTAAGAAAAAAGATATTAATTTGGGTATGGCTACAGCTTTAACAGATGGTAATTTAATAGTTCCAGTCATTAAACAGACCAACACCTTTAGTCTTATTGGACTTGCTAAGAAAGTACATGAGCTGGCTTCAAACGCTCGTAACAATACACTAAACCCTGATGATGTTCAACAAGGCACCTATACTGTGACAAATGTAGGTATATTCGGAAGCCTCACAGGAACACCAATTATCAACCAACCGCAACTTGCTATTTTGGCACTTGGGGCCATTCGCAAAGTACCTTCTGTTTTGGAAACTGAAAATGGTGATGTTATTGCCATACGCCAGCAAATGATGGTGTCACACAGCTACGATCATAGAATAATTAATGGTGCAATGGGGGGTATGTTTTTATTGCGCCTAAAACAACTTATTGAAAACTGGGACGAATCTCAAACAATTTAACATGGAACTTTCCCTCAAACGCCCTTTGTGTTTTTTTGATTTAGAAACAACTGGAGTAAATGTTGCTAAGGACAGGATAGTGGAAATATCTATTTTAAAAATTTTTCCAAATGGAAATAAAGAATCAAAAACATGGCTGGTAAATCCTGAAATGCCCATTCCGCCAGAAACTACAGCTGTTCACGGAATTACAGATGAAAAAGTAGCTAATGAACCTACTTTCAAACAGTTGGGTAAAGATGTTTACAACATGATAAAAGGATCAGATTTGGCAGGTTTTAATTCCGATCGCTTTGATATTCCATTACTTGCTGAGGAAATGTTGCGTGTTGAAATTGATGTGGATTTTAAAAAACACCTAACGGTAGATGTACAAACCATTTTTCATAAAATGGAAAAGCGAAACTTGTCAGCTGCTTATAAATTTTACTGTGGTAAAGATTTAGAAAATGCCCATAGTGCTGCAGCTGACACTAATGCAACCTATGAAGTATTGAAATCACAAATTAAAAAATATAACGAACTCGAAAATGATGTTGCCAAATTAAGTGCCTTTTCAACACGAAGTAAGAGTGTTGATTATGCAGGTTTGATTATAGTAGATAAAGATGGAGACGCCGCTTTTAACTTCGGAAAGCATAAGGGTAAGAAAGTAGCAGAGGTGTTGCAACGTGAACCAGGTTATTTCAGTTGGTTATTGAATGCAGACTTTCCAAGATATACCAAAAAGGTACTCACTGCAATTCGTCTTGAAACCATGAATGAGGCATGAAGATTATTTGTATAGGTAGAAATTATGCAGCACATGTAGAAGAACTCGATAATGAACGTCCCGATGAGCCTGTGATTTTCATTAAGCCCGATACTGCAATAGCACAATCAAATCTACCTTTTTTTATTCCTGAATTTTCAAATGAAGTGCATCATGAAGTTGAGGTATTAGTGCGTATCAATCGCATTGGAAAACACATTCAGACCAAATTTGCACACAAATACTACGATCAAATAGGCTTGGGAATTGACTTCACTGCTCGTGATATTCAACAACAACTTAAATCAAAAGGGCTGCCATGGGAAAAAGCAAAAGCTTTTGACGGATCGGCATTTGTTGGTAAGTTTTATGACAAGTCTGACTTGGGTGATTTGAAGAAACTTTCCTTTTCCCTACATAAAAATGGTGAGTTGGTTCAAGCGGCAGACACTGGTCTAATGTTGTGGTCTATTGACGAAATCATCTCCTATGTTTCCCAATATTTTACTTTAAAAATTGGAGATATTATTTTTACAGGCACCCCAGCTGGCGTAAGCCAGGTTGTTAAAAATGATCTCTTAGAAGGTCATTTAAATGGTCAAAAAGTCGTTTCCTTAATCATAAAATAAATGCGTGCAGATATCATTACAATAGGAGATGAAATTCTAATTGGTCAAGTAGTGGATACTAACGCTACTTATCTTGGAAAGACACTTAATAATATTGGTGTTGAAGTACGTCAAATACATTCTATATCAGATAATAAAGAAGCCATTTTAAATGCTTTTACCAATTCTCAAGACCAAGTTGATTTGGTGGTTATGACAGGGGGGCTTGGTCCAACAAAAGACGATATAACCAAACACACTTTGTGCGCATATTTTGATGATACCTTGACTTTCTCTCCAGATGTTATGGCACATATTGAAGAATTGTTTCGAAAATATGTAAAAGCACCTGTCAATGACCTAAATAGGAGTCAAGCCATGCTTCCCTCCAGTTGCACCCAACTTTTCAACGCACATGGAACTGCCATGGGTATGTGGATGCAGAAAAGAGAGACTGTATTTGTATCACTCCCGGGTGTTCCCTTTGAAATGAAATATTTGGTACAGGAAAAAATGATTCCGTTGATAAAAGCGACCTTTTCCTTACCTGTGCGTGTGCACAAAACGATGATGACTTATGGACTTGGCGAAAGTATTATTGCAGAAAAAATAAGCGATTGGGAATCCGCATTACCACAACATATTAAGTTAGCCTATTTGCCCAACCTTGGGCGAGTACGTTTGCGTTTATCGGCAAAAGGTACAGATGCGGTACAATTGAATTCCGAAATTAAAACCCTCTTTGATGCGTTGTATCCCATTATTGGAGCGTATATAACTGGATTTGATTCAGAACAGCCCATAGAAATGCAAATTGGGAACGCACTTGTGAAAAATAAATGGACACTTGCTACTGCCGAAAGCTGTACAGGAGGTGCATTAGCGTCTATATTTACCAAAAATGCGGGCGCTTCCACTTTTTTTAAAGGTTCAGTTGTATCTTATTCTAACCATGTAAAATGCACTGTTCTAGGTGTTTCTCAAGATGAAATAAAACGATTCTCTGTTGTTAGTGAAGAAGTAGCTATGTCTATGGCGAAAGGAGTCATTCGTCAAACGGGCTCAGATGTGGCTATTGCAACTACAGGTAATTTTGGGCCAAAAAAAGGAGATTCAGATGCGGAAATAGGCACCGTTGTCATCGCTATTATAACCCCAAATATTAACTATGTAGAGACTTTTTGCTTTGGAAAACACCGCCAACGCAACTTGCGCAAAACTACAAACAAAGCACTTGAGTTATTACACAATAAATTAGCCACTGAACTTTAGTTAAAAAATTTTTTTAACACACCATATTTCCCTAAGTTTGCACCCTGTTAAAAAAATGTCATGTCGAAAGTGTGTGAATTAACGGGCAAAAAAGCGATGGTTGGGAACAATGTATCGCATGCCATGAACAAAACCAAGCGTAAGTTTGGTGCTAACCTTATTAAGAAGCGTTTCTACCTGACTGAAGAAGACAAGTGGATAACGCTTAAGCTTTCAACATCGGCGCTCAAAACCATTAACAAAAAGGGCCTTCCTGCTGTTTTGAAAGAAGCTCGCGCACAAGGACTCATTAAATAAGGCAAGTCATGGCAAAAAAGGGAAATCGCATTCAAGTTATTTTAGAGTGTACAGAGCACAAAGATTCAGGTCTTGCAGGTACTTCTCGTTACATTACCACCAAAAACAAAAAAAATACGCCAGATCGTATTGAAATTAAAAAATTCAACCCTATACTTAAGCGTATGACGGTTCACAAAGAAATTAAGTAATTATGGCTAAGAAAACTGTAGCAACCTTACAAACAAAATCTAAGCGTCTTACGAAAGCCATTAAAATGGTACGTAGTGAAAAATCTGGCGCATATACTTATGTAGAAACCATTTTAGCACCTGAATTGGTGAATGACTGGTTATCTAAAAAGTAAAACCAACCATATTAACTACCAATAAGCCACAATTTCGTGGCTTTTTTTATTCTCAAAACGTACCTTTAACCCATGGGGCTTTTTTCAAAATCATCTAAGAAACTTCAATCCGGTTTGTCGGCAACAAAAAAAGCTTGGACAGAACGGCTAAAAAAAGTAGTGCTCGGAAAAAGTAGGGTAGATGCCGATTTTTTAGAAGCACTTGAAGAAATACTTATTATCTCCGACGTAGGGGTAGCCACTACTGAAAAAATCATAGACCGTTTAGAACAACGCGTAGCTAAAGATAAATTCATAAAAGCTGAAGAGTTGGATCAGCTGCTTTATGATGAGATATTTACCTTGGTTACCGACAACAACCCTTCGCTCTCATCTGATCTGGATGGCTTGCAGGTTATATTGGTTGTTGGTGTTAACGGCGCAGGCAAGACGACTACTGTAGGTAAGTTGGCCCATCAATACAACCAACAAGGCAAAAAAGTAATGCTGGCTGCTGCAGATACCTTTCGTGCAGGCGCTATTGATCAATTGCGACTTTGGTCCGAAAGAGCTCAAGTTCCTTTTGTTAGCTTACAGGAAGGCAGTGATCCTGCTTCTGTGGCATTTACAGCTGTTGAACGCGCCATGAAAGAACAGGTAGATGTATTGTTTATTGACACTGCTGGACGGTTTCACAACAATACCAACTTGATGCAAGAATTGGCTAAAATTGAACGGGTGGTTAAAAAAATCATACCAGAAGCACCACACGAAACCTTTTTGGTGTTGGATGGCGGTACAGGGCAAAATGCCTTTATACAGGCTAAGTTATTTACAGAAGCAACAGCGATCTCTGGGCTTATACTAACCAAGTTAGATGGCACTGCAAAAGGTGGAGTTGTAATCGGCATTTCTGATGAACTTGAAGTACCCATTCGCTACATTGGTGTTGGGGAAGGTATAGATGACTTGATTCCATTTGAAACTAATGCATTTTTAGATTCGCTATTTCAAAAAAAGAGTCCATGAAAACAATGTTAAGAGTAGTGTTTATGCTGTTGGTTTTTTCTTGTACTACTGCCTCACATGAATATTGGCAACCATATGACGAGTCTACTGAACTGGCCCAAAATGCCGATCACGAAATTCCGAGAATGCGCTACAAGCTCATTCAGTCTACGTTTTTAGACAAAGATGCCATGTGGGCGCCGTTTGAAAAGGAATTACGTGGTTTTGACACTACCTATGATGCTTTAAAACCGCTGATTATTGAGCAAGATATTCCAACACTTCAGCAGCATATAGCCAGTGGAACGCTTTCCTATGAGCGCTTGGTTAAGTTCTATTTATATCGCATTCGTCTTTTGGAGTCCAATCCTAAAACCACCTTGCACGCTATTCAAGCCCTTAACCCCAACATTATCAATGAGGCCAAGCAAAAGGACAGGCAAGCCGCTGAGGATATGCATCCCATCTATGGAATGCCTATTTTACTGAAAGACAATATTAACACAGCAAATATGCCTACCACCGCTGGGGCTGCAATTTTAGAAAATCATGTCCCCGACGAAGATGCTTTTGTTGTAAAACAACTGAAAAACAAAGGCGCTTTGATTTTGGGAAAAGTAAATCTGAGTGAATGGGCGTATTATTTCTGCGACGCTTGTCCCGTTGGTTACAGCGCTGTTGGCGGGCAGACCTTAAACCCCTATGGCAGAAGAATTTTTGAAACTGGAGGTTCAAGTTCAGGCAGTGCCGTGGCCGTGGCTGCGAATTATGCTGCAGCCGCCTTAGGTTCCGAAACATCAGGCTCTATATTATCTCCTTCTAGCCAAAATGCTGTTGTAGGGCTAAAACCCACTATTGGTTTTGTTAGCCGAACGGGAATAGTGCCTATATCTAGCACTTTAGACACTTCTGGACCCATGACCAAAAGCATCGTAGATACTGCCATATTACTAGACGCTATTGCAGCGCCTGATCCGCAAGACAAGATTACATTGCGAGCACCGCGTTTAACAGCTATTTTATACAGCTATGTTGAGCCTTCACTTTCTGGAATGCGAATTGGCGCCATGACCAATATTTTAGCGGCAGACTCTCTTTATCGAAATGCAGTTGAAGACTTAAGAGCTGCGGGTGCAGAGGTAATAGAGTTTACCCCCAAAAAAATTACGCTTACTGGTTTTACATCAATCCTTAATGGAGACATGAAGCGAGACATCCCTGCGTATTTTAAAAATGCGTCAACTCCAGATTTTGCAACTATAGATGTGAAAGCAATTATTGATTTTAATAAGCAAGACAGCCTACTTTACATGCCCTATTCCCAAAAACGCCTAGACGCTGTTATTGCCGACAGCATTACAAAAGAAGGTTTAGAAACAACCATTTCAGAACTAAACACAGCTGCTTTAGGCTTTTTTCAAGATCCCATTGCTAAATACGAGCTCGATGCCATAATTAGTAAGAACAATTATTACGCTGGTCACGCTGCTATTGCATTTTACCCGTGTTTAACCGTTCCTATGGGCTATGCTGATGATGGAGAGCCCGCTAACCTTACATTTATGGCGCCATCTTTCAGTGAGGTAAAACTCTTGAAGCTAGGCGCTGCTTATGAACGTATTTCCAATCATAGAAAATCACCAGAAGGGTACCAATAATATGCGGACAAAATCAACCAAAAAAAATAAAATCAATGTCGTTACTCTAGGGTGTTCTAAAAACATTTACGACTCCGAGGTGCTTATGGGCCAACTCAAAGCAAGTGAAAAAGACGTAGTACATGAACAACAGGGCAATGTTGTCGTTGTAAATACTTGCGGTTTTATTGATAATGCTAAAGAAGAATCGGTTAATACCATATTGTATTTTGCTGAGCAAAAACAAACAGGGCAAATCGATAAGCTCTTTGTTACGGGTTGTTTAAGTGAGCGCTACAAGGATGATTTGGAGGCTGAAATTCCAGATGTAGATGACTATTTTGGCACAACCGACTTGCCCCTTTTGCTAAAGGCACTAGGAGCAGATTACCGCCATGAATTATTGGGTGAACGCCTTACCACTACACCAAAAAACTACGCCTACCTCAAAATATCAGAAGGTTGCGACCGACCTTGTTCGTTTTGCGCCATTCCCCTTATGCGTGGAGCACATCACTCAAAGCCTATTGAAGATTTGGTTAAAGAAGCTCAAGGTCTTGCTAAAAATGTGGTGAAGGAGTTGATCATTATCGCTCAAGACTCCACCTATTATGGGCTAGACCTTTATAAAAAACGTCGTTTGGCGGATTTACTGCGTGCACTGACAACAGTTGATGGCATCGAATGGATTCGCTTACACTATGCCTTTCCATCAGGATTTCCAGAAGATGTATTGGAGGTTATTGCAACGGAACCCAAAGTATGTTCCTATATCGATATTCCATTACAGCATATTTCAGATCACCTGCTGAAGTCTATGCGCCGTGGAACAACACAAGAGAAAACAACGGCTTTAATTCAGCGTTTTAGGGCTGCAGTACCAGAAATGGCCATTCGCACCTCACTTATTCTAGGTTATCCCGGTGAAACGGAAGCAGATTTTGAATTACTTAAGACATGGGTTAAGGAAATGCGTTTTGAGCGCTTGGGTTGTTTTCAGTACAGTCATGAAGAGAAAACTCATGCCCATACTTTGGTAGATGATGTGCCTGCTGAAGTAAAACAAGCTCGTGTTAACGAATTGATGGAAATTCAGGCCCATATTTCTTGGAAAAAAAACCAAGCCTTGGTGGGCAAAACCTTACGTTGTGTTATCGATAGAAAAGAAGGGAATCGTTTTGTTGGTCGTACAGAATTTGATTCGCCAGATGTGGATAACGAGGTTTGGGTAGATGCCCGCGATCACTACCTCAAGGTTGGAGATTTTGCTAATCTAACCATAACAGCCGCACAAGACTTTGACTTAGAGGCGGTTCCTGAACAATAGTTTTTTACATTAACTACTTTTGTCTTATGAAGTTAATTGAGTCTTTGGGATATCATAAAGCGATTTATTCGCCCTTGATGCAGCAATTGTTGCAAAACGACGCTTCCCTAAAGTCCTTTCATAACGGGTTGGTTTCAATTCAAGCAGCTACTCGAGCTGCATCCAAAAGGGCTGCTTCATTTGACCAATCCAAACGAAATACATTGGTTGACGTGTTGCACAAGCAATATAAACACCTTGATCCTGATGCGAAAACACGTACACAAATAGATGCATTGTTGGCACCCAACGCAGTCACAATAACCACGGGACATCAGTTGAATATCTTAACTGGTCCCTTGTATTTTTGGTATAAGATTTTGGATGTCATCAATTTGGCAGCACGCATTCAAGATGCAGATAACAAGCACCAATATGTGCCTGTATTTTGGATGGCTTCTGAAGATCATGATTTTGAAGAAATAAATCACTTCTTTTTGGGCGAACAAAAAGTAAGATGGGAGGCAACTGCCTCTGGTGCTGTGGGGCGTATGCATACAACGGGTCTAGAGACTGTTTTAAAGACTTTAACTCCCTACTATACGGGTACTGACCAAGCAAAAGAACTGCTAACCCTATTTTCCGAATGCTATCTGCAAGAAGACACTCTGGCCAATTCAACACGACGATTGGTACATCAGCTTTTTGGGGCACATGGTATCGTTGTGATTGATGGTGACAATGCGGCCTTGAAATCGCTGTTTGCTCCAGTGCTTACGAATGAGGTAAGCAAAAACATTACCCAAACGGCGGTACACAAAACCAATAACTCCTTAAAAAAGACAATCAAGGTTTTTAAGCCCCAGGTCAATCCAAGGGCAATCAATGTTTTCTACCTGTTTGACAACAAGCGCTTGCGTATTACAAAAGATGAAGAGAACTTTGGTACTACAGAAAATTCAGCTAAATGGACCCTCAAAAGTTTATGTGATGAAATTCAAAAGCACCCAGAACGTTTTTCTCCTAATGCACTTATGCGCCCCTTGTACCAGGAGTGTGTACTGCCCAATATTGCCTATGTCGGCGGTGGAAGTGAGTTGGCATATTGGCTTCAGCTAAAAACTGCTTTTGTGGCATTTGATATTCCATATCCATTATTGAAGCATCGCTCTACCGTTTTGCTGATGTATAAAAAGCAAGTCAAAAAGTGCAATAAGCTTAACCTTCCTATAGCTGACTTGTTCTTGCCAACAGCAGCCTTTATCAATAAGCGTGTGCGTCAAATCAGTGATATTAATATAGACTTTTCATCTCAACGTGAATTGCTTAAAGATAACTTCAAAGCCTTTCATGGTTTGGCATCACAAACTGACAAATCCTTTTTAGGAGCAGTAGAAGCACAAGAGAAAAAGCAGCTCAAAGGCTTGGATAATCTTGAAAAGCGCCTTTTGAAAGCCCAACGAAAAAAACTACAAGATGAAGTGGTTCGTGCCACCGGAATTAAAAATGATTTATTCCCAAACAACAAATTACAAGAACGAACTGCACATTTTTCTAGCTTTGTTACAGGGGATGGCTTAGTTTATTTCACAGCTAAATTAAAAGCCGTTTTAGCTAAGGCAAAAAATGGTTTGTCGGTTATTCAAATTTGACATCAATACCCTGTTAAAAACTATTCATAAGCGATTCTACTTCATTGAACTTTAGTTGTATTTTTGCATATGCAAAACAAAGTTTTAATTCTCGATTTCGGCTCCCAATACACTCAGTTGATTGCACGACGGGTTCGAGAACTTTCTGTCTTTTGTGAGATCCATCCTTTTCACAAAATCCCTGAGAACATCAATACATTTAAGGCAGTCATCCTCTCGGGCTCGCCTTATTCGGTTCGTGCTGATGATGCGCCACACCCTGATTTGAGTAAAATAAGGCATAAAGTACCACTACTTGGGGTTTGCTATGGTGCGCAATATTTAGCACATTTCAATGGCGGGGCAGTCGCACCCTCTGATACCAGAGAGTATGGTCGAGCTAGATTGACAAAGGTAAAAGTACATGCTTTTACCAAAGATATTCCACTTGTATCACAGGTGTGGATGAGTCATAGCGATACCATCAAAAAATTACCTGAAGACGCAATACAATTGGCATCCACCTCTGATGTTGCCAATGCCGCTTATGTCATGGATAATGACATGACCTACGGTATTCAATTTCATCCTGAGGTATATCACTCAACAGCTGGTAAGCAGTTGTTACATAACTTTTTGATTGATATTGCTGGTATTAATCCCGACTGGACTTCAGATGCCTTTGTAGAAACTACGGTGGCTACTTTGAGTCAGCAACTGGGTCAAGACAAGGTAATACTGGGGCTTAGTGGCGGTGTAGATTCTTCTGTGGCTGCCATTTTGTTGCAAAAGGCCATAGGTCCCAACCTCCATTGTATTTTTGTCAACAACGGTTTGTTGCGTAAAAACGAATACGATGAAGTGTTAGAGCAATACAAGGGCTTGGGATTGAACGTTATAGGGGTAGATGCTACAAAGCAATTCTTAGATGCCTTGGATGGAGAGAGCGATCCAGAAACTAAGCGTAAAATTATTGGTAAGGTATTTATAGATGTTTTTGATGACGAAGCCCAAAAGGTAGCTGGCGCCAAATGGCTTGCTCAAGGAACCATTTATCCAGATGTTATTGAATCAATTTCTGTTAACGGCCCCTCTGCTACCATCAAATCACACCACAATGTAGGGGGACTGCCAGACTTTATGATGCTAAAAGTGGTTGAACCCCTTAAAATGCTATTTAAAGATGAGGTGCGTCGTATTGGCACAACACTTAAAATGCCCAAAGAAATACTCCGACGTCACCCGTTTCCAGGACCAGGCCTTGCCATTCGTATTTTGGGGGAAATAACAGCGGAAAAGGTTAGTATGCTGCAAGAAGCTGATGCGTTGTTTATTCAAGGGCTTCGTGACCATGGTCTTTATGATGATGTTTGGCAAGCTGGCGTTATGTTACTCCCCGTGGAGTCTGTGGGCGTTATGGGGGATGAACGTACTTATGAAAAATGCGTTGCTTTGAGAGCAGTAACATCAACTGATGGCATGACGGCAGATTGGGTACATTTGCCATATGCTTTCTTACAAGAAATTTCTAACCAAATCATTAACCGTGTCCCGGGAATCAATCGTGTCGTTTATGATATCAGTTCAAAACCCCCAGCAACAATTGAGTGGGAATAAACTTTTTCTGCTTTTTGCTTTTCTTTTGTTTGGCCTGCTTGCTAACGCACAGGCACCAGAAGTATCTCACTTTATTTATCATAAAGTAAAAAAGAAAGAAAACCTTGAGGCTATAGCCACACGCTATGATATCTCAAAGGCACAAATTATCATTTACAATCCTGCCGCAGAAAAAGGCATACGCAAACGTGATAAGCTTAAAATACCGAGATTCAATACAAAAGTTGTTATCACACCAGTGCAAGCTGTAACAACAATTCACAATGTCCGGCCAAAGGAAACGTTTTGGCGTATTGCCTATACCTACGGTATTTCAGTAGACTCGCTTCGTGCATTAAACCCCAAATTGGGTAATATTCTTGCTGTTGGTAGTGCGCTTACAGTGCCATCAAAAACCACTCAGGAAATTGCAGCACAATTTGTTTATTACATCGTTCAACCTAAAGAAGGATTCTTTCGTATTGAACAAAAATTAGGCCTTAGTAAGTCTGATTTGGAAGCCTTTAATCCAACGCTAGATAGCACAGGTCTTAAGGTGGGAATGGTTTTAAAAATCCCTAAAATACAATCTACTGACTCTCTAACTTTTGGTGGTTTGGATAAAACCAATACTAGCCTGTGGGATAGCACTTTTGTTTCCCCTGTGGTGCGCATTGCTTTCTTGGCTCCTTTTAGGCTCTCAAGAATTGAGTTAGACTCCATAGATCAAACAAACAAAACGCTTTCAGAACGAAACCTAACCTCCGTATCACTTGATTTTTATTCCGGCATGTTGCATGCCGTTGATAGCCTGAACAAGGCAGGTTTGAGTGTTGAGCTCTCCGTTTTTGACTCCGAAGGCCAGCAACACATTATTGAGCAGTTACTCAATGAAGAGGATTTTTCTGACTATGACGCCATTATAGGGCCTTTCACGCCTGCCAATGTGAGCAGGATGGCACAAGCTATGCGCTTTTTTAATGTTCCTGTTATCTCCCCTTTGACCACACGTGAGATACAACCACGGAAAATGTTAATCAACACTATCCCTAGCAAGAAGTCTCTTGCTATGCGAATGATTAGCTATGTTGATTCGTTGGATGCAAGCCACGAAAATCCTTGTGTGCTGATTATTGCGGACTCAAAAAACGTACAAACGGCAGTGCGTTTAAAAGAACAGTTTCCTTTGGCAGAAGTATTACCGCCAGATGAAAAATTTGGGTTTATCAAGCCTGACGTAGTGGATTCATTATTAACCCCAACAAGACCAAACTGGGTCTTTTTGGAAACCGAAAACTTAAATTTGGTAACCAGCATGACCTCCATGCTCAATGCGCAAAAAACGCAAGATCGTCAAGTGCAACTACTTACACATTTCAGATCCCCAGCCTATGATGACAAGAACATTTCTCAAGCCCACTTGGGAAATATTCGTTTTTCATATCCCAATCATTTTTTAGAAAAACGGGACAGCATGCGTCTTAAGTTTGACGCGTCATTTAATGACCAATATGGAAAGTTGCCCAATAGGACTGCCGTAAAAGGTTTTGATGTTATGGTTGATGTATCCCTTCGAATTGCGACCAGAAGAAAGCTGATTAATGGATTGGAATTGGGCGTTGTAGATCAACTTCAATATCGATTTGATTACAAACCTAGTCCAAAAGGTGGTTATCGAAATACCGCTACTTACATGGTTCAACATAGGGGTTTTGAAACCATTGAAATTGTATCCGTAAAGCCACAACCAGATTCCTTGCATGTTAGGTAGTTTATTCTTTGTATTTTTGCCACTTAAAATGAACAAGATTTATGCCTAAAGCCAAATACGTTTTTGTAACAGGAGGCGTTTCCTCCTCACTTGGAAAAGGCATTATTTCCGCATCACTAGCTAACTTACTTCAAGCGCGGGGCCTAAGCGCCACCATTCAAAAATTTGATCCCTACATAAATGTTGACCCAGGAACTTTAAATCCG
This sequence comes from uncultured Flavobacteriaceae bacterium, assembly GCA_964014735.1. Lineage (GTDB taxonomy): Bacteria > Bacteroidota > Bacteroidia > Flavobacteriales > Flavobacteriaceae > UBA7446. The sequence continues at coordinate 35,348 of CAXHBH010000003.1, read as the reverse complement.
TATGAGCACGGAGAGTGTTTTGTAACAGACGATGGCGCTGAAACTGATTTAGACCTTGGGCACTATGAGCGTTTTTTAAATGTACGTACTTCTCAAGCTAATAATGTAACCACAGGACGTATCTATCAAAGTGTTATTGAAAAAGAACGCCGTGGCGAGTTTTTGGGTAAAACAGTTCAAGTTATACCGCATATTACCAATGAAATCAAAGAGCGCATGCAACAGCTTGGTGAAACGGGTGATTACGATGTGGTTATTACTGAAATAGGCGGTACGGTGGGGGATATTGAATCCTTACCTTATATCGAGGCTGTGCGTCAACTGCGTTGGGAGCTGGGTCGTGAAAACTGTATTGTTATTCACCTCACGCTGGTCCCTTACCTCTCTGCGGCGGCTGAATTAAAGACAAAACCAACACAACACTCTGTTAAAACACTAATGGAAAGCGGAATTAATGCTGATGTTTTGGTTTGTCGCACAGAGCATGAACTTTCAGAAAGTATACGTGCAAAGCTTGCTTTATTTTGTAATGTAAAGCGCGAAGCAGTTATCCAATCTCTTGATGCCAAAACAATATATGACGTCCCTTTGCTCATGCATGAAGAAGGCTTGGATCGTGTGGTACTCGAAACTTTGGCATTGCCTGACAACTTGGAACCTAATTTAACAAATTGGAAAGCATTTTTATACAAACACAAAAATCCCAAAAACCATGTTCGCATAGGGCTGGTGGGTAAGTATGTTGAATTACAAGATTCATATAAATCAATTTTGGAGGCCTTTATTCATGCAGGGGCTGCCATCGAAGTAAAGGTAGAGATCGTTTCCATACATTCAGGACATCTTACCGTTGACAATTGTGAGGAAAAACTTAAGGACTTACACGGTTTGTTGGTTGCTCCGGGCTTTGGTTCTAGAGCGATTGAAGGAAAAATAAGTGCCATAAAGTATGTACGAGAAAACAATATTCCGTTTTTTGGGATTTGTTTGGGTATGCAAATGGCGGTCATTGAATATGCACGCAATATTTTGGGACTAGGGGCTGCTAATTCTACAGAAATGGATGAAGGTACACCTCATCCTGTAATTAGTCTAATGGACGAACAGAAAAATGTGGAAAACAAAGGTGGAACCATGCGTCTTGGTGCTTGGGATTGTACCCTTACAGATGGCAGTCGTGTGCATGAAATATACAAAGCTGACGACATTAGCGAACGCCATCGTCACAGATATGAATTAAATAACGATTACCTATCGGACTTAACTAAAAATGGCTTAAAAGCCACAGGTATTAACCCCAAAACAGAACTGGTAGAGATTGTCGAAATTGATAAACATCCTTGGTTTGTTGGTGTGCAGTACCACCCAGAATATAAAAGTACAGTTTTAGAGCCGCATCCACTTTTTTCGGCTTTTGTTGAAGCTTGTAATACCTACGCAAAAAAAATAATAATTTAAAATGGAAGATCGGCGAATAGACCCTTTTCAAATCATAGGAATGGTACTTATTTTTGGCATATTCACTTGGATGATGTCCACCCAACCTGTTCCAGATTTGGAAACGACAGAAACCCCTGCATTAGAAGTGGAACAACAAAATCTTGTAGAGACCATTGCTACAAATATGGCCGAAAAAGAAGCATTGTTAGAATTGGAAACGGTCAGTGTTGTTGCCGACACCCTTAGCCTTCAAAATGATGTGCTCTCCATTGGTATTTCTACTAAAGGAGGTGTGATGACAGATGTAGCACTAAAGGATTTGGTCAATTACCAAGACGAACCATTGTATTTGATTAGCAATGATAACAACTCCTTAAATATTGCTTTTACAACTGTTTCGGGACAGTTGTTTCAGACAAAATTTATGATGTTTACTCACTCATTAAGCAATACAGCAGATGGACAAGAATTGCGATTACGCGCACCGCTCGATACAGACGGATTTATAGAGCTAGTATATATCTTACCCAAAAACGGTTACCGCTTTGGTTTCGAAGTTATTGCTGAAGGCATAGAAGGTGCTCTGGATCCCTCCATTCCTGCTGCCTTCTCATGGCATATGGATGGTTTCCGTCATGCGAAAAGTGCCCAGTACGAAAACCGTTATACGCAGCTTGCCTATAACCACAAATCCGAAAAGTACAGTACCCTTTCTGCTGCAGGTGACGACGATGAAGACCTGAAAAATGTAGGGTGGGTATCTTATCGTCAGCATTTTTTCAGTAGTATTCTTATCCCAGAAAACCCATTTGAAGTAGCTACGGTTACATCAGCTTCCATTACTGAAGAGGAAGAAGAGGAGTCGGAATTTCTTAAGGCGTTTACAACGAAAACTACATTGCCGTATGAACGCAATCGCTTTCAAGCCAATTTTGATTGGTATATGGGGCCTACCGATTATGAGGTGTTAAAAACCTATGACGAATCCCTTTATGAAAGTATTTCTTTTGGCTGGGGGCTTATCGGCTGGATAAATCGTTCCGTATTTTATCCGTTGTTTAGTTTGCTTTCGAGTATTGTTCCGCAAGGGATTGCCATTATTTTATTGACCATTATTGTACGCTTGGTGCTTTCGCCTGTGCTTTACAAGTCTTATGTGTCTCAAGCCAAAATGCGGGTACTTCGACCAGAAATAACCGCATTAAATGAAAAATATAAAAATGACGCAAGCAAACGTCAGCAAGAAACCATGAAGTTGTACAACAAAGCTGGGGCTAGCCCAATGGCAGGTTGTATACCTGCGTTGATTCAAATGCCGGTTTTCTTTGCCTTATTCTACTTCTTTCCCATTGCATACGAAATGCGTGGTAAGTCGTTTTTATGGGCAGAAGATTTATCGTCCTATGATATGGTTGCAGCACTTCCGTTTAGTATCCCATTCTATGGTGATCACGTTAGCTTGTTCCCACTCTTGGCATCGGTGGCGATATTCTTTTACACCCAAATGACAGCAGGACAGCAAATGCAACCCTCACAGCCTGGTATGCCCAACATGAAATATATCATGTATTTGATGCCTGTGATGATGTTGTTTTTCTTTAACAATTATGCAAGTGGTTTTAGTTTATACTATTTTGTTTCCAACGTTTTAATGATTGGTATCATGTTGGTGATTAAAAACGTCATTATTGATCAGGATAAAATCCATGCGCAGATTGAGGAAAATAAAAAGAAGCCCAAGAAACAAAACCGCTTTCAGCGTAAAATGGCTGAATTGATGGAAGAAGCAGAGCGTCAAAAAAAGCTCAGATAAGAGATTCTGGGGTGTAACTCCCTAACTAACTCATATATCCTACTTACCTTTGTGTCATGCAAAAAAAACGTGTCATTGTTGGACTTTCTGGTGGTGTAGATTCTAGTGTTTCTGCCTATTTGCTGCAGCAGCAAGGATATGAGGTTATCGGATTGTTTATGAAAAACTGGCACGATGACTCGGTGACCATTTCTGACGAGTGCCCTTGGATGGAAGACAGCAACGATGCCATGTTAGTGGCTGAAAAACTCGGTATTCCTTTTCAGGCCGTTGATTTAAGCGAACAGTACAAGGAACGTATTGTGGATTATATGTTTGCCGAATACCAACGCGGGCGCACACCAAATCCAGATGTGCTTTGCAATCGTGAAATCAAGTTTGATGTTTTTTTAGACATTGCCCTTTCGCTGGGTGCAGACTATGTTGCTACGGGGCATTATTGTCAAAAGGATACGCTTTCTACTTCAACCACGCAACGCCTACTTGCAGGCGCAGATGCAAATAAGGATCAGTCGTATTTTCTATGTCAACTGAATCAAGCGCAACTTACAAAAACGCTGTTTCCCATTGGAGGGCTTCAAAAAAGCGAAGTGCGTAAAATTGCTGCCGAACAAGGACTAGTAACTGCTGAAAAGCGTGATTCCCAAGGCTTGTGCTTTGTGGGGAAAGTGAGTTTGCCTGATTTTTTACAGCAAAAACTAGCAGTTAAAAAAGGCGTTATTATACAGGTTGCCGATACGCACCCCATGTATCACAAATCCCCAGATAACAGCCCGAAGGGCTTGGCGAACAAGTTTGCCTACACTGCCGAAGATGGTAAAGTTGTAGGCACACACAATGGCGCACATTTTTTTACGGTTGGCCAGCGCAAGGGCTTGGCGGTTGGGGGTACCAAAGAACCGTTGTTTGTATTGGCAACGGATGTGCAAAAAAATATCATTTACGTGGGGGAGGGCAAAGACCACCCAGGCTTATACCGAGCTGCCTTGTGGATAGACCAAGCAGAAATACACTGGATACGCCCTGACTTAAAAACTGACCAGCCAATAAGAGTACAGGCGCGTATACGTTACAGACAGCCTTTGGCGGCTGCTACGCTGCACCCAACAGCAGCTGGGATGTACTTGGTTTTTGATACGCCCCAATCAGCGATTGCCGCTGGGCAGTTTGCCGCTTGGTACCTAGACGATGAGCTTATAGGCTCTGGGGTGATTGGGTAGGGGTTAGCTGAATGTAGTTCAACGTGTTTGTATATGGGTTGTTTTAGTAAGGTAAATTAGAAAAGATCTATTAGAAATTCCGTAAGAATTTCCAAAGTAGACGCGAATTTATTTATCGATAGATGGGAAGGCTTTGTCGAAGTGAGCTATACCTCAACCGTATCAAAAGCCATCATCACTTGGTTTTTAACCAAATCGTCAAAGCTTTCCGCTTGGCGTATCAAATGTGCTTTGCCATTGTGCCATAGTACTTCGGCTGGGCGGTAGCGAGAGTTGTAGTTACTTGCCATGGTATAGCAATAGGCGCCGGCATTGTGGAAACACAATACGTCCCCCTCGCTGATTTCCGCAATCTTGCGGTTGTTGGCAAAAGTATCTGTCTCGCAGATATAACCCACTACAGAGTAAAAACGTTCCCTGCCATCTGGGTTGGAGATGTTTTCAATACGGTGCTTCGCGCCATAGAGCATGGGGCGTATCAAGTGGTTAAAACCACTGTTTACCTGTGCAAATACCGTTGAGGTGGTCTGCTTAACCGAATTGACAGACGTTAGGAAATAACCTGCTTGTGATACCAAAAATTTGCCTGGCTCAAAGGCCAATACTAGTTCTTTGCCGTAGTCTTTGCAAAAGTCATTAAAACGGACACTCAGTTTTTCGCCAAGTTCCTCTATGTTGGTTTCGTTATCACCTGGCTCGTAGGGTACTTTAAACCCACTACCAAAGTCCAAAAATTCCAAATCCGTAAATTGGCGTGCTGTGTCAAAAAGGATTTCGGCAGCGTGCAGGAATACATCAATATCCAAAATATCACTTCCGGTATGCATGTGCACTCCATTAATGTTCATGCCTGTGTTTTCTACAATTCGCAAAACGTGTGGCATTTGGTGAATGCTAATCCCAAACTTAGAGTCGATATGCCCCACAGAGATGTTGGCATTACCACCCGCCATGATGTGCGGATTGATGCGAATGCATACCGGTACAGTTGGATGGGCAGTACCAAACTGCTCTAAAACAGAAAGATTGTCTATGTTGATTTGTACGCCAAGGGTCGCTACTTCTTCTATTTCGGATAGAGAAACGCCATTGGGGGTAAAGATGATTTCTTTAGCAGGTACACCTGCCTCTAAGCCAAGTTGAACTTCCTGAATAGATACGGTATCCAGTCCTGCGCCCAAGTGATGCATCCATTTAAGTACGCTGAGGTTCGAAAGCGCCTTCACAGCATAGTTAATGCGTAGTTGGGGCACTGCGCTAAAAGCATTGGTCAGCCTGCTGTATTGCGCTTCCATGGCATGGGCGTCATATACATAAATTGGACTACCATGTGTTTTAATTATATGTACTAAATCTCCTCGCTGCATCGCATAAGTTTTGCGCAAATGTAAGTTTTTAAGGCGTTTTTAAGAGGTAAAAATCAAAATATATTAAAAATAAAACAAGATGTTATAATTATAACAAACAAGTTTTGTGTTATGGTGTTCATAAGCTCGATTGATTGTCTATTTTTGTATCGAATAATTTACACCCATGAACGTACACGAATACCAAGGAAAAGAAATTTTAGCCAAGTTTGGCGTAGGCGTACAGCGCGGAATTGTTGCCACTACCCCAGAAGAGGCAACGGCTGCGGCAAGGCAATTAACAGATGAGACGGGGACTGGTTGGCATGTGATTAAAGCACAGGTGCATGCCGGTGGTCGCGGAAAAGGAGGTGGCGTGAAGCTTGCCAAGTCTTTGGAAGAAGTAGCGCGTATCTCGGAAGAAATTATTGGTATGCAGTTGGTAACGCCACAAACCACAGCTGAAGGAAAGAAAGTACACCAAGTGTTGGTCGCTGAAGACGTTTATTACCCGGGCGACTCGGAGCCCGAAGAAATCTATATTTCGGTATTGCTCAATCGCACCACTGGGCGCAACATGATTATGTATTCTACAGAAGGCGGAATGGATATCGAAAAAGTAGCTGAAGAAACACCAGAGCTTATTTTCACAGAAGAAATTAACCCAACCGTGGGCTTGTTACCTTTTCAGGCGCGTAAGGTAGCTTTTAACCTTGGGCTTTCGGGTCTTGCCTTTAAAGGCATGGTAAATTTTGTATCTGCCTTATACAAGGCTTATGTGGGTGCAGATGCCGCCTTATTTGAAATCAATCCGGTATTAAAAACCTCAGACGATAAGATTATTGCTGTTGACGCTAAAGTAACCCTAGATGAAAATGCCCTGTTCCGTCATCCTGATTTTGCCGCAATGCGCGATATCCGCGAAGAAAATCCAACTGATGTGGCAGCGCGTGAAGCGGGACTTAACTACGTTCAGTTAGACGGCAATGTAGGTTGTATGGTAAACGGTGCTGGATTGGCCATGGCAACCATGGATTTAATCAAACAAGCAGGTGGTGATCCTGCCAACTTTCTTGATGTTGGAGGTACTGCCGATGCTGCTCGCGTAGAGGCTGCTTTCCGTATCATTTTGCAAGACCCCAAGGTAAAGGCTATTTTGGTCAATATCTTTGGAGGTATTGTGCGTTGCGATCGTGTGGCGCAAGGGATTGTTGATGCCTGCAAGAACATGGGTGATGCTATTCAAGTACCCATTATAGTGCGTTTGCAAGGAACAAATGCAGACATCGCAAAACAGCTTATTGACGACTCTGGTTTGGAAGTGCAGAGCGCCATTTTGTTCCAAGAAGCAGCCGATAAAGTACAGGAAGTACTCTGATAATTGACAAAATGTCAGTTTTTGAACGTCAATTAGCGACATAATGTCATTTTAATTTAATTGGTATGTAAATTGCCTTGTGTTAGGTGTATAATTTAAAAACTTAACATCATGAATTTAATACGAAGAATATCAAATCCATTATTTCCATCTTTATTAGATGAGGTTTTTGGCAACGATACGCCATTTTCAGCATTGTCTAGCCGCTCTCATGTTCCTTCCGTGAATATATCAGAAACGGATACAAACTTTGAATTGGCATTGGCTGCTCCCGGTAAAACCCGTAAGGACTTTAATGTGGAGTTAGACGATGATGTGTTAACGGTTTCAAGCGAATCCAAACATGAGGATGCATCTATCTCGGAACAATACACAATACGTGAATTCCGTTATGATAATTTTCAACGCAGTTTTAGACTGCCAGAAACAGTAGACACTGTACATATCAAAGCGAAGTATGACAATGGTATTTTGACCATTAACATGCCCAAGCGTGAGGAGGCCATTCAAGAACCCAAAAAACAAATTGAAATAAAATAAGCTGTTTGACAGCTATGCCAATGTTTTAAGTTGGTTTTGGATGCGTTCAATCTCATCCCTAAAATGAGCTGCCTGGATAAAATCCATATCCATGGCGGCTTTTTCCATGTTTTTACGGTTTTGACGTACCCTCGCTTTTAGCTGGTCTTTGGTTAAATATTCAATGGGTTCAGCGGCTTCTCTTTTGATATAATCATCCGCAACTGTACTCCTTTCAAAAGTTTCATCCAATGCCTTGTTCAGCGCTTGTGGTGTGATGTTGTGACGGTCATTATATGCCATTTGCTTTTCACGTCGATATTGGGTTTCATCAATTGTTTTTTTCATGCTCCTGGTGACGTTATCAGCATACATTATGGCCATGCCATTTAGATTTCTCGCAGCACGACCTACTGTTTGGGTAAGGGAACGTGCTGAGCGCAGAAAACCCTCTTTGTCAGCGTCTAAAATAGCAACTAATGACACTTCAGGGAGGTCTAGGCCTTCTCTCAATAGGTTAACACCAATTAAAACATCAAAAAGTCCTTTGCGTAAATCATGCATAATTTCTACACGTTCAAGGGTATCAATGTCACTGTGAATATAACGACAGCGAATGGATATTCGTGACAAATACTTGGTCAACTCTTCTGCCATGCGTTTGGTAAGTGTGGTTACCAATACCCGCTCGTCTTTTTCTGCACGCTGTTGAATTTCTTCAACCAAATCATCAATTTGATTCAAGCTTGGGCGCACTTCAATGATGGGATCAAGAAGTCCTGTTGGACGAATGACTTGCTCTACATAGACACCCGCTGTTTGTTCCAGCTCATAGTCTGATGGCGTAGCACTCACGTAAATTACTTGTTGCTGTAGCTGTTCAAATTCTTCATATTTCAGCGGTCTGTTGTCCATGGCAGCTGGCAATCGAAAACCAAATTCAACCAAGTTCTCTTTTCGACTTCTGTCTCCGCCATACATGGCGTGTACTTGCGATAAGGTCACGTGACTTTCATCTACCACCATCAAAAAATCATCTGGAAAGTAGTCTAGTAAACAGAACGGTCGTGTACCTGGCGCACGCCCATCTATATAGCGGGAGTAGTTTTCAATCCCAGAGCAATAACCCAGTTCACGAATCATTTCTAAATCAAAATTGGTACGCTCTTCCAGTCGTTTGGCTTCAAGGTGTTTACCAATTTCTTTAAAGTAGTCCACTTGTGCCGTTAAATCGTCTTGGATTTGATGAATTGCGTTTTGTAGTACCTCGGGCGAGGTAGCAAACATATTGGCTGGATAAATAGTTAGTTTGTCGAAGTTCTCTTTTATGTTTCCCGTTAGTGGATCAAATACTTCAATGGCTTCAATTTCATCTCCAAAAAAGTGAATTTTAAAGGCATGGTCCGCATAGCTTGGAAAAACGTCAACAATATCTCCGTTAACACGAAAGTTACCATGCAAGAAGTCGGCAGTGGTTCGTGCATATAGGCTTTGTACCAATTGATGCAAAAACTTTGTTCTAGGAATTTCTAGACCTATTTCAATGGAAATGACATTCTTTTTGAATTCCACGGGATTTCCAATTCCGTATAAACAAGAAACGGAGGCAATCACGATTACATCTCTACGTCCAGAAAGCAGTGCTGAGGTGGTACTTAAACGCAGTTTCTCAACTTCATCGTTGATAGACAAGTCTTTTTCAATATAAGTGCCCGTAGTAGGTATATAGGCCTCAGGTTGATAATAGTCGTAATAGGATACAAAATACTCCACTGCATTGTTGGGAAAGAATTGTTTGAATTCAGAATAGAGCTGTGCTGCTAGAGTTTTGTTATGTGCAAGAACTAACGTAGGCCTACGGGTTTCTGCAATTACATTGGCAACTGTAAAAGTCTTTCCAGATCCTGTAACACCCAACAGGGTTTGGAATTTATCTCTAGATATAAGGCCTTGCGCCAATTGCCGAATGGCCTCGGGCTGATCACCAGTTGGTTTAAAGTCTGAAACAAGTTGAAACTCCATAGCTTGCCAAAAATAGCAAAAACTTATAGCTCATGGCGTTTTAGTAAGCGATATGTCAATTAATAAAAATAAGGCATCAAGCTGATGCGATAATGATATAAAAAATCTGAACATCTATGTTTTGGTAAATTTATTTACGTTTAGAACAGCATATATAAGTTGTATTAGCATATTAAGGCTGTTTTTTATTATGCAAAGCTTTAACTTTGACACTATGAGCGATTTGATAATCACGAAAAAAAAACCAACATACCCTATCAATCCATTTCTAGTGGATTATTTGGACTTGTATTCACGGGCTTATCAAATCCCGGTATTTTACGACGATTTGCTCCGCTTTTCGGGTTCTGTTGCTGTGATGAACAAGCACGACCAGGACAGCTTATGGGTGCGTGTATTTTATTCAGATAGTGAACGCAGGGAAATTGATGAGCAGCTAAAAAGTGTTTACGCCTTGCTTCATTCAGACGGTAGGGCGTTGACCATTCCGTACCTAAATGTGGATGCCATAGATTATTGTACTTTTGGCAATTCCAAGCCCTTTCGAGTCAAAATTCGGAACACTCTTAATGATAACTTTATTTATTTTTATGTGAAAAAAGCAGATGCCTCTCGTGTTTATGGCCTTGAACTCGAACACATGCTTTCCCCAAATAACCTAAACTTTCTGGTATACAAAAACACCCTTATTGAAGAACATATTGCGGGTCTACCGGGAGATGAATTTATCAAAGATTTCTTACCTAAGTGTAGTAAATCTGAACGCAATCAAATTGCCAAATCTTTTGTCAAATTTAACGAGAGGTGTATGATACGCTTACTTGGAGACATGCGCTCTTATAATTATGTGATTGTTCCCATTCATGATTTTGATAAGGTTATTTATAAAATCCGTGCTATTGATTTTGATCAGCAGTGCTATGAGGGTAATTTAAAGATATACCGCCCTCAGTTTTTTAAAGAAAACTTGGCCATGGTTATGCTTGTTAAAGAACATCTGACCAAAACGTCAATTGACCAATATAAAATTGAGGAACGGGCTACTATTGCGCGTCGCATTTTAGGAAATGAAACAAGGTTAACACACTTGCTTAAATGCATGTTAAACGACCACATTTCAAAACCAGAAAAAATTCAACAATTGCGACAGGAGGTTTATAAACTAACTAAACTTACATCTTTTAAAAAAAGCAAGTCTATGGGTGATATTATGCGCGCTTCATTTCATTTTGTAAAGCGCAACTACGAAAACCACGAAATGCTTCGTGTTGACAATTAATACCAGTCTTGTGATGTGTCTTCTAAATCATCATCAAGGTCACTTTCATTAAAAGAGTCTTCATTCCATTCATCCTTATCAGCACTAAATGTTTTTTCCGGTGCTTCCTCGGGAACTTCTCCATGGCTATAAATTAACATGGGATAAGTATTTCCTGGTTTTGGCTCATCGGTTTCGATCAGCTCAACAAAAAAGGTCCATAAGTTCAAGAAGTCATAGACATAAAGCATTTTTGAAACAGAAGGAAATACGGAGTTAAGCGGAGTTTCGCTCATACGGGGAACACTTTCATCTCCAATGTCAAACAATGAGATGGAATCTCCTTGCTGCCATTCTTCATCACTTTCGTAGAATATGGCCATTTCTGAACCACCAAAACCAAAGGCCTGTGTTATGGCGTTGTGAAAATCTTCAAAAGTGTCACCTTCATCAAGAGCAATGTCTCTAAAAACATCTTCTTTGGTGTCTAAAATAAGTCTAAAGTGATAAATCATAGCGGTGTAAATTAATGCGTAAAATCCAATAAAGTTGCACGCCAAAAAGCAGTGTGGCTAATACCAAGTGTAGTGGTTGGGTTGCGAATGGGAAGTCTAAATAAAACATAGTAATTCCAAGAGCTACTTCCCCGCCGATTATCCATAGAATACGAGTGATAAAAACCTTTTCAAGCTGTTCTTTGACTACACTTACAAATAAACATGCGTTTGTAATAACCACTAGAACTGACAGGCTTCTGTGGATATAAAAGTTTAGCTCTGGAGTGGCAAGCCAGTATTGCGGGAAATCATATCCCCAGCGCACTACTTGTGTGTCTATATATTGTCTTACTTGTATTCCCAAAACAATTTGTACAATTGTTAGCACAAAAGTACTGTAGAGTAAAAGGATAATTTTTCTGGAGGGTTTTTTGCTTAGCCCGAAGGATTTGGATGCTACTCTAACTACAAGTAAGAAACCTACCAACATTAATGCCATCAACATGTGTAAGGATATTTTCATCGGCAGTAAGTTGGAGTCAACCACCGTTTTTCCAAGCCAAGCTTGAAATAGAATTCCCAACAGCGATAACAAAGAAAAAATAAAAATAATAGGCTTTTTACGTATCCATTTAATGCTAAATCCAAATAGGACTAGGATGGCTAAGCCTGATAAAGCACCTAACAATCTATTGATGAATTCGATCCAAGTGTGCTTGGCATCAAAAATAGCATAATCGTGTTTGGTGTAAGGCTCCCACATATCGATATTAAATTGATTGGTGGTTGTGAAGTTGGTGGAAGCTACAAGTAATCTTTCGTTATCGATAATCACATTTCCTTTACTGTATTTGGTGTTTGGTTTCCATTCCAGTTTAGCAGCATCAGTGGGTGGAATTAGATAACCAAAGCACTTAGGCCAGTCTGGGCACCCCATACCACTACCAGTCATTCGAACCGTAGCCCCTGCAGCAATAACAAGGTAAACTATAATAAGCGAGATACGCGTCCAACGCTGTAGTTGTTTATACATTACAAAGTTGGGGATAACCCCATGGTTTTGGCTTTTGTTAGCATAAAATCGTGTGCAGCTTTGTATTCGTTTGGGATGACACCTTCTAAAATAGCTTCTTTAATTGCCTCTTTGAGTTCGCCTACCTGTCTGCAAGGCCTTAATGCAAAAATACGCATGATTTCTTCACCTGTAACAGGGGGTTGAAAGTTTCGTACACGATCTCGCGCTTCGACTTCTTCAATCTTTGCTTTTACAATGTCAAAATTATTGTGATACTTGGCAAATCGCTTAGGATTTTTTGTAGTTATATCTGCCTTGCAGAGCAAAAGCAAATCTTCCAAGATATCCCCTGCATCAAAAATGAGTCTACGTACAGCCGAGTCGGTTACGTGATCTTCTGAAATAACAATAGGTCTTGAGCTCATGTAAACCAGTTTTTGAACGTATTTCATTTTGTCGTTCAAAGGCATCCGCATACGTTTAAAAAGCTTATATACCATTTTCGCACCCACAAACTCATGTGCGTGAAAAGTCCACCCAATTTTCTTGTCAAATTTTTTGGTTGGTGCTTTGCCAATATCATGCAGCAATGCTGCCCAGCGCAGCCATATATTTTCAGTATAAGCACAAATGTTGTCCACCACTTCAAATGTGTGGTAGAAGTTGTCTTTGTGACTTTGTACCTCGACTTTTTCAATTCCTTTGAGCGCTGTAATTTCAGGAAATATTCGTTCTAAAAGCCCCAATTGATCTAACAATAAAAGGCCAGTAGACGGCATACAGCAGGCTAAAATTTTGTGCACTTCCTCAATAATACGTTCCTTGGATAATATATCGATACGCGTTTTGCTCTTTTTAATTGATAAAAGCGAAGCTTTATCAATGATAAAGTCAAGTTGTGTGGCAAAGCGTACTGCACGCAGCATCCGTAAGGGATCATCGCTATATGTAATATCTGGATCTAAGGGTGTTCGCAAGACCTTTGCATTCAAATCTTCCATGCCATTAAAAGGATCCAGCAGACTGCCAAATCCCTCTTTGTTGAGCTTAATGGCCAGTGCATTAACGGTAAAATCACGACGGTTTTGGTCGTCTTCTAGGGATCCGTTTTCTACCAAAGGATTCCGGCTCTTGTGGTCATAACTTTCTTTTCTTGCCCCGACAAATTCTAATTGCATATTTTGCCATTTGATCATTGCAGTGCCGTAGTTATTAAAAACTTGGATGTTGGTTTTTCCAGGCAATATCTCAGCCACTTTTTTGGCTAGGCTTATTCCGCTGCCAACAGTTACGATGTCTATATCATGTCCTCTTTTACGGTCGAGGAAGGTATCCCTAACATACCCGCCAATGACATAGGTTTCAAGGCTTAATTCATCTGCTGCTTTTTGAACGTGTGTAAACACGGATGGTGCTAGCGCTTCTTCGATTAGTAATTCTTGGGTTTTCATCGCAATTGCTTCACGCTGCCGTCGGGCATAATTTGTAATACCTGTGACGGAACTCGCGCTACTTTTTCTTTATTCAAAGGTACTACTTCGTCTACTTGCGCCAAAATATGCGGGTCTATTTCGCCAAAGCTTTCTGGAATGGGTGCATCACTGATATTTGCAGAGGTGCTTGCTATGGGTTTGCCGAAGGATTTGATCAAGTCTAAAGCAAAACCTGCTCTTGGAATACGAATGGCAACACTGCCATTATCTGCAATTATGCCTTTTGCCAATCCTTTTCCTTTGGAGTATATGATGGTTGTAGGATTGTCAGTTGCCAATAGGCTGTCAATATTTTTAGGTACAGTTCCAACATATTGCGCTAACATATGTATATCACTAACTAGGGCAATTAAAGGTTTACTTTTTGAACGGATTTTTATTGTATATATACGGTCTACTGCATCTTGATTTGTAGCATCACAACCCAATCCCCAGATAGTGTCTGTGGGGTAGAGGAGTGTTTTACCTTTTTCAAGGTATACAGAAAATACATTGATTTTAACGTTATTGGACATAAATTAATTTTGTCTTAGTTTCTAGAAATTAACATATCATAATGCACCAGACCAGCACCAATTTTTTCAAACTTAGAAAATCCACATGAAGCGACATTTTTATTTTGACTATCAAAATCAAACCAATTAGTGTCAATTGATATATTTTTTAAAAAATCATTCAGGAAAAATCCATAAGTTCCTTTAAAATAATACATGAAAGTTGTGTCATAAAAATTAGGAGTTAAGTATACTCGATAAAAATATTTTAAATGTTTTGTAGTTTTGAGTAAATACTTGTGCGCTAAATATTTTAGCTTAAAAATTTTTTTCAAAAAGTAAAACGGGAATATCCTCATTATTTATTAATATGGAATTAAAAGAATTGTATTACGTATTGCTCTAAAGTTTGTATTTGTTATCCAACCAATCTAAAACAAATTTCTTTTTCGCTTCTTTGTAAAGGTTCAATTCTTGAATATTCAAAAATAGCTTGTTCTTTTTGTTTGCAATAATATTTAACTTAAGATAAAGCCAAATAACACTCCTTTTATATGATGTGATGTTTACAAGCTGATAATCTTCAAGAGTTATACAACTGTTATTTTCGATTTCAATATGATTGGCAATACCCTGAATGAGGAATTGTTCTTTATCTCGGAATTTATGCTTAATGTTTGTTATTTCAAGCTTGCGGTTTTGCTCAAAGAATTTTTTGAGAATTTTTTTTCTAATTGGAATTGGCGTGTGTTGAAACCTAAATACCTTTTTAAACCCAATTAATTTAGCACTTAAGTCTTGCGCAAATCCGTGTTTTGGTTTTGTTAAGTGTTTCTTCGAAAATTTTTTTTTGTAAAAAACATCTTCTTTAAACTTTTTCCATTTCCCTCTAATTATGGGTAAGCCTTCATTAAAAAAATGAAACTGTTTTAATGGTTTAAGCAAAAACATGTCATCGTTAAAATATATAAAATGTTCTGAAAGACCTGGTATTTCATAGAGTTTGGTTTCAATACTTCTAGAATTAAATACAGGAAGAAAAGAGGCGTCTTTTTTGAAGATATCCTTATGATCGATTATTTTGACTTTTTCGTAAAGACCAGAAGTGTCGTTTTTGATAAATTTTGGAACTTGATTATCAGTTACAATAAAAATTTCACGAATAAAGGGGGCATATTTCAAAATCGAATGCACGACAAATTTTATCTCTTCAACTTCTTTAAACCGTTCTTTAAATTTCTTGCGCAATGCAAGGTCTGACTTGGGAATGAATTTAAAAACCTTTTCCATGTGTGCTGCATCTCCATTGTCAACCCATGTAATGACCGCGTCGATAGGAATTTCTTTTCCTTCTCTAAATATTTTTAGCTGTTTTGTTTTGAAAGCTTTTAGCCATGTTTCTTTTGCTCTAAATTGACAAATTATTAATCCAATTTTTCCATCTAAAAACCCACCACGTAGAATATAGCTATGAAGAAATTTATACGAGGGTTTTAAATATAAATGAAACCAATTTATCTTTCTGTTTTTTAGTATGTTTTGTTTTGCTGCGTATTCTGCATAACGCTCTATTTTCTTATTGTATTTGTTCAGGTTTTCAGATGTGAAATGATGTATTTTTGACTTTAACTTACCTACAGAACAATTTTTTTTAATTTCTTCATGTACCATTTTGTTTTCATAACAGTGTAAGTCTCTCTTAAAAAACCTAATAACTTTATCGTTTTGCCACCCACAAAAACGAACCCACTTTCCTAAAAAATAATTTTTTCTTCTTATCCAAAATGCACTGTGCTTAAGTTGTCCCGAAAGTAGTTCCTTAATCTCATTTTGCATACTAGCTTCAGCTACTTCGTCGGCATCAAGCAGAATAACCCATGGGTTTTTGGCTCGTGGAATTGCCCAATTCTTTTGATCTGCCGCATAATTGTATTTTCGTTGCAAAACAGTAGCCCCCATTTTTTTAGAAATCATAACAGTATTATCCTCGCTGTAAGAGTCCACTACTAGCAATTCATCTGCCCATTGTATAGAGCGAAGACACCTTTCGATATTGTGTTCTTCATTGAAAGTAGTTACAATGGCGGTTACACCAACTTTTTTTTCGCTTTTAGATTTTGCTGTTGAGTTAGCCTTTTTACAATTTCTAGACATACTTGACAGATTGGTAGAGTTTTTGCCATTTTTCAACGATTACATCATCATTAAAGCGTTGGACATAGGAAAACCCTTTTAAAACTCTTAACTTTCTTTTTTCTACAGACTCAGAAAACAATGTGTTAATAGCTTTCCCAATTTCTTTTTCATCTTTTGGGTCTACGTATAGGCTGGCTGGGCCACCTGCTTCTGAAAAACATCCTCCTTTACTAGTTACTACAGGGACACCACTATATAAAGCTTCTATAATCGGAATGCCAAAACCTTCAAAAAAAGAAGGGTAGCAAAACACCGTTGCGTTCTGATAAATGCCTGCTAGATATTGAATTTCAATGTCTTCAATAAAAATCACCCTTTTTCCCATATTATTTTTAGCAATAAAAGCCTTTAGCTTTTCACCATGTTTCTTTATTTTTCCGACAAAAACCATGTGTAGTGAACTGTCTTTTAGTGCTTTTGCTATGGATAATGCATTTTTTCGCTCTTCTAAAGTACCTACATATAACACAAACTCATCGGGGAGCCCAAATTTTTGTTTTATTTCTTGCTTTTGTTTTTGAGATAATTTGTTCTTGAATGCGAGATGACAACCTTGATAAATAACAGAAACTTTTTCTTCAGAAACATCTGTAAATGCTAACAAATCTGTTTTTGTTTGTTCGCTTATGGCAACAATTTTTGTGGCAGCACTAACAGCGTGATTTACTTTTCGTTTGTGGATATAAACATCTGCTCGTTTATAAAGTTTTGGATAACGTACAAAAATGAGATCATGAACTGTTACTATAGCAGCTGTCTGTAGACCTTTGGGTAATTCTCCGCTTAAACCATGATACAAGTCAATTTCGTCTGCCTTGAGTTGTCTTGAGATAGGACCTTGTCTCCAAATAGCATGAAAATATCGCCAAATACCCGCTGGTTTTCGTTCTGTTGTGTTGGGTAAAGGATGCCAGCGATTTAGGCTTGTTTTTTTTGGATTGTATAGATAGAATTCTGTGTTAGTAAAGCTGTTAGCCAAATTGCGAACTAAATCTCTGCCATAATTTCCTAATCCACTAGCATTATGGAAAATTCGCTTTGCATCATATCCTATTCGCATAGGGCAAAATTACGCTATTTTAGGTTAAGTTATTAAAATAGTATTTTTGAAAACATGAAAATTAGTGGCTTTACTTTTTTAAGAAATACCTCAAAACTTTATTACCCCATACTTGAATCTATTCAATCTGCCTTACCTATTGTCGATGAATTTGTTGTTGCATTAGCCAAGGGAGACGATGATGATGATACTGATGAAAAATTACGAAGCTTAGGAAGTGAAAAACTTAAGATCATTCATA
Organism: uncultured Flavobacteriaceae bacterium; assembly: GCA_964014735.1. GTDB lineage: Bacteria > Bacteroidota > Bacteroidia > Flavobacteriales > Flavobacteriaceae > UBA7446. Next base: position 17,356 of record CAXHBH010000003.1, on the reverse strand, counting down.
CTTTATGGGATACTAACAAATATCCTATAGGTATGGAATACGCCCACCAAACTGATATTGCAAAAGAAGCATGTACAGGAGATTGGTTGCTATATCTTCAAGGTGACGAGGTTATCCACGAGGAAGATTATTTTGAAATTGTTTCAAAGTGTACTCATTATTTAGGCGATAAAAGTGTTGACGGATTTTTATTTAACTACTATCACTTTTATGGAGATTATGGTCATTATTTTCGCGATCATTGTTGGTATCCTTATGAAATTAGAATTATTCGCAATGACGTTGATTTACACTCTTTTAAAGACGCACAGTCTTTTAGACGTATTCCTAATTTTGATGGATTAAGCTATCGAGAAAAAAAAGGTACTTCAAAGCTAAATGTTGTTAAGCTACAGGCCAATATGTATCATTACGGTTGGGTGCGCCCTCCCAAAATAATGTTTAAAAAATGTACTTATTTCTACAATTGGAATAAAGGTAAAAATGTGAAGAAAGCATATTACGAAAAGTATATGCAAAAATATGACTACGGAAGGTTAGATTATTGCCTAAAGTTTAAAAGTCAACACCCTAAAGTCATGAATTCAAAAATAAATTCTCTTGACTGGGAAGATAGCCTTAGATTCAAAGGTCCAACAGCAATAGGCCGTCCTAAGGCAAAACATGAAAAGTTTAAATACCGACTCATTGTTTGGATAGAACGAGTCTTTCTTTGTGGAAAAGTTCTTGGTGGATATAAAAACTATGTATTAATTAAGGGTTAGCTGTTTCCACAACTTAAACAGCCACATCATGTTCTCTCAACGCATCGTTAAGTGAGGTTTTTTTGTTGGTACTTTTCTTCCTTTTTCCAATGATAAGCGCACAAGGCACTTGATAATCTCCAGAAAGAAATGTTTTAGTGTAGCTACCAGGAATAACCACAGACCCTGCAGGAACATGACCTTTTCGTTCAATAGGCTTATTACCAGTTACATCAATAATTTTTGTAGAACCCGTTAGTACCACGTTAGCTCCTAATACCGCTTCTGTTTCTACGTGCACACCCTCTACAACGATACAGCGAGAACCAATAAAAGCATTATCTTCAATAATTACGGGAGCAGCTTGAAGGGGCTCTAAAACACCACCAATTCCAACACCACCACTTAGGTGTACATTTTTACCAATTTGTGCACAGCTTCCTACAGTAGCCCAAGTATCGACCATGGTACCTTCGTCTACATAGGCACCTATGTTGACATATGATGGCATCAATATGGTGCCAGAAGAAATATAGGCACCTTTACGCGCCACGGCGTGCGGCACAACACGAATACCCTTTTCTTTATAGCCTGTTTTAAGTGGAATTTTGTCATGAAATTCTAATGGTCCAACTTCCATAGTTTCCATTTTTTGAATGGGGAAGTAAAGTACTACAGCCTTTTTAACCCATTCATTTACTTGCCACCTATTTTCGGTGGGTTCAGCTACTCGGAGTACTCCTTGGTCTAACTGGTCAATTACCGAACGGACGGCTTGTTGTGTTTCTTCTTCTTGTAAAAGTGCCCGGTCTTCCCAAGCGGCTTCAATAATAGTTCTGCTCATTTAAATTTTTTTCAAAGATAAGTTTTGAGATCAAACCAAATCCATGATTCTCAAAAATTCATTACTTATCTTTGTGATATGGCTAGAATAATGGCAATAGATTATGGAACAAAACGCTGTGGTATCGCTGTTACAGATCCATTACAGACTTGTGCTTTTGGTCTTGATACTGTTTCGCCAAAAGAATTGCTTCCATATGTAAAAAATTATACAATCCTAGAGGAGGTTACGCACATAATTGTAGGTGCACCCAAACAGCGGGACAATACACCTTCACCAGTAGAAATTAAAATAACGCCCGTTGTAACTCAATTAAAAATTCAGCATCCTAAAATCAATGTCGTTCGATATGACGAAAGATACACTTCTAAAATGGCAAAACAGTCGCTTTTGATGATTGGCGCTCCAAAAAAAGTACGAAAGAAAAAAGAAGTTATTGATAAATTGAGTGCAACACTTATATTGCAAGGGTATTTAGATCAACAGCAAAACGTATGATACTTCCCATTATAGCCTATGGCGATCCTATATTAAAGAAGAAAGCCGTTGACGTAAAAAAACACCACTTGAAGCTTAAAGAACTCATTAGTGATATGTGGGAAACCATGTATGCCGCTTATGGTGTAGGCCTTGCAGCTCCTCAAATAGGGGAGTCACTACGACTGTTCATTGTTGATGGTAGCCCATTTGTACAAGACAAATCACTCGATCACTTAGAACAACGACAATTAAGAGTGTTTAAAAGAGTATTTATCAATCCACAGATTATTACATACAGTGGACTTGAAGAATCCTTCAATGAGGGGTGTCTCAGTATTCCGGACGTTAGGGAGGATGTCTCTAGGCTTTCAACAATTGAAATTGTTTACTACAATGAACAATTTAAAAAAGTAAAAGAAGAAATAAGTGGTTTGGCCGCACGTATTGTACAACACGAATTCGATCACATAGAGGGCGTTTTATTTACAGATAAATTAGGGCCTCTTAAAAAAAAATTACTCAAGCCCAAACTTGCACAGATAGCAAGAGGCAATGTAAAGCCAGACTACCTTATGCGATTTCCTGATAAAACTAACATTAAATAATGGATAGCAAACGAATCAACCAGCTTAAGGCATTTGATCGTTTGTTGACTATCATGGACGAATTACGTACCAATTGTCCTTGGGATAAAAAGCAGACTTTTGCTTCTTTACGTCATCTAACCATTGAGGAGACCTATGAGCTAAGTGAAGCGATATTGTCAGGCGATTTAAATGAGGTTAAAAATGAGTTAGGAGACCTTTTGTTGCATATTGTTTTTTATGCTAAAATTGGGAGTGAACAAGAGGCTTTTAATATTGCTGATGTGACAAACGGTATTTCTGAAAAACTTATTGAAAGGCATCCTCATGTTTATGGGGACGTAGTGCTTAACGATGAGTCAGATGTAAAGAAGAATTGGGAAAAACTCAAACTCAAAGAGGGCAAAAAAAGTGTTTTGTCCGGAGTGCCCAAAAGCTTACCCAGCTTGGTCATGGCCAGTCGCATGCAAGATAAAGCTGCAGGTATTGGTTTTGATTGGAAAACCATTGATGGAATAAAAGAAAAAATCAAGGAGGAATTGATCGAATTAGATCATGAAATTAAACATGGAACAAAGGAAAAAATCAATGACGAATTAGGAGATGTTTTCTTCTCTCTAGTCAACTATGCACGTTTTTTGAAAATCAATCCCGATGATGCGCTCTCATCAACAAATAGACGTTTTCGCAGTCGTTTTGAAGCCATGGAAAAGGCAGCAAAAAAGCAAGGAAAGGCCCTTGAAGAATTAACACCCGATCATTGGGAGCAGCTTTGGAAAGTGGCCAAAAAGGAAAAGAGCTAGGCTTTATTTATAGATTTTACCAATCGTTTCTTTTCTTTCAATCCGGCTAAGCGTTTTTGATACTTGGCAATATCTTCATGGACCTTTAAGACTATAGGATTCTTATTTTGATTTTTTCCAAAAAACTGTAAGTTGGTTTCCAGTTGAATGATTTCCTGCTTTATTTCACCAATGTGACGATTTAAGGATTGTATTTCTTTACGTATGCTTTCATCATCTTCCTTGATATTATCCAGCTTATTTTGGTATTTTTTTTGTGTGATTTGTGATGATGACAGACCAATGGTCTTATAAGCTTTGTCAACCAGGGTTGAAAAATCTTGGTTTATATTCATTTTATTTCTTGGAATGTAGCCTATCGTATTCCATTTTGAAACTATGTTGTCAATGTCTTTTTCGTTGGCTTTACCTTTAGATGAAGTTATATCTTTTAGTGATGCTAAAAGTGTCATTTTTTGTTCAAGATTTTCCTTTTGCTTTTCGTTTTGCCGATTGCGATTGGCATCTTTGTTTTCAAAATACTCATTACACAAGGCTCTGAACTGGCCGTTCAGTTTTATAAAATCTTCTTTTCTTACAGGGCCTGCTAATTTCCATTCTTTTTGTAACGAAATAACTTTTATTGTTGTCTCTTTTTGATTGGTTTGATCTTTTAAGACTTCAACTTGCTTAATTAGTTCTTTGCGCTTTATAACATTAATTGCATATTCCTTTTTTAGTAATTTGTAAAATCGGTTTCTTTTTTTGCTAAACTGATTTGATGTTCTTTTGAAAGTTGACCATAAATCATCTCGTTGTTTCACGGGTACATTGCCAATGGCAAAAAACGATTCTCTTAAACCATCATATGCCTTTGAAAAATTGTTGATATTGGTTTTATTGTTGAATTCTTTAGAAATTAATTCTTCCATTTGTAAAAGAATTGCCTTCTTTTTGACAAAGTTTTCTTCAAAAATAATTTCCTGATTTTTGACAAAGTATCTTCGTTTGTCGTGAACAATTTTCGTAGCGTCACTAAATCTCTGCCAGACATCTTCGCTGTGTTCTTTGTCCACAGGTCCAAGCTCATCCTTCCATTTTTTATGTAGTGTTTGTAGGCGGCGAAATGCCTTTGGAATATCCTGCATAGCCGCTAATTCCTCTGCTTGTTCACAAATTTTTAGCTTTTGCTCTAGGTTAAATTTGAAGTCCAACTCACGAAGCTCTCTATTTAAGTGTAAGAAATCATAAAAACGTCCCACATGGTGATGGTACGTTTTCCACACATTGTTGGCTTCCATACGAGGGACTTGACCTATTTCTTTCCAGCTCCTTTGTAAATTTTTAAATTGTTTGTAAGTAAAGTTAATGTCTTGATCAACACTCAGAAGCCCTTTTAACTCTTGTATTAGCGCTAATCTATGCTCAAGGTTTTTACGTTGTTTTTCTTCAACGCTTCTATAGTATGTGCTTCTGTCTAATTTGTATCTACGAATGAGATTATTGAAGTCTTTTAGTACTTGAGGATTAAAATAAAACGCATCTGGATTTCCTCCTTCGTTTATAAAAATTTGTCTTTGGGAAGCCTTAAGAGCAGACATTTTTGTTTCAAAGGCCTTGGTCAATACGTCTATTGTTCCTTTTAAACTTTGTACTGGATTATTAATCAAAGTCTCTGAAAAATGTTCAAGCATTTCTTTAGGATCCATAGTTTCGAACTGCTTCTTTAAATGAACCTTTTGAGTCGTGGTATCATTTAGAATCCCTTCAATTGTAACAACCATTTTTTTCTCCTCATTTTGGAGAACAGACTCGTCTTTTTCGGCTTTTTTCGCTGTTGCCGCTTCTTCACTCGACTCTCTTTGTGTATCAGTGGTATCGTCTTCTTTTTTGGTATTGGGGATAGAAGCTTCTTCACTTACGTTTTCATCGTTTGCTTTTTGCAAATCGTTGTCGGTTTCTTCCAACATAATCATGATTTAAATCAACTCGAATATACAATTTATAGTATATCGCTCAAAAAAAATCACATATTCCACAAACGCCAAGACGCTTCTGCCTGTTCAACCAGCATATTACTGCCGTTCGCAGCCTTAGCACCAGCTTTTCTACCAGCCTTCATAAATGCAGTTTCGGTGGGATTATAAATTAAATCGAATAGAACATGTTCGTTCGTTATCTGATCATAATTGAGATTCGGTTTTTGGAGTATATTGGGATGCGTTCCTAGGGGGGTACAGTTCACAATTAACTTATGCTCTTTTAAGATCCTTTTTGTTATTTCTTCGTATGTCAAGTTATCAATCCCTTTTTTCCTTGAGACATATTGGGTGGCAATACCCATTTTGTGTAAAGCATATACCACTGCCTTAGACGATCCACCTGTGCCTAATACCAATGCCGCTTTAATTTGAGAAGTAATTAGAGGGACTATACTCTTTTGAAAACCAATATAGTCGGAGTTATATCCAGTCGTTGTTCCGTCTTTATTAAATACGATTGTATTCACCGCACCAATGGCTTGTGAAACCTCATCAAGGCCGTCAAGAAAAGGCATCACTTCTTGTTTGTATGGGATGGTCACGTTCATCCCTTTGAGTTGGGGTGTTCGTAAAACCGTTTCAAATTGGGTTAAATTGGGCAAATCAAAATTCTCATATGTGCAATGAACAAGTGTCTCTTTTTGAAATTTCTCGGCAAAATATGACCTAGAGAAGGAATAGTCAATATCCCTTCCTAAAAGTCCAAAACGCATTTTATTTTTTTCGCTCATAATAACCTAGTGCAAATACAATAATTAGTCCTATCATGCCCCAAAAAACAGCCAATATGGTATCTGTTGTGCTGTTAATTTGAGTAAAATTAGGAATTCTATTCGGGGGCCAAAGAATAAATAGCGACCCAAAAACAAATCCAATTAATACAGCTTGTAATTCATCCCTAGCGCGCAGCTGTATTTTGTGAATTATTGCTGAAAGGGTGCTGATTCCAACCAAAGAACCAGTTAAAAATACTGTAAACACAAGGGCATAAGTCTCGTCTTGGGGCAATAACTCAATATTACTAAAAATACTAAATATGTATCTGCCTAAGGCATTTACACTATCTACCAATAATAGTGAATAGTTGCCCATAAGGATAAGTAAAAATGACCCCGACAATCCAGGTAAGGTCATGCCTATAATGCTTAGGTATCCACAAAAGAAAATATAGATTAGGTTGGTATTTTCGTCTGATGGTGACAAAATACTTAAGCCTAAACCAACGGCAAGACCTATTATGCCGAGCATCATATTTTTTTTATTCCAATTACTGAAGTCTCGAAATAAAATTAGGGCAGATGACAAAACCAAACCAAAGAACAGTGCCCATACATGAGTCGGGTAGGCTGTCAACGCTGCATCAAGTAAGATCGATAAAGTAAAATAGCTTAATACAATCCCCACAAACAAAGCTGTTAAAAATTTGCCATTAACATACTGCCAAAAGGTTTTAAAACGACCACTAAACAATAAGGAAACCGCCTTAAAATTGATTCTTTGAAAGGAAAAAATAAGCTCTTCATAAAAGCCAGTCACAACCGCAACGATACCTCCAGAAACTCCTGGTATTTTATTGGCTATCCCCATAGCAACCCCCTTTAGAATCAATAAGCTATAATCTGATAATGATCGATTAGACATGATTTTTATTGCTAAATTTTTCAAAAAAATACAACAAAAATAATGCCGCTATAAATGCTATAAATGCCAGTAATACATGTGCATTAGGATCGGATAACTCAGGTAACATAATTGATGTTGTTAGCGGCGCTTCAATACCATCAATGTTGGTATAGTATGAAGTAATTTTTTTCCACGGCCACACCTTGTATAATGATCCTAATAAAAAGCCAGTCATGGTGGCCAAAATGATATTTTTGTATTTGGTGAAAAGCCAGCGCAGTATTCTAGAAAAAGCTTTTAGTCCTATTAATCCACCTGCTGCCATCACAAAAAAAACAATAAAACCCTCAACATCTAGGACCTTAATTTTTTCCAATGCGTTTAAAGCCGTTTCATAGGCACCCAGCAGGATTAGTATAAATGCACCTGAAATTCCAGGGAGTATCATTGCTATAACAACCAAAACACCACAAAAAAAAAGATACAATAAACTCTCTGAGCCTACACTAGGAGTAATAAGGCCTATTCCCACAGCAATAAAAAACCCTATCGCTGTGGCAGCAAAAGCGATGCCATTCCACTTAGTCACATTTTTTTTTAACACAAAAGCACTTGCTAATATCAATCCAAAGAAAAAAGACCATAGTGGTATTGAATAGGAGATTAGTAGCCATGAAATACCACTGCTTACAAGGAGTATGGCTGTTCCAATTCCAAGCATTAGTGTTAATAGAAATGTACCATCAATGGATTGCCATGCTGCTTTTCTGTTGTGACTAAAGAGTTTAACAACAAGTGATAGAGAAACCTTATCAATAGCTTTTATGAGTCTTTCATAGATATGCGTAATAAGCGCAATGGTACCACCCGAAACACCTGGAACCACATCTGCAACACCCATCGCAAAACCCTTAAGGTAAGTTATAATATGTTCTTTGGTAGATTGCTTCATTGTGTTTACGTTTAAAATAACGTCAATTAGTGATTGGAATGTAAAACTACGCAATCAAGCCTAAAGCATACTATGAAATTGATAAGGTATCCTTTACCAATACTGAAGCCCTTGAGGTCGGAAAAGTTTCATATAAAACATCCAATTCGTTTGGATTGATAGCATAGGCGTTTTTAAGAAAGAATGATGCTTCGTTTGCCTTTGCCTGCATCATGTAAAAACCTGCCAGCATATAGTTTAAAGAGCTATTTTTGGGGTGAAACTCCAGCCCCTGACGCAAGTTGTCGATGCCTTTGCTGTAGTCTTGCAGTTGTAATAACACATTAGCCCAATCAAGCCAAGTTTGAAGTTCATAGTTTCCAAGATTTACCAAACGCTCATATGCCAGATTTGCCTCCTCCAAGAAACCCAATGCCTTGTTTGCCTGCGCATATAGTCGCCAATATATAACATGGCCGCTATCAATCTTAATCGCCTTTTTTATGTAGTGTAAAACTTTTGCAAAGGATTTGTTACGCATATAATGTCCACATAATGCCAACCAGCCTTTGTCAAGTAATGGATCTTCGTGAATTACCTTTTTTAGGAATTTAACGCCCAGTTCATCGTTTTTTAACTTTAAGTGACATTCTCCAATCCGTAGAAGTGCAAAAGCCGTTGGGTCATCGATACTGAGTGTGTTCTCATAGTTATTAATCGCCTCATTGTAACGCCCTAGTTGCTCGAGCGCTTTACCCAACTCTAGGTATGCACCAATGAAAGTGTCGTCGCAGATGATAGCAAAATCAAAAGCTGTGATGGCCTGCTCATACATTTGCTTAGCCAAATACTGTCTTCCCAACTGATGCCATGCAACTTCATTATATGGATCTTTGTTTAAAAACTCGTTCATATAGGCAATAGCACCATCAGCATCTTTTAGGGACTCAAAGCAATAAATGATGTTATACAGTGCATGATTATCTGTTATTTCTTCCTGCAAACATCTAATGAAATACTCTTTTGCCATAAAAAAGGCGTCTAAATAGAGGTATTCCATGGCGAGAAGCGCATGAAACTCGTATTTATTCTCTGCATAGACCAATCCTTTTTTGAGCGACTCAATTGCTTGTTGATGCTCATTACACTTGGACTGTACCACTGCCAAATGCTGAAAAGCATAGGGGTTGAAGGGTTCGACGGCTATCAAATTTTCTACCAAGACGCGCGCTTCTTCATATGAATTTGTAAGGGTATGGTATTCGATAAGAAGCAAAGTGAGTTCTGTAGCACCTGGGTGTTGATTGAGTCCAACTTCAATTGCTTTTTTTGCCATACCAAGATTTGCAGCATCAATATAATACTGTCCAATTTCCTCAAATTCCGACGCATCAAAAAATTGAATTTCGTTTGTTTTAAGCATGGACTCAAAACGTGAAACAGGAAATTCATAAAAATCACCAAATGGAAACTCCATAGCTTGATTATTTTCATAAAGCTAAAAATTGAAATTCAGGTTACTATAGTGTTGCTAACTCAATTTTCAACAAAGTAATCAACACTGCATTCGGTCAAGAACTTTGATGATGGTATTACAGGCTTTTTTAATCTGTTTTTCAGATATGGTTAGGGGTGGGGAGATACGTACAGCGGCGGGTTCAAATAGTAGAAAAAAGAGTAAAACCCCCTCATTTATACAGCCTTTTACCAGTCCCTGTGCGGTTTTTGCATCATCCATAATGAGTGCAAGCATAAGTCCCTTACCTCTAATTACTTTTATTTTGGGATGAACAAGTACGTTTCTAAAGAGTTTTTCCTTCCTAAGTGTGGCCTCAATCAAATTACTTTTAAAAATGGTTTCTAACGTAGCCCTACATGCTGCAGCGATTACAGGATTTCCGCCAAAAGTAGTGATGTGCCCAAGCGAAGGAGAGTCTTTAAGTTTTGCCATATGTTTTTGATCAGCAATAAATGCCCCTACTGGAAGCCCGCCACCAAGTCCTTTTCCAACAACCAAAATATCAGGTGTTGCTCCGTGATCCATAAAGGCAAATAGTTTTCCTGTGCGTCCAATACCAGGTTGAATTTCATCTAGAATAAGCATGGCACCAACTTCTTCACAGCGTTTTTTTACTTTTTTTAAATAGCCTTCATTTGGCAATATAAACCCGGCACCACCTTGAATGGTTTCCAAAATAACAGCAGCTGTTTGACGGTTAATGTATACAATGTCATCATTGTTATTAAATTCAATAAAACGCGTTCCCGGTATAAGCGGTCTGTAGGCGCTTTTTCGCAATTCATATCCCATAACGCTCATGGCCCCCATGGTATTTCCATGATAAGCATTTTTTGCAGCAATTATTTCAGCACGACCGGTCACGCGTTTGGCTAATTTTAATGCACCTTCAACAGCTTCAGTTCCAGAATTGGTTAAATATGTTGTGTTTAGGTGTTGTGGTAAATAATCGGCCAACAACTTGGCAAGTAAGACGGGTTCTTTTTGAACAAACTCACCATAAACCATTACATGAAGGTATTTGCGTAATTGCCTTTTAATGGCTCTTACAACTGCTGGATGTCTATGGCCCAAGCTACAAGCGGAAACGCCTGCAACTAAATCCAAATATTTTTTTTTATTGCTATCAAATAAATAACAACCTTTTGCGCGAACAATTTCGAGCCCCATTGGGTATGGTGTCGTTTGCGCTTGAAAGTTTTTGAATAAGGATGCAAGTGAAGTCATTGCAGCTATCTTTTCAGTTCTAGTGGGATTCCTTTTATTTTTGCCGGTCTAACTTCAATGCTGTAGTTTTCAAGGTCAGTCCCGTGAAAAAGATCTTTTTTACTATAAATCCTTTCGTCTTCACGCCAAGTAAAACCAAGCAATTGCCTGGCGTTTTCGGGTAGGTACTTTGTTGGATAAACTGTACCGTCAGGATTTGTAAAAAAAGTAATTTTTTCAATCCCACTGTCTACAAATTCTAAGCGCAAGGCACTACATATGGCTTTGTCTATTCCCGTGAGCTCTTGGGTTTCATCATCATATATGTAATATATCATTTCAGTGTTTTGAATCACATCAACCTTTTCAAGACTCTTTCCTTTAAACTTACCCTTAAGTTGAATCCCTTTAATTTGATTAAAATTGGCAGCATCTAGACTATCCTGTTCTATAACAAAAGCATTGTTGTAAATTAACAGGGAGTCCAATACTTCTTTTTGATTATCAATGGTAATGTGAATTTCGTCTCCCGTCATTTGACTTTCGTCTGACCATAATATTGGATTACGATCTGCAATTTCTTGTGGGGTTAAGTATTGTAAGTCACGGTCGTTGATTGGGCGTCTAATAAGTTTGGCACGACCAGAATTTTGATTAAAATGTATAGAATCTGTTTTGCCACTTAAATCCTCTTTAAATATACGTACGTCGTGAAAGCCACGTATAATTCTTTCATCAGGCGGTCCAGTTGCAACAAGCGTATCTGCGTGAATAAATAATGAGTCTTTCTCAACAAGATTAATGGCAACTGCACGGTGGGTTACCATAGCAGAGTCCTTTAACTTGAAGACCTGTCCATAATTTCCAGTAATAAAGGAGTTGTTTATGGTATCTGTTATGCGAATGTTTTGGGTAGCCGATGCATATTTTATTTCATCATTAAAATAAATACTGTCCCCAATTATATTGCGATTATTATAATCAACAGATGCATTTTTCTTAAAGTAACCCTCTTTGCTTTCCGTATTATAAAAACCTTGATTACATCGAATGACATAGTCTTCTCCAATAATTTTGGTAGCACTGTAAAAAAAAGCATGTTTTGTTTCGGTATAAAAATCCATACGCGCAGAAGTCAATGTAAAGTCAGGATTATTGACCACTACCTTATCTTCGAATTTGTATTTTTTGTTGTCAGAAATATAAGTACCTCTTTTGCTGTTTATCGTTGTCAGACTATCATAGACCGTTCCGTTGGCATCGTAGTAGGCCATGTTTTTAATCCTGTCAAAGTAAAGAGTATCCGTTTTAAGAAGCATTTCTTTATTGTCAAGGACCACTTGTTGTTTTGCCACGGCTAATTTTATATTACCATCGTAATTAACGGTTTTGCATGTAAGTACTAAGCTGTCTCCTTGATTGACTCGTACATTTCCAAATGCATCAAACTTATTTTCTTTTTTATAAAAAAAAGCTTTATCCGACCAAACGTCCATGCCCTGATGGACTAGGTGCACTTGCTGTGAGGCACTGCGTTCTAAGATGTTTGCTCCAGGGAAGTTTTCTTCGTCTAACTGAAAAGAGCCCGCTTGACGAATTTCTATTTCTTTTTCCTGTGCCCATAGTCCAGTCGCGGATAATAACATTGAACAAGAAAATAGAATAGCTCTCATATGTTTATGTTAAGAAGAACGAAAGATAGTTTGATTTCTATCTGGGCCTACTGATACAATTTTTATGGGAGTTTCTACAAATGCCTCGATAAATGAAACGTAATCCATAAAAGCTTTTGGGAGCTCATCTTCACTTCGCATTTTAGTCAAGTCCTCTTTCCAACCAGAAAATGAAGTGTATTGTGGTTTTAATTCTTCTGCATACAAGGAATAGGGTAGGTGTTGAATATTTTTACCTCGATAGTCGTATGAAATACACACTTTAAGCTCATCAAACCCTGAAAGCACATCACCTTTCATCATCATCAGTTGGGTGACACCATTTACTTCAACTGCGTATTTTAGCGCAACCAAATCTAACCAACCACAACGGCGCGCACGACCTGTAGTAGCACCAAATTCGTGGCCAACACGCCCCATTGTTTCACCAGTTTCATCAAAAAGTTCTGTAGGAAATGGACCACTTCCTACTCTAGTTGTGTAAGCCTTGAATATGCCATAAACTTCCCCAATTTTATTTGGAGCTACACCAAGCCCAGTACATGCCCCAGCTGCAGTTGTATTTGAAGAGGTGACAAAAGGATAAGTGCCAAAGTCAATGTCTAAAAGAGATCCCTGTGCACCTTCAGCTAAAATATGTTTACCCTCTTTTTGAGCAACACTTAAATACTGTTCGCTATCAACAAACGAAATATTAGATTTTAAAAACTCTACTGCCTCAAAAAATACCCTGTCAAGAGATTTTATGTCAAAATCTAGCGCCACATTCATGTTGGCGACCATGGCTAAATGCTTATCACGAAGCACTTGATATCTAGTTTTCCAGCTCGCTAATTCTATATCTCCAACTCTAATGCCATTACGACCTGTTTTGTCCATATAGGTTGGTCCTATACCTTTGAGCGTGGACCCAATTTTAGCCTTTCCTTTTGCCAATTCTGAAGCTGCATCAAGAAGACGGTGTGTAGGTAGAATTAAGTGTGCTTTTCTAGAGACTAATAGAGAATTGTTGATGTCAATATCAAAGGGTGCCAAGTTGTATAACTCTTGCTTAAAGATAACAGGATCAATCACTACACCGTTGCCTACCAAATTTGTAGCAGCAGGATGAAAAATACCAGATGGTATGGTGTGTAACACGTGTTTAATTCCGTCAAATTCTAGGGTGTGACCTGCATTGGGTCCGCCTTGGAATCTGGCAATTATGTCGTACTTTTTTGTAAGTACATCAACAATTTTACCTTTTCCCTCGTCGCCCCACTGTAAGCCCAGGAGTAAATCAATGGCCATGAATGATTAGTTAGCGTTTTTTTTTGGTTCCATAAAAGTATAATGAATGTGCGTGTATGTCAATGTCAAAAACCTCCTCAATGGTTTGTTTTATCACTTGGATACGGGGGTCGCAAAATTCTTTTACATCACCAGTGTCTGTTAAAATTACGTGATCGTGTTGTTTGTCAAAATATGATTTTTCGTACTGGGCGTGTTGCAAACCAAATTGATGCTTTCTAACTAAGCCACATGCTAGCAACAATTCAATTGTGTTGTAGAGCGTTGCTCGACTTACCCTGTAGTTTTTGTTTTTCATCATGATATATAGTGACTCGATATCAAAATGCTCATTATTCAAGTAAATTTCTTCAAGAATCGCAAAGCGTTCGGGTGTTTTTCTGTGCCCATTACTATCCAAAAATTGGATAAAAACACTTTTTACTATTTCGAATTCATTTTTCATATGTTAAAACCCCAAAAAACAAAGATAAGCAACCAAAATCAATCTCGAACTACTTTCTCAATTCCAGTGACTTTTTCAAGCTTATTAATTAACATATGTAAGGTTGAGGCATGTCTAACGTGAAGCTTTATTTCACCAGAAAAAGTCCCTTTTTCTGTATCAAACTTTATTTGTGTAATGTCTACGTTGTGGGTATTTGAAATGAGGTTGGTAACCTCACTTACTAGCCCTATCCGATCAATTCCAGACAAACGAATACTTCCATTAAAAAATCCTTTTGAGGAATCTATCCACTTTGCATTTAAAATTCGGTAAGCATAATTTGAACGTAAACTGATTGCATTTGGACATTCATTTTTATGCACCTTAATACCATCATTAATAGAAACAAACCCAAATACATCATCACCCGCAATTGGATTGCAGCAAGGACTTAACTTATAGTTGAGTGTTTCTTGGTCTTTGCCAAAAACCAACATGTCATAAAAGCTTGAAATTTCACTGCTGTTGAGGCTTTCTTTTTTCGGCTGGTCTGAAGGACGTCTTCTAAAAAGTTGGTAAAAACGATTATTTTCCTCAGCGGCAAACTTTTTTAACATTTTGTTATCGATTGTCCCTATGCCTATTCGATAGTATAAATCAAGGCTGGTTTTTAGCTTAAAAAAAGAAACCATCGCATTGATGTTTTTATCATTAAACTTAAATTTCATCTGACGTAGCTTTCGTCTTAAAAGTTCTTTTCCTTCAACAGCTATGGTTTTTTCTTCAGCGCGAAGTGATGTGCGAATACTTGAACGTGCTTTTGCTGTAATCACAAAATCAAGCCAGTTGGCATTGGGTATTGAAGACTCAGAAGTAATGATGTCAACTTGATCGCCACTATTAAGCTTATAGTTTAACGGTACAATTTTACCATTCACTTTTGCTCCACGTGTTCTGTTACCAACTTCGCTATGAATAGAATAAGCAAAATCTACTGGGGTAGCCCCTTTTGGTAAGGACTTTAGGTCACCCATAGGGGTGAAAACGAATATCTCGCTTGAATACAAATTGAGCTTAAAGTCTTTGACAAAGTCCACAGCATCGGTTTCATCTGATTTTAAAACATCACGTAATCTGTTTAACCAGCTTTCCATACCGCCTTCATCTTTGTTTCCGTGCTTATATTTAAAATGTGCAGCGTAACCTTTTTCTGCGATTTCATGCATGCGTTCCGATCTAATCTGTACCTCTACCCATTTACCACCTGGCCCAACTACCGTTATATGTAGGGCTTCGTAGCCTGTTGACTTGGGAGATGAAATCCAATCACGTAATCGCATTGGGTTAGGCTGGAAGTGATCGGTCACTATTGAATATATTTTCCAAGCCAAAAACTTTTCTTGTTTAGGCGTTGACTTATATATAATACGAACAGCAAAACGATCAAAAACTTCATCGAACTTTCTGTTTTTTACTTGCATTTTACTGCGAATGGAAAAAATACTTTTAAAGCGTCCCTCTGTCTTAAATTTAATGCGTTCTTTAGTTAAGTGTTTTTGAAGTTGTTTGGTAAAGTTTTTTATGTATGCCAACCTTTCTTCTTCACTCTCCTTAATTTTTGTATCTATATCGTTGTATATTTCTGGCTCTGTGTACTTGAGCGCTAAGTCTTCTAACTGTGTTTTAATATTAAACATACCGATACGGTGTGCGAGGGGCGCATAGATATAAAGTGTTTCTGAAGCGATACGCACTTGCTTTTCTTCTGGCAAAGCGATTAACGTCATCATGTTGTGAAGTCTGTCAGCAATTTTTATCAAAATAACCCGAACATCATCATTCATTGTCAAGAGCATTTTCTTGAAATTTTCTGCTTGTATGGAAACGATTTTGTCTTTCGATAGTTTGGATATTTTGGTAAGACCATCGACAATCTTTGCAACTGTGTCACCAAACATAACTGCTATATCATCGAGTGTTAATGAGGTATCCTCCACCACATCATGCAGTAGAGCTGCAGCTATTGAAGTAGCACCAAGCCCTATCTGGTCTGCGACTATTTTTGCTACAGCAATTGGGTGCATGATATAAGGCTCTCCACTTCTGCGTCTTTGGTCTTTGTGAGCATCTACCGCTGTGTCAAGTGCAAGTCTAATAAGCTTTTTGTCTTCAGTTGTCAATGATTGGTAGCTATTACGGAGTAAATTCTTGTACTCTTGCGCAATGATGGCATTATCGTTAACTTCTGAAATTTGCATAGTTAAATATACAAAAATTAGGATTTGCGTTGGCGAACAACTTCATAAGCTAGAACGGCTGTAGCAACCGAAACATTTAGAGAGTCAACTTGGCCCAACATGGGTATTTTAACAGCGGTACTATCTCTTAGCCAAAAAGGACTTAGACCTTTTGCTTCGCTTCCCATTATTATTGCTGTTGCTTTGGTAAAATCTGCATCTGTATAGTTTGTACTTTTTTGAAGTGAAGCTGCGTAAGAATTTATTTTAAATCTGTTTAAAAAATATTTTACTTGATTGTTCGTACAAATAAATGTTAAAACTGAGAAAAATCCACCAACACTTGATCTGATGACATTTGGATTGTATATATCGGTGTGTGGGTCACTAATTATCACTGCGTCTACACCCGATGCGTTGGCGGTGCGTAATATCGCACCTAGGTTACCTGGTTTTTCAATAGACTCTAGAATCAAAAAAAACGGATCTTTGTTTTTCGGCCGCCAATCTTTCAGCTTCGCATCTTTTTGCTTAAGTACACCAATTACACCTTCAGTGGTATCGCGAATCACCATTTTGCGATATACAGCTAATGAAACCGATGTTACTTCTGTATTGATATCACACCTCCCTTTCCAATTTTTAAATGCTGATTCGGATAAAATTTCTGGACACCAATAAATGCTTATTACTTCATATCCAGCCATGAAGGCCAATTGCAATTCTCTTAAGCCCTCTACTGTAAAACTTTTGGTTTCTTTTCTTGTTTTTGCTTTAGACTGTAACGCTACAATATTTTTAACTGATTGGTTCTGTGTACTAGTTATATGCTTCATTATTTTTTAGAATTCTAAAGGGAACAATTATAAATATTAAAAACATATATTTAGTATATTAAATTTGAAAATTATAAAAAAATAAGTTGCTCAATGCTGTAGTTGTAGATTGTGAAGTACGCAATATCGCACTTTTATC
>CAXHBH010000002.1:0-109980 GCA_964014735.1 uncultured Flavobacteriaceae bacterium | reverse complement strand
GATTTAGAATTTTAATTCAAATGTATAAAAAAATACTATGCGCGCATAATAAATATAAGTCTTTTGCCGTAAGGTATTTTATTGTTACTTTTGCGCCTCTTGAAATATATATGAGAACCATACAATTTAGACAAGCAATATGTGAAGCGATGTCGGAAGAAATGCGACGAGACAATAGCATATATTTGATGGGTGAGGAAGTTGCGGAGTACAACGGTGCATACAAGGCTTCAAAAGGCATGTTGGATGAATTTAGTGAAAAGCGTGTTATTGATACCCCAATATCCGAATTAGGATTTGCTGGTATTGGTGTTGGCTCTACCATGACTGGTAATAGACCCATTATAGAATTTATGACATTTAATTTTGCGTTAGTTGGGATTGATCAAATTATCAACAATGCTGCTAAAATTCGTCAAATGTCTGGTGGTCAGTTTCCATGTCCTATTGTATTTCGTGGCCCAACTGGTTCGGCAGGTCAATTAGCCGCAACACATTCACAGGCTTTTGAAAGTTGGTATGCCAATTGTCCAGGTCTTAAGGTAATTGTTCCTGCAAATCCATATGATGCCAAAGGTTTGTTGAAGGCTGCTATAAGAGATAATGACCCTGTAATTTTTATGGAGTCTGAACAAATGTATGGTGATAAAGGCGAAGTTCCAGAGGGTGAATATGTATTGCCAATTGGTGTTGCAGAAGTGAAACAAGAAGGAAATGATGTTACCATAGTTTCATTTGGAAAAATTTTAAAAGAGGCACAAAAAGCCGTTGATGTATTATCAAAAGAAAATATTTCTTGTGAGCTAATTGATTTGAGAACCATACGCCCACTGGATATAGATACCATTCTTAGTTCCGTTAAAAAAACCAATCGCTTGGTTATTTTAGAAGAATCATGGCCCTTTGGGAATATATCTACAGAAATAACTTATCAAGTACAAAATCAGGCTTTTGATTATTTGGATGCTCCTGTTCAAAAAATTAACACGGCCGACACACCCGCACCTTATTCTCCTGTACTTTTAGAGGAATGGTTACCCAACCATGAGGATGTTGTGCGCGCTGTGAAAAAAGTTATGAATTAAACTATTTACCAGATTAAACATGAATGAATTTGTTTTTTACCTGCCCATAGTACTGGCCGTGCTCGGTCTTATTGTTATGTTTCTTAAAGCTCAGTGGGTGCGTAAGCAAGCCACAGGAGATGCCAAGATGATTGAGATTTCTAGTGCAATTAAAGAGGGCGCACTTGCATTTTTAGGTGCTGAATACCGTCTGCTATCCTTTTTTGTAGCTGGATCTTCTGTTGCCCTGTACATTGTATCAATGCTAGTTGAATCCACACACTTGATGATTGTACCTGCTTTTATTCTTGGTGCATTTTTTAGTGCCTTTGCGGGAAATATCGGCATGCGTATAGCCACAGACGCCAATGCACGTACTGCAGAAGCTGCCAAAACGAGTTTACCAACTGCTTTAAATGTCTCATTTAATGGAGGAACCGTTATGGGCTTGGGTGTTGCAGGCCTTGCAGTACTTGGATTGAGTTTGTTGTTTTTGTTTTTCATTGGTAAGTTTATGGGTCAAGAAGGAAGTTTTTATACCAACATGACTATTGTATTGGAGACTCTTGCGGGCTTTTCATTAGGTGCAGAGTCTATTGCATTGTTTGCACGAGTTGGGGGTGGTATTTATACCAAGGCTGCGGATGTGGGTGCTGACCTTGTTGGAAAAGTTGAAGCAGGTATCCCAGAAGACGATCCCCGTAACCCTGCAACAATCGCAGATAACGTTGGTGATAATGTAGGAGACGTTGCTGGGATGGGAGCCGACTTATTTGGTTCTTATGTGGCTACTGTTTTGGCTGCAATGGTATTGGGTAACTATGTTGTTAAAGACATGTTAGATGCTGGCACCGAACTTACTTCCTTTAGCGGAATGGGACCAATCCTGTTGCCTTTGGTTATAGCCGGAGTTGGTATTTTGGCATCAATAATTGGCACCTTTTTTGTTCGTATTAAAACTAACGATGCGAGAGAGTCAGAAGTACAAAAAGCACTTGACACTGGAAACTGGGCTGCAATCTTATTTACATTGGTTGCAAGTTGGTTTTTAATTGACTTTATGCTAGAAGATATCATCAATATGACTTTCTTTGGAGAAGGCGTTGTAAAAGTTCCTTCAATAAACGTATTTTTTGCTGCTTGTATTGGATTGGCCGTTGGTGCTTTAATATCTATTGTCACTGCATATTACACTTCACTTGGTAAGAAACCAGTGATGGACATTGTCCAAAACAGTTCAACAGGTGCTGCTACCAATATTATAGCTGGACTAGCAATAGGCATGAAATCTACCTTTTCATCTGTTATTTTATTTGCAGCTGCTATTTATGGTTCTTATGCCTTGGCTGGTTTTTATGGAGTTGCACTTGCTGCCTCTGCCATGATGGCAACTACAGCGATGCAGTTAGCCATTGATGCATTTGGCCCTATTGCTGACAATGCTGGAGGTGTTGCCGAAATGAGTGAGTTAGAGCCACAAGTACGTGAGCGTACAGATATCTTGGACTCTGTAGGAAACACCACTGCTGCGGTAGGTAAAGGATTTGCCATTGCTTCCGCTGCTCTTACTGCCTTGGCACTGTTTGCCGCCTATGTGACCTTTACCGGAATTGATGGTATCAATATTTTCAAGGCTGATGTATTGGCTATGTTATTTGTAGGGGGTATGATCCCTGTTGTATTTTCGGCTCTTGCCATGCAATCTGTTGGAAAGGCTGCTATGGAAATGGTACAAGAAGTACGCCGTCAGTTTAAAGAAATTCCTGGAATTCTAGAGGGAAAGGGAAAGCCTGAGTATGCTAAATGTGTAGATATTTCTACTAAGGCTGCGCTAAAAGAAATGTTAATGCCTGGTTTAATTACAATTATCACTCCTATTTTAATTGGTTTATTTTTTGGTGCTGAGCCACTAGGTGGCTATATGGCTGGTGTTTGTGTTTCTGGTGTGATGTGGGCTATTTTCCAAAATAATGCTGGTGGTGCCTGGGATAATGCAAAAAAATCATTTGAAGCAGGTGTGGAGATTGATGGTGAGATGACCTATAAAGGTAGTGATGCTCACAAAGCTGCAGTTACTGGCGATACGGTTGGTGATCCATTTAAAGACACTTCAGGTCCTTCTATGAACATTTTAATTAAACTCACGTGTTTAATAGGTCTTGTCATGGCTCCCCTTTTGGGTGACGGTCATAGCTCAGATGTACTTCACGTAGAAGTTCAAATGCAGCGTACTGACGAGGGAATGGCCAAGGGTACCCTTACGGTTGTCACTGACCAAGATGGTCAGGAAGTTGAACAAGTAAAGGTGTTTGAAGGTACCGCTAGCGAAGTTAAAGCGGCAATTACTACAGCTGAAGATGCGCTTGGCGTTAAGCAGTAGTTAAAAGACCACTTAACTCCGCATCTATCTTTTCAATTACAGCTTTTAAGTCTGCTTTGTTGTCTACAAAATTTAGTTGGTCTACTTCAATGATAAGAATTTTTCCTTTATCGTAGTTTTGCACCCATGCCTCATAGCGCTCATTAAGCCTGCTTAGATACTCAATGCTAATTGAATTTTCATAATCTCGACCACGTTTGTGTATTTGAGCCACAAGATTTGAAATAGAACTTCTTAAATATATCATCAAATCAGGCCCTTTAACTAATGATTCCATAAGCTCAAAAACAGCTTGATAATTTTTAAAATCACGATGCGTCATTAGTCCCATGGCATTGAGGTTGGGAGCAAAAATATGCGCATCCTCATATATAGTACGGTCTTGTACCACATCATTTCCATTTTTTTGAATCTCTAAGATTTGTCTGAATCGGCTATTTAGAAAATAGACTTGAAGGTTAAATGACCAACGTTCCATTTCGGCATAAAAATCATCCAGGTATGGATTCTCAACAACATCTTCATAATGTGCTTCCCATCCGTAGTGTTTTTGTAGTAACTCCGTGAGCGATGTCTTACCAGCTCCTATATTTCCAGCTATGGCAATATGCATAATTAAAATTTAGCCACAATATAAGTATCTTTCCAAAAAAAAATCTCTTAGAAAGCTATAATTTAAATTAAAACTTTTCTAGGTTTATGTGGTCTATCTATATTTACACGCATGTACAAACTTCTTTTAACCCTATTGATTTTCGCAACATCTTTTTCCAGTGCGCAGCTTTCAAAAGCAACTTACACCATGAAAGTCAGTATGAATACTGACTTTACAAATAACCCCAATATCCCAAAAAATGTGGCAGATCGTATAAAAAAACGTATGTCCGAACCTCAAAACTTCCAGCTGTTCTTTGATCAAACACAATCTTTGTTCCAAAAAGAAGAAAAACTTGACAACCCACAAGCTGGACGTGGTGGTATGTTTATGCGCTTTGGCGGAGAAGCTGGTAGCATTACGCATACCAATCTTGTTTCAGCAAA
Source organism: uncultured Flavobacteriaceae bacterium (assembly GCA_964014735.1). GTDB lineage: Bacteria > Bacteroidota > Bacteroidia > Flavobacteriales > Flavobacteriaceae > UBA7446. The sequence continues at coordinate 105,495 of CAXHBH010000002.1, read as the reverse complement.
GCAAACTAGCCAACAAGAATTATTTGGAAAGAAGTTTTTGATTTCAAAAAGCATGAAAAAACGAAAATGGAATTTCACTGGAGAATCTAAACAAATTGGACAATACACCGCTTATGAGGCCACCTATTTCTATAAAAAGGCACCAACAAGCTCTAGCATGTTTTTCAGTAATCGTGGTACAGACAATGAAAAAGAAGCGGAAGTACCAGAAAAAGTACCTGTTACAGTATCATTGTGGTTTACACCTGATGTCCCTATTTCTGCTGGACCAGCGAGTTATTTTGGCCTACCAGGATTGGTGCTAATGGTACAAGACCACAATATGGTTTTGGTGTGTACAGAACTTCAGATGAATGTTAAAGACAAAATTAAGCTTGAGGCCCCTAAAAAAGGGCAGCCAGTTACCCAAGAAGAATTTTCTGAAATTAGGAAAAAAAAGACAGACGAAATGCGTGAACGTTATCGAAACAATAGAAACAAAGACAACGGAAATCGTAGGATCATTACGAGATAATAAATGGAAATAAGAAAAATAGTATTATTAAATTTACTGGCTTTATCAGTAACTTCCTGGAGCCAAAATATCAGGTTTGAAGGGGTTGTATTAGACAGTATTGGTGTGGCCATTCCAACTGCAAATATTGTAGCTACTAACAAAGTTACAAATAGGATGGATAATTTCGCAATTTCCGATTTGGACGGCAAATTTTCTATTGGTATAAAAAAGGATGTTCCTTACCTCATAAAGGTTTCATATTTGGGATATAAACCTGTAGCACTTGCGCGTAAATCAACTACTAATCTCAATGAGGTTATTGTGATGTACGAGCAAGCAGAGCAGCTAGAGGGTGTTGAGGTCACCTATGAAATGCCGGTATCCATTCAGGGCGATACAATAGTTTACAACGCCGACTCTTTTAATACAGGCTCAGAAAGGAAACTAAAAGATGTATTAGAAAACTTACCAGGAATTGAAATCAACTCCGACGGTCAAATTGAAGTTGAAGGCCGCCAAGTCAGGAAGGTAATGGTTGAGGGGAAAGACTTTTTTGATGGCGACTCAAAAATTGCAACGGAGAACATTCCTGCAAATGCCATTGATAAGGTTCAAGTGTTAAAAAATTTTAACGAGATTTCACAGTTGAGTGGTGTAACCAATAACGATGATAACATTGCCATCAATATAAAATTAAAAGAAGGAAAAGACCGCTTTTGGTTTGGTGAGCTAGGCGCTGGCGGCGGCGAAAAAGATCGTATATTACTGAACCCAAAAGTGTTTTATTACAGCCCAAAAACCAGCATTAACTTTCTTGGTAATAGAAATAATTTAGGCGAAAATCCATTTACAAGACGAGATTACTTTCGATTCACGGGTGGTTTTAGAAACCAGAGTAACCAAAGTGGCTCATCAATACAAATCCAAACCGACGACGTAGGGCTTTCAAACCTCCAAAACAACAATGCGGCTTCCATTGAAAACGATTTTGCTGCAACAAACTTTTCGCATCAACCAAAAGAAGGATTAACCCTTTCTGGTTTTGCTATACTGTCTCAAAACAACACCCAAATAAAATCCATTCGGGAGCGTACTTTCACTTCCACAGGTGCAACAGAAATAACAGATAATGATTTTGATCAGTCAAACACGTCAGAGCTTTACAAGTTCAGTACACTATACAATGCAAAGCCCAACTTTCAATTTGAGTACGATATTTTTTATCGAAAAGCAGATGATTCGGAGTATAGCGATTTAACCTCAAGTGCTACAAGAATCGAAGATATTAGCTCGCTGAGAGAACAAACACCAAAGCAGTTGAGTCAAAATTTAAACGCTTATTTAACACTTAATGAAAAACATATTTTTGCACTTGAACTACAGCATACGCTACAGGACGAAAATCCATTTTTTGAATTGCAAAAGGAACGCATTATTTTTCCAGATGTACTCCCTTTAATCTATCAACCTGAAGGCTATTTGGTGCAACAAAATCGTTTTACAAAAACCAATAAACTTGACGGTCGTTTGGAATATTATTATATGTTGTCCGATACCGCAAGTTTAAATTTTACTGTTGGCACCACCCAAGTAAAACAAGATTACAATTCCACTATGGGAAATACTGTTGATGGTACGCTTACAGTTTTTGACGAGCCAAATTTGATAAACGACGTTAACTATGATTTCTCGGATGCATACACTGCCATTCGTTATAGATTAAAAATGGGTAAGTTTCTAATCAATCCAGGCTTTACGCTACATAACTACGATATCAAAACCCTGCAGTTGAATCCTACTTCAAGTAAGGAGACTAAGCTTTTGCCAGATGTTTGGGTTCGTTATCAGTTTAGTAAGTCCGAATCGGTTCGCTTTACCTATAGAGCACAATTGCAGTATTCTGATGTTAGTAGGCTAGGCGAGAGCTATACTTTCAGCAACTACAATAGGCTATATCTTGGTAATAGTTCGTTAAAACCTGCTTATTTTCACAATTTTACTTTAAACTACTTCAACTTTAACATGTTCAATTTCACGAATATCTTTGTTCGCATGAACTACCGAAAACAGTTTGATAATTTTAAAACGATAAATGTTATTTCAGGTATAAATCGTGAGTCTTCACCATTTAATTCACCAAAAGCAGAAGAGCGAATTAATATAAATGCACGACTGCAAAAAAGGTTTAATAACTTAAAAACGAGTTTTACTCTTCGCGCTAATAAAAACAAATCTTATAATGTTGTTAACGGAGATCTCCGCCAATTCAACTATTTCACACAGTTTGCGAGTGCAACTATATCAACCAACTTTAGGGCTGCCCCTAATGTAGAGCTGGGGTATAGCTATAATAACAATCGCTCAAAAGATGAAGATAGGGTTCGATATTATATTACAGAGCGTCCTTTTGTTGGTTTAGATGCTGCTTTTTTGAATGGCTTTATCTTTTTGGCTGATTACAGTTTTTTTGACTATCGTTTGGGGAGTGTTTCTCTTAATAAATATGACGATTTATCTATTTCATTGCTTTACAACAAAAAAGACAGTAAGTGGGAGTTTGGTCTTCAAGCTAAAAATGTATTGGGCAATAGCAGTATAAATAGAGATAATTTTTCTGGAATTTCTCAAACCACTACACTGTATATGATCCAACCCCGTTTTATTTATTTAACACTTAAATATTTTATTTAGCCTATATTCAATAATATATTCTAAAAAATATGAAAAACCTAACCATATTTTTAATTTCCCTTACTACCACTTTTTCATCTGCTCAATTGTTTAATGATTTAGAAAATGTTTTGGCAGCAACAACACATGACGCACAAAAGCTTGTTGACGCATATGTTGCACCGCTTGGTCAATCATTGACCTACAGCTTAAATAGCGGATGGGCGTCATCTGCAAAAACACACAAAAAATTTGGGTTTGACATTACTTTTGGTATTAACTCACCAAGTGTTTCAGATAATGCAAAGTCATTTAATATTAAAGCCTTGAACCTTCAGGGGCTTACCTCTAGTGCAACTAGAGCAAATACTGTTTTTGGTGCCAATAGCAATACAACTTTTACATATACTATTCCAGGAACAAGTATTACTCAATCTTTAGAAATGCCAGGTGGTCTAGGTGATGAATTAATTATGAATTCAGTTCCTGCGCCCTACCTACAAGTTGGATTAGGGTTGTTTTTTGAGACGGATTTAATAGTACGTTGTGTGCCTAAATTAGAAAACCAAGGTGCTGAGTTCGGTCTTTTTGGTATTGGCTTTAAGCATAACCTCATGCAATATTTTGGGTTTATGGACAAACTCCCAATTAACATTTCTGCTCTAGCTTCTTATTCTAAAATGAATTTGGAATACCAGCTTAGTAGTACTAGCCCTGACCAAATGATCAACTATGATGTTGACACCTTTACATTACAAGCAATCGGATCACTGGATTTTCCAATAATCAGTATTGTAGGTGGTATTGGCTATGGGAATGGAGATATTGCATTTAATATGTTAGGAGATTATTCTCTTTTATACCCTGGCACACCCAAAGATCCACTAAGTTCGGAGAAAACGTATAACAATACGCATGCAGTTATAGGCCTTCAAGCAAACTTACTTTTCCTAAAATTATTTGCCAATTATACACTTCAGGAATTCAACACCCTAAATATTGGAATGTCTTTAAGTTTTCGTTAAAATTTTTTTGTAAAGTTTCATCTTATTGTATATTTACATCCTCAGAGGAAGGATTTGACTGATTGCAACCTCTCAAAAAAACTGCTAAAATAGCTTGCTTTTGATTACTGCAATCAGTTCATAGACCACTCAAAAGCAAGATTATGTCATATTTTTTTACATCAGAGTCAGTAGGTGAAGGCCACCCGGACAAAGTTTCAGATCAAATCAGTGATGCACTTTTAGATCACTTTATTGCATTTGACCCTAACAGTAAGGTAGCTTGTGAAACCCTGGTTACTACGGGTCAGGCCGTTGTAGCTGGCGAGGTAAAAAGCAAAACTTACCTAGATGTTCAGTCAATAACACGACGAACAATTAACCGTATCGGCTATAACAAAGACGCTTATCAATTTTCTGGCGACTCCTGTGGCGTAATTTCACTTATTCACGAACAATCCCCCGATATTAACCAAGGCGTTGATAGAGCAGAGCCAGCTGCACAAGGTGCCGGAGACCAAGGTATTATGTTTGGTTATGCCACCAACGAAACAGACAACTATATGCCCTTGGCACTTGATATTTCCCATAAAATCATGCGCGTTTTGTCTGATTTTAGAAGGGAAAAAACAGTGATCCCCTATCTTAGACCAGATGCCAAGTCACAAGTCACGCTTGAATATTCGGACGATAACAGACCACTGCGTATAGATACTATTGTTATTTCGACACAGCACGACGATTTTGACGAAGACGATGCTATGCTGGATAAAATCAGAAAAGACTTAATCGCAATGGTTATTCCTGCCGTTGTGGCCGAATATCCAGTACATATTCAAGCTCTTTTTGGCGATGATATAGTTTATCACATTAACCCAACAGGAAAATTTGTCATTGGCGGCCCTCACGGAGATACTGGTCTTACAGGCCGTAAGATTATTGTAGACACATACGGTGGAAAAGGCGCACACGGTGGAGGTGCCTTTAGCGGCAAAGACCCTTCTAAGGTGGACAGAAGTGCTGCCTATGCCGCAAGACATATTGCTAAAAATTTGGTAGCTGCTGAGGTTTGTGATGAGGTATTGGTGCAATTAAGTTATGCCATTGGTGTGGCAGCGCCGACTTCCATATTTATAAATACTTACAGAACATCAAAAACAACACATACAGATGCTGAAATAGCAGAAAAAATTGCCAAGCTTGTGGATTTATCCCCTTTTGGAATTGAGCAACGCCTCAAACTTCGGAACCCCATCTATGAGGAAACGGCTGCTTACGGGCACATGGGTCGAAAGCCCGAAACCGTAAAAAAGACATTCGAGTCACCCTATATCGGTCGCATTGACTGTGAGGTAGAACTATTTACTTGGGAAAAACTCGATTTAGTACAAACATTTAAGAATCAATTTTAATAATATAACATGAGTAATTTAAATTTTAATACCGATGCCCTACACGTAGGCCACGATGTAACCAAAACACAAGGAACAAGAGCGGTGCCTTTGTACCAATCAACTTCTTATGTTTTTAACAATGCAGAACACGCTGCTAACTTATTTGCACTTGCAGAACCCGGATATATTTACACCCGGCTAAATAACCCAACTACCGATGTATTAGAGCAGCGTATGGCAGCACTAGAAGGAGGAATAGCTGCTGTTGCCACTTGTTCAGGAACTGCAGCACTTTCAACAGGAATCCTTACTTTCTTAAAAGCAGGAGACCATATAGTTTCTTCAAACAGCTTATACGGAGGGTCCTATAACATGCTAAAGTCTATGTTGCCACGCTTTGGCATCACCACAACTTTTGTTGATCCTAACGATGTTGCCAATTTTGAGGCAGCTGTTCAAGATAATACCCGCCTTATTTTTGCTGAGGCTTTGGGGAACCCAAAATTGGATGTGCTAGACTTGGCTGCAATTTCTAAAGTAGCCAAGAAACACAAGGTTCCTTTTATGGTGGATAATACTGTAGCTACCCCAGCTTTATTAAAACCCATTGAATATGGTGTAAATATTGTTATCCACTCTTTGACTAAATACCTCAATGGTAATGGTACAGCAATGGGTGGTGTTATTATTGACGCGGGCACATTTGATTGGTCGAGTGGTAAGTTTCCAGAATTCACCTCTCCTTCACCTTCATATCACGGTCTCAATTACCATGAGGCTCTGGGTCCTGCGGCTTATATTGCCAGAATTAGAGTAGAGGGTCTTCGTGATTTGGGAGGAGCAATCAGTCCATTCAATGCGTTCCAAATTATACAAGGAATAGAAACGTTGTCTGTAAGAATGCAGCGTCACAGTCAAAATGCTCTTGAATTGGCGCAGTGGTTAAGCGAAAACGAAGCCGTAGCTTGGGTAAATTATCCTGGATTAGCATCAAGTAAATACAACAGCCTAGCAAAAGAATACTTAAAAGACGGTCAAAGTGGTGTTGTTACTTTTGGTGTTAAAGGCGGATTTGAAGCCGCTAAGAAAATTGCAGATAATACCAAGATTTTCTCGTTGCTTGCCAATTTTGGGGATTCAAAATCACTTATCATTCACAACGCCAGTACAACCCACCAACAACTCACTCCAGAACAGCAAGAAGATACAGGTGTAACCAGTGACCTTATTCGATTGTCTGTTGGACTTGAAGATGTTGAAGATTTAAAAGCCGATTTACAAGCAGCTTTTGATACACTCTAGAAAGTAAAAAACAAAAGGCAATATGTCAACACTTCAAAAATATACCATCCCTTCCTTTAAGTTGCACAGTGGCAAGGTCATTCCTTTGACCTTATCCTACCAAGTATTTGGTAAGGCGCTACAAGAAGCACCTGTTGTTATGGTGAATCATTCACTTACAGGTAATTCAAATGTGTCAGGTGAAGAAGGGTGGTGGAGCGATATTATTGGCCCAAAAAAGCTGATAGATACTGAACTTTACAGCGTTATTGCCTTTAATTTTCCTGGCAATGGATTTGATGATAGCTTTTTATCTTCTTATAAGGGTTGGATATTACGCGACGTGTCTAAAGCTTTTAAAATTACTTTAGATCAACTTGGTGTATCCGAACTCTTTGCTGCCATTGGTGGTTCCATAGGTGGTGCATTAGCATGGGAAATGGCGGTATCATACCCCCATTTTATCCGTAATGTTATCCCTATTGCTTGTCATTGGGAAGCTTCTGATTGGATTTTGGCAAATGTGTTACTTCAAGACCGATTACTGCACAACTCAAAAAATCCAATCGAGGATGCACGTATTCATGCCATGTTGTGTTATAGAACACCAAAATCTTTAAAATATCGATTCAACCGCACCACAAACAAACAGGAAAACAAATTTAACGTTGAAACATGGATGCTGTATCATGGCGATAAACTAGCTAGCCGATTTGATTTGAGATCCTATAAATCGATGAATCATTTGTTGGGTAGCGTTGATATTTGTCATGAACGCGATTCGTTTGAGGCATTGGTAGAAAAGGTAACGGGAAATATTTATATTGTATCCATTGACACGGACTTGTTTTTTACCCAAGAAGACAATAGGGAAACTTATCGCCGACTTTTAAATGTAAAGCCAAACGTGTTCTTTAAGACCATCAATTCCATACACGGACATGATGCCTTTTTAATTGAACACGAGCAATTAATAAATTTATTAGAAGAAGTATTTACCCCAATCCATGAGCATGTATGAATGTAAAACTCACCCATCAATCTGGCTATCACGCCACAATCGAAAACAATAGGGGTTATCAAATTGCTATTGACAATAAACATGTTGAAAATCCTCAGGGTGCAAGCCCAATGGAATTACTTCTTATGGGCATCGCAGGCTGTTCTAGTGTTGATATTATCTCAATTCTAAACAAACAAAAAGTGGTTTTTGACAGTCTAGAAATTGATGTTGATGGCGACCGTGAAGACAAACCTGCACCATCACTTTTCACAAAAGTGCATGCGACAGTAAGTGTTTCAGGTAAAGTAAACCCAGAAAAAATATATCGTGCTGCGGAGTTGTCATTTACAAAGTATTGTTCTGTATCCTTAACCTTGGCAGCTACTGCTGATATTAGCTTCTCTGTAATTGTAAATAACACACATTATGACCCTAGAAAATATTAAAAAAATAAGTGTCCTATTTTGCTAATTAGTTTGTTGGACTTGAGATTAACACTCGGTTAAATCCACAAAAAATTTGTTTATTTCAATTTTGGGTGTACATTTGCCACCGTAATGAAAACAAATACATATTATTCATCTTTCTACTACTTCTGTAACGGGAGATAGCTGGGTGTGCAATAGTTTTTTACAAACGAATTTAAAACCCTGAGCTAATGTTCGGGGTTTTTTTATGTGCCCATGGGGCATGAAGTAACAGAACTAATGGAAACAAAAATCGCCATACAAGGAATCAGAGGCTCATACCACCACGAGGTAGCAGCAAAGCTTTTTGGTACCAACACGGCATTAGACGAGTGCTTGTCGTTTGACGCCCTCGTTGCAGTGGTTACTTCGGGTACTGTTAGCCATGGCGTTATGGCCTTGGAAAATTCAATTGCCGGTTCTATTATCCCCAACTATGCTCTTATAGACACCCACAACCTACATATTGTGGATGAGGCCTATATTTGTATTGAGCATCAGCTGATGGCACTTCCTGGCACTAGAATAGAAGACATTTCAGAAGTGGCTTCACATCCCATGGCGCTGCTCCAATGTAAAGACTTTTTTGCTACTCAACCGCACATCAAACTCATTGAAGATGTGGATACCGCAGAAGTGGCACAGCGCATTTCCGACAAACAAATTAGTGGTCTAGGTGCCATTGCCTCCAAAACGGCTGCTGCGCTTTACGGACTCGATATTGTAGCGCCTAACACACACAGCATTGCCAACAATACCACCCGTTTTGTTGTGGTTAAAACCACGCCCAACAGATCTGAAGATGTCAACAAGGCATCACTGAAATTTGTGCTAGATCACAAACGCGGCAGCTTAGCAGCCGTACTTAACGTACTTAGCGATTGCAAACTAAATCTAACTAAGATTCAGTCTATGCCCACAGTGGAAACACCATGGAAGTACTCCTTTTTTGTGGATGTAACTTTTAATGAAGTTGCCTTTTATTCCAAGACCATTCAGCTACTGGAAATCATGACCGAATCGTTAAAGGTATTGGGTACTTACAAAAACCAACGTATTTCATGAGAGCTGCCAACCGATTAAATAGCGTCCAAGAATACTACTTTTCGCGTAAATTGCGTGAGGTACGTCAGCGCATTGCTAACGGGCAAGATGTCATCAACATGGGCATTGGCAGTCCAGATCTATCTCCACCGGAAGCGGCCCTAACGGCCCTAATGGAAAGCCTATCGCAGCCAACGGCACACAAATACCAAAGCTACCAAGGTACCCCTGCGTTGCGCCAAACTATGGCCACCTATTACCAAGATGCTTTTGGCGTAACTTTAAACCCAGAAAATGAGGTGTTGCCGCTTATGGGTTCCAAAGAGGGCATTATGCATATTTCCATGGCGTTCCTCAATGAGGGGGATGGCGTGCTGATTCCCAACCCCGGCTACCCTACTTATGAATCGGTGGCCAAACTGGTTGGTGCGCGAGCTGTTCCATATACGCTGAGTGCTGCAACAAACTGGTTGCCAAACCTTGATGAACTTGCAAAACAAGATTTAACAGACGTAAGGTTGATGTGGGTTAACTATCCTCACATGCCCACGGGTGCCAAAGCCAATGAGGTATTTTTGTCCGAGTTGGTTGCCTTTGCCAAAACCCACGACTTGCTTATCATCAACGACAACCCCTATGCCAATATCCTTAACGATTCACCCATGAGCTTGCTTGTGGTGCCCGGTGCTAAGGGCATAGCTCTGGAGCTGCAATCTTTGAGCAAGGCGTACAACATGGCTGGATGGCGTGTGGGTATGGTATGCGGAAGTTCAGCCCACATTCAAGATATTTTAAAAGTAAAAAGTAATATGGACTCTGGTATGTTCTTTGGCCTACAACAAGGCGCCATAGCTGCCTTGGCACAAGGCGCAGATTGGTTTTCGGAGCTTAATGCTACCTATCGTAGCAGAAGAGAACTTATTTGGCAACTTGCAGATGCCTTGGGCACTACTTTTGAGCACGATACCGCAGGTATGTTTGTTTGGGCAAAACTGCCCGAAGGCGCATTGGACAGCGAGGCCTATATTGATACATTGCTGGAGCGGCATCACATTTTTATTGCCCCCGGAACCATTTTTGGGACTGCAGGGGAGGGCTATGTCCGATTTTCACTTTGTGTAAACGAGGCCCGTATTCAAGAAGCCTTAAAACGCATTACATCATGAAAGTAAGTTTTGTAGGAATTGGATTGATGAACGGCTCGCTGTCGTTAGATTTACAGCGCTTATATCCCGATGCTGTCATGCAGGGTATCAGCCGAAAAGAAGCTACACTAAGTCGTGCCCTTGATTTGGGATTGATACATGAAGCAGGAAACCTAGACCAGTTGCAAGGTGCCGATTGGGTATTTGTGTCCATTCCTGTGGAGGCGATTGCAGCACTGCTACCCAGAATTTTGAATGCCATTGGCGAACAGACAATCGTTGTGGATTTTGGCTCTACCAAAGCAGCCATTTGTGCAGCAGTAAAAAACCACCCCAAGCGTGCGCAGTTTTTGGCAGCCCACCCAATTGCGGGAACAGAACACTCAGGGCCCAATGCCGCTGTACCTGAGTTGTACAAAGCTAAAACGATTATGTTGTGTGAGTCTGCAAATACGCGTGTTACGCTATTGGATAAGGCAAAAAAATTATTTAGCCAGTTGAAAATGAACATACGTGAAATGGATCCTGTGGAACACGACAAGCACATTGCTTATGTTTCTCACCTCTCGCACATCACTTCCTTTATGCTTGGCAAAACTGTGTTGGAAAAAGAAACTGACGAACAAAACATCTTTGACATGGCTGGCAGTGGATTTGCGTCCACGGTGCGATTGGCTAAGAGTTCACCTGAAATGTGGATGCCTATTTTTGCTCAAAATAAACATAATGTTTTGGAAACATTAACGGAATATATTTCAAATCTGAATGCATTCAAAGACAAACTGGCGGCAGATGCGTATCCGGAGATTCTGGCCGAAATGAAAGACATCAATAAGATAAAATCAATTTTAGAACATAAATAAATATAACCATGGAAAACAATCCAAAAATGCGTCAATGGCTTAGTAATTTTGAGCTGGATCACCCTTTAGTAATCGCAGGACCTTGTAGTGCTGAAACTGAAGAGCAAGTGCTAAAAATCGCACACCAACTAAAAGACACAGACGTTACTGCTTATCGAGCAGGTATCTGGAAGCCACGTACTCGTCCTGGAAACTTTGAGGGCGTCGGCGCCATCGGTCTCAAGTGGCTGCAACGTGTCAAAGAAGAAACAGGACTCTTGACTTGTACAGAAGTGGCTAACCGCGCCCATGTACAGCTGGCATTGGAGCACGACATAGATATCTTATGGATTGGCGCACGCTCAACCGTAAGCCCTTTTATTGTACAAGAAATTGCTGATGCCCTTGAAGGTACCGATAAGATTGTTTTGGTCAAAAATCCCGTTAACCCAGATCTTTCATTGTGGCTGGGTGGGATTGAGCGTTTATATACGGCTAATATCAAAAACTTAGGGGTGATTCACAGGGGATTCTCTACCTATGAAAAAACAAAATATCGCAATAATCCAGAATGGCAAATCGTAGTGGAGCTTCAAAACAGATTTCCTGACCTACCATTGATTTGTGACCCTTCACACATTGCAGGACGCCGCGATATTTTACAAGATATCTGCCAAACGGCACTTGACTTAAACTTTGATGGTTTGATGGTAGAGTCGCACTGGGATCCGGACAACGCATGGAGTGATGCTGCACAGCAGATTACACCTGAAACGCTGATTCAAATGATGGATGATTTAAAAATACGTAAAGAAACAGACGATGATGCTGAATACAAAAACAAGCTAAATACCATGCGTACACAAATTGATGTGATTGATGCTAATCTGCTTGAAAGCTTGAGCAAGCGTATGAAGATTTCAAATGCAATTGGGGAGCTCAAAAAATCACACAATGTGGCGGTATTGCAGTCCAAGCGTTGGAACGAGATTTTGGGTAAAATGATTTTAGACGGAGACGAAAGGGGTTTAAGTGAGGAATTTATCCTGCGCATATTTAAGGCCATTCACCAAGAATCAATTAACCACCAAGAAGAGATCATCAACGGTTAATGTATATAAACCAAAAATCCGTTAATTTGGCTATATGACAGGTGTTGTATACAAATCAACGGGAAGCTGGTATCAAGTAAAAGATGCCCAGGGGAAATTCATCCCCTGTCGCATTAAAGGGAAGTTTCGACTAGAAGGATTGACTAGCACCAATCCTTTGGCTGTTGGAGACATTGTTGAGTTAACGCTAAAAGACACCCAAAACGGACAGGAAGGAGTAATTACAGGTATCCAAACGCGCAAAAATTATATCGTGCGTAAGTCTGTTAATTTATCCAAACAAATTCACATCATTGCCGCTAACATTGACTGCGCTTTTTTGTTAGTAACGCTTAACAATCCAACTACCTATCCTGCCTTTATTGATCGGTTTTTGGCCACCGCCGAGGCATATGAAATTGAAACGGTATTGCTATTTAATAAAGAAGATAGCTATAGCAATTCTGACAATGAGCAAATGCGAAGCCTAAAACAGTTGTATGAAAATATCGGTTACACTTGCTTGGAGATTTCGGCCTTAAAGGGCACAAATCTAGGCGACGTAAAAACAATAATGGAAGGTAAAACTTGCATGCTCTCTGGGCACAGCGGGGTAGGAAAATCGACGTTGGTAAATGCCTTGGCACCTGGACTAAACATCAAGACGGCAGACATCTCTGCTCAACATCAACAAGGACAACATACAACTACCTTTGCCGAAATGCACGATTTGGATTTTAATGCCCGTATTGTGGATACACCTGGTATTCGTGGCTTTGGCGTAGTAAATATGGAAGCAACGGAAATAGGAGACTACTTCCGTGAATTTTTCTCCAAAAAAGATGCTTGTAAGTTTAACAACTGCCTCCACTTAGAGGAACCTAAATGCGCAGTTAAGGCTGCAGTCGAGGCTGGTGAAATAGCCGCATCACGATACAAGAGTTATGTGCAAATGCTGGCAGGGGAGAATCAACATTATCGAACTGATTTTTCGGATTAATGAGAGCTGTATTACAACGTGTATCGACGGCCAAGCTAACTGCCAATAAAACCCATGAAGCAAGCATTGGACACGGTCTAGTGGTACTGTTGGGCATAACGCAGTCCGATACCATGAAAGACCTCGATTGGCTACTTAATAAAATAATCAATATGCGTATTTTCAATGACCAAGCCGATATGATGAATAAGAGTGTGATGGATGTTGCAGGCGAGTTGTTGGTGGTAAGCCAGTTTACGCTTTATGCACAAACTAAAAAAGGCAATAGGCCTTCTTACATAAAGGCTGCAGCACATGAAATAGCCATACCGCTTTATGAGCAATTTTTACAAAAAGCCACGCAGCTTATTGGAAAACCCGTACAGAGCGGTATTTTTGGTGCAGATATGCAAATCAATATGACAAACGATGGTCCTGTAACCATTGTTATTGATTCAAAAAACAGAGACTTATGAATATTCAAGATGCTCAAAAAGCCGTTGACGTATGGATTGAAAAACACGGCGTCCGTTACTTTAATGAGTTGACTAATATGGCACAGCTAACTGAGGAGATAGGTGAAGTAGCACGAATTATTGCACGTAGATATGGCGAGCAATCCGAAAAAGAAAGTGACAAAGGCAAGGATTTGGGTGAAGAATTGGCCGATGTCCTTTTTGTATTGCTATGTTTGGCCAATCAGACCGATACTGATTTGCAAGCGGCATTTAACAAGAAACTTGACTTAAAGACATCCCGAGACCACGACCGTCATCACAACAATCCCAAACTACGTTCATGAGTAGTATTAGACTAACACACCCTACCCAAATACTTAGGGGTATTTGTCAAATAACAGGTTCCAAAAGTGAATCCAATCGCTTGTTGATGCTCCAAGCATTATTCCCAACTTTAGCACTGGAAAACCTGTCCAATTCCGATGATACCCAAGCCATGCAACGTGGGCTTACTTCTAAAGAACACAAGATTGACATTGGGCATGCAGGTACCACCATGCGCTTTTTGACTTCCTATTTTGCCACAACCCCAGGCATAGATAAATTATTAACTGGATCACAGCGCATGCAAGAGCGTCCCATCAAACTATTGGTGGATGCGTTGCACTCCATTGGAGCTGATATTGACTACGTCAAAAATGAAGGCTATCCGCCTTTGCATATTTCAGGAAAGGCAATAGACATCTCAAATGTTTCCTTAGCCGCCAATGTGAGTAGCCAATACATCACTTCTTTGATGTTGGTTGCCCCCAAGCTTCCTAACGGATTAGAGATCGTGTTGGAAGGAGAAATCACCTCTGTGCCTTATATCAACATGACCTGCGCCCTTTTGCAGCGTGTGGGCATAGACGTTAAGTTTTCGGGGCAAACGATTCGTGTTTTGCCAAAAGATAGAATTGACGCAAAAACACTAACTGTAGAATCTGACTGGAGTTCAGCCTCCTACCACTTTAGCATGGTTGCTTTGTCGAAATCAGCTGACGTATCTATCAACAGCTATGAACAAAACAGCCTTCAAGGCGATAGTGTGCTGGTTAACATCTATGCCCAATTGGGCGTGATTACTTCTTTTAATGGCCACAGGCTGCAATTGACTAAATCCAGCGAAGTGGAATCCCATATTATTTTAGATTTAATCAAAGCGCCAGATATTGCGCAAACCATAGCCGTTACTTGTTACGGCTTGGGCATTTCTTGTGATTTGACGGGATTACATACACTAAAAATCAAGGAAACCGATCGTTTGGTGGCTTTGCAAAACGAACTGAGCAAGTTGGGTGCAAGTATTCGTATTACAGAAGATAGTCTCCATCTTGATGCGCGAACAACTGCTATCGTTCCCGACGTTGCTATAGACACCTACCATGACCACCGCATGGCCATGGCTTTTGCACCTTTAAGTATTTGTGTACCAATTGTTATTAATGATGCAGATGTGGTAAGCAAATCATACTCAAGTTTTTGGGATGACCTTAGGTCTCTTGGTTTTTCATCGATTCCGATAAATAATTGGTCAAATCCTTGACAACCCCTATGTTGGTGCAGTATATTAGCGCCTTGAAAAAATTAATATGAAACTTTCTCACTTTAACTTCGATCTTCCAGAAGATTTATTAGCAGAACACCCAGCAGAACACCGGGACGAATCTAAACTCATGGTTTTGCACCGTGAAACGCAAACTATTGAGCACAAAAAATTTAAAGATATTACTGAATATTTTGACGAAGGTGACGTAATGGCGCTTAACAACACCAAGGTTTTTCCTGCACGTTTGATGGGTAACAAAGAAAAAACAGGCGCTAAAATTGAAGTATTTTTGCTAAGGGAGTTAAATAAAGAACAACGTCTTTGGGATGTATTGGTTGATCCGGCAAGAAAAATCCGTATTGGTAACAAACTATATTTTGGTACAGACGAATCTTTGGTGGCTGAGGTCATTGATAATACTACATCACGTGGTAGAACATTGCGATTTTTGTTTGATGGAAGCTATGAAGAGTTTCGCTTAAAGTTAAAAGAGCTTGGACAAACGCCGCTTCCGAAATACATCAAGCGCGCAGAGGAAGATTTTGATCGTGAACGTTATCAAACCATATATGCCAAGCATGAAGGAGCAGTAGCTGCACCGACAGCAGGACTTCACTTTTCTAAACACGTTTTAAAGCGTCTTGAAATTAAAGGAGTTGATTTGGCGGAACTTACTGTCCACGTTGGTTTGGGTACATTTAACCCAGTTGAGGTTGAGGATCTATCAAAACACAAAATGGATTCTGAGGAATTAAAAATAGATGCAGATGCAGCGGCAATGGTAAATAAAGCTAAAGCAGCTGGCCACCGTATTTGTGCCATTGGAACGACTTCCATGCGTGCGCTGGAGTCTTCAGTTTCTTCTAGCGGTACCTTGAATCCGTTCCAGGGATGGACACACAAATTCATCTTTCCTCCCTATGATTTTAAAATAGGCGACGCTATGGTTACCAACTTCCACTTGCCAAAATCGACCTTGTTAATGATGGTGTCTGCATTTGCTGGACACGATTTCATCAAAAAAGCCTACGATGAAGCCATAAGTCATAAATATCGCTTTTACTCTTACGGAGACGCGATGCTCATTCTCTAAAACCTCTATGACCGAGGTTAAGAAAGATATACGCCGCTGCACAAAAGAAGAGATTTGTTCTTTTTTTGTGTCGCACAACGCACCTTCTTTTCATGGTAATCAAGTCTATGAATGGTTGTGGCAAAAGGCAGCGATTGATTTTGAACAAATGACCAATCTTTCCAAAACTCACCGAGCTTTACTGAGTAAGTACTTTAAAATCAATCACACCAATATTGCCAAAGTTCAATTTAGTAATGATGGTACGATTAAAAATGCCGTGCGCCTTTATGACGATAAGGTTGTAGAATCTGTATTGATCCCCACAAAAACCCGCTCAACGGCTTGTGTTTCCAGTCAGGTGGGATGTAGTCTTGATTGTACTTTTTGCGCTACTGCACAATTAAAAAGGATGCGTAATCTAAACCCTGATGAGATTTTTGACCAAGTAGCCATGCTTAATAAGCAAAGCTTGGAGCATTTCGACCGTCCTCTTTCTAACATTGTTTTTATGGGTATGGGGGAGCCCATGATGAACTACCCCAATGTGATAAAGGCTATTGCTAAAATCACAAGTTCAGAAGGTATGGGCATGTCTCCAAGACGCATTACCGTTTCCACTTCTGGCATTCCTAAAATTATAATCAAAATGGCCGATGAACATCCGCGTTTTAAGTTGGCGGTTTCGCTGCACAGCGCTATTGAAGAAACCCGAAACGAAATCATGCCGTTTAGCACTTCTTTTCCGCTTACTGATTTGCAAGACTCCATTCAATATTGGTTCAGTAAGACCAAGGAGCGTGTTACTTACGAGTATGTTGTTTGGAAAGATATAAACGATAGTCCAGCTGAAATCGATGCCCTAGTTAGATTTTGTAAAAAGACTCCTTCAAAGGTCAATTTGATTGAATACAACCCCGTGGGAAATCATCATTTTAGTCAAGCTGATAACACTGCCATTAACCAATATGTGACTGCACTTGAAAAAAATCATATTCCGATAACAATAAGACGGTCACGCGGTAAAGACATTGATGCAGCCTGTGGTCAATTGGCTAATAAAACCTAGTTCGGATATTCAACACAGTTGGTTAGCAAATTGCTAAATCACTATATCGTATCTTTATGAACCAATGAAAATTGTAGATCAGCTTAAAAAACCCATTGCCAAAGAAATGGACCTATTTGAGGATAAGTTTTCCTCATCTATGCGTTCTCATGTGGCGCTTCTCAATCGTATTACATATTATATAGTTAATCGTAAGGGAAAGCAAATGCGACCCATGTTTGTTTTTATGGTAGCTAAAATGTTAGAAGAAAAAGAGGTTAACGAGCGCTGCTATCGTGCTGCTTCTGTAATAGAGCTTATTCATACGGCTACACTTGTTCACGACGATGTTGTTGATGAAAGTTATCACCGCCGCGGATTTTTCTCTATTAATGCGCTATGGAAAAATAAAATTGCTGTTTTGGTAGGGGACTACTTACTTTCAAAAGGCTTGTTATTATGTATAGATTATAAAGATTTTGATTTATTGGAAATAATTTCTGTTGCTGTTCGCGAAATGAGTGAGGGTGAATTGCTTCAAATTGAAAAAACCCGACGATTAGACATTGATGAGTTCACCTATATGGAAATTATACGTCAAAAAACAGCTACATTGATAGCCTCTTGTTGTGCAATTGGTGCCGCATCAGTTCGTGCTAGTTCGGAAACGGTGGAGCAGCTACGTCAGTTTGGTGAAAATATTGGTATCGCTTTTCAAATTAAAGATGACCTTTTTGATTATGGAGAGACTAAAATCGGCAAGCCAACCGGCATTGATATACGTGAAAAAAAAATGACACTTCCGCTTATTCATGTGATTAATAAGTCAGACAAAAAACAAAAAAAGTGGCTAATTCAATCTATTAAACATCATAACAAAGACAAAAAACGCGTTAAGCGTGTCATTTCATTTGTTAAAGAACAGGGTGGATTGGAGCATGCGACCATGCAAATGCACGCCTATAAAGACAAGGCATTGGCACAACTTCATAACTTTCCAAAAAATGAATTTCGCGATGCACTTGAAGAAATGGTGCGTTATGTTATTGAGCGTAAGAAATAACTTTACTGAATTACGTATTTTAGACCTTATTTTATTCTGTGATACAAAAATCTACCATAGATGCTGTTTTTGATACTGCTCGCTTAGAGGAGGTTATCGGAGATTTTGTGCAGCTTAAAAAATCAGGTGCCAACTTTAAGGGTCTAAGTCCTTTTACAGATGAGCGTTCTCCAAGCTTTATGGTGTCTCCTGTAAAGCAAATTTGGAAAGACTTTTCTAGTGGTAAAGGGGGTAATGTGGTTGCCTTTTTGATGGAGCACGAACATTTTTCTTATCCAGAAGCTATACGCTATTTGGCTAAAAAGTATAATATTGAAATTGAGGAAACCGTACAGAATGATGAGCAGAAAGCTGCTGCCAGTGTACGTGAAAGCATGTATTTGGTTAGTGCTTATGCTGTAGGTTTCTTTGAAGATTCTATGTGGAATACAACGCAGGGGAAAGCCATTGGTTTGAGTTATTTCAAAGAGCGTGGCTTTAGCGAGGAAACCATTCGATTTTTTCAATTAGGCTATTCACCCGATACTTGGAGTGCACTAACAGATGCGGCGCAACAAGCTGGTTATCAGCTTGATTTTTTAGAGAAAACAGGTCTTAGCATAGTTAAAGGTGACAAAAATTTTGACCGCTTCAAGGGTCGTGTAATGTTTCCTATTCAAAGCATGTCGGGTCGTGTGTTGGGCTTTGGTGGACGTATTCTAACACAAGACAAAAAAACAGCCAAATACATGAACTCGCCTGAAAGCGAGATTTATAACAAAAGTAAGGTGCTATATGGTTTGTATCAAGCAAAGCAGTCCATAGCAAAAGAAGAAAATTGTTATTTGGTTGAAGGATATACCGATGTAATCCAAATGTACCAACGTGGTATTAAGAACGTTGTTTCGTCTTCAGGTACCGCCTTATCACCTGAACAAATTCGGCTTATTGGGAGGCTGACCAAAAACATTACTGTTTTGTTTGATGGTGATCCCGCGGGCCTTCGTGCATCATTGCGGGGCATTGATTTGATTTTGGAGGCGGGTATGAATGTTCGTGTTTGTCTGTTTCCAGAAGGGGAAGATCCAGACAGCTTCGTTCGTACAAATGGCTTTGCAGAAGTAAAAGATTTTTTAAGCAATAATGCCAAGGATTTCATTCAGTTCAAGGCTGCATTACTAGTAAACGAGGCTGCACATGAGCCTCTTAAAAAGGCAGAAACCATTCGTGAAATGGTACAGAGCATTGCGAAAATTCCAGATCGTATAAAGCAAGAGGTATACATTAAGTCATGTGCCTCCTTGATGGAAATTAGCGAGGAGGTTTTGTTTGCCACTCTCGCACAAGTGTCTCAAATAAAGCCTTCTAAGTCACTAAGGCAAGTGTCCGCACAGGCCATGTCTGTGGTTCCTCAAGAGAGAAGGGCAGCTGCTGTAAGTACCCGTTTTGAGCTCGAGAAAGACATAATCAAAATCTTACTGCTTCACGGACATGAAGAAGTTGAATTTAAAGAACCTATTTTAAAAACTGATGATAAATCTGGTGAACTTTCAATGGTAAGTTCAAAAATAACTTCACGTGTTTTTGAAAAAATATATTTGGATTTACAGCAAGATGAAATTGCATTTTCAACAACTGTGTTTAAAGGCTTATATCCAAAAGTGTTGGCTGCGTTGAGCGATAATTCTGCTATTCAAATGGATACTTTTGTGGCTAATTTAGACCCGAAATTGGCAACAGAAGTTTCAGACTTATTGCTTGAAGATGAACTGCACACACTTCACGATTGGGAGCGAAAAAATATTTTCATAAAAGACAAAAAGGCCAACTTGGCAAGATGGGTTCACGAGGTTATTTTACGTTTTAGATGTCAGCTTATTGATGAGAAGGTTGCGACATTACAAACAGACACTGAAAATGATATCGACAGTCATCATGGAGAACTTTTAGAAGAAATAGTACAATATCACAAACTTAAAACCGTATTGAGTTATCGTTTAAACCGGGTTGTTTAATACATGTCTAAATCTATGTGCTGAAGCTTGTTTAGCATTTCAACTAAATTTTTGACTTTAAGTTTTTTCATCAGCCTTGAGCGATATGTACTTACCGTTTTGTCGCTAATACTTAATTTTATTGCAATTTCTTTATTGCGATTGCCGCTCAGCAAAAGGCGAAGTACTTGAATTTCTCTTTCAGATAATCGGTTAATAAATGCACTTCGATTAACTCCTGCCTCATTAAATGCCATATGTTCTGCCAATTCGTTGGTGATATAAACACCACCGGTACTTATTTTCAAAATGGCATCTTTGAGCCTTTTCAACGGGTTTTTCTTGGATAAAAATCCAGATGCGCCATATTTGAGTGCACTGACGGCATAAACCTCTTCGCTTAGCGTAGTAAATACTAAGAAGCGCACGTTTGTGTACTGATCTTTAAGTCTGCGCAGAGTGCGGATGTCTTCAAACCCAGGAAGTTCAATTTCGAGCACGACTATATCCACATTTTTTGAGCCTAGGTGGTCAACCAAATCAGAGTAATGAAGTCCTTTTCCTACAATTCTGATTTCATTAGAATTACGAAATACAGCTTTTAAGCCTTTGTGAACGATTGGATGTGCATCAGCAACAAATACGCGAATCATGAACTAATAGTTGACCATAAAAATAGCAAAAAATCAATTTAATAGAGATAAAAATAATTTTCGCGAAAAGCTGTTGTTGTGAGGCTATATCAGATGATCCGGAATACTGCAAACGGGTATGGGTTCCATTTTGTGTTTGTTGGCGTAGTGATGTGATAAAAATATCTCCAAAACACGCGCTTTTTCTCCTACAAAATCTGCTGGAGATTTCCCTGCTGCATGCTGAGTCATCGCCCATTCCAATTGCTCATATGTGGCGTCTAATTGTTCTTCATCATTTCTGCCATCATCCCAAAGACCATCTGTTGGAGGTGCACTTAAAATTTTTTGGTCAACCCCCAAAGTACTTGCCAATGCGCGTACTTGTGTTTTTGACAGATCTGCAATTGGGCTTAAATCAACGCCGCCATCGCCGTATTTGGTATAAAAACCAACGCCGAAATCCTCAACCTTATTTCCTGTGCCCGCTACCAAATAGCGCTCACAGGCGGCATAATAATAGAGTGTTACCATGCGTAACCTAGCTCGTGTATTGGCTAGCGACAATAAGTCTTCATTTTTTTGCTCATCAGCCTCAACGGCTTTGGATAAAGCATCAAAAACAGGATATAATAAGACCATCTTTTCCGCTACATTGGTGTGATGCTTGCGCAACCAACTGATGTGTTTTTGCGCACGATCAACCTGATTCTGTTGTTGTTTTATAGGCATTTCCAAGCATAAAGTAGGAAGTCCTGTTTTGGCACACAAAGTTGATGTTAGGGCAGAATCAATTCCGCCAGAAACACCTACAACAAATCCATTCATCTTGTTGTCTTGTGCATAGTTTTTAAGCCAATTTACAATGTGATTAATTACTTCTTTGTTCTTCATAGCATTTGTATCTTTATAACATTATGTATATGAATCTTTACCGTAAAATTAAATCATTTTTTCGGCACTTGAAAGGGCTTGGTATTGTTGTTTTTTGTTTTGTAGTTTCCTGTAATACATCACCCCACCCAAAGCCCGCAGACCTTGAGGAAATTTCATTAGACTATATATCATTTGAGAACCTTTTTTTTGGTGATCTGGACACTCCCTTAGCAGATATTAGATCCCGATTTCCCTTCTTTTTCCCTAGTCAAACACCCGACTCAGTGTGGATTGAAAAACGCAGTGATTCACTTCAACAACTTTTGTTTAACGCAACCAAATCACTGAAAAAAAACAACTTAAAGTCACGTATAACGCAAGTGCTACAATATGCCAATTATTATTTCCCTGAACACAAATTACCCCAAACAGCGATTTCCTTGCTCACAGACGTTGACTATTCTCTGAGGGCTGTGGATACAGATAATATGTTATTATTGTCTATCGACACCTATTTGGGCGCAGATCACCCACTGTATGAGGGTATACCTAATCATATAAAAAACAAACTCACAATAGACCATTTAGAGTCAGAAATCATAGATGCTCTTGCGCCAAGATTTGTTCCTAAACCAAATGGTAGAACTTTTTTGGATCAGTTGGTATTTCATGGAAAGCGCCTATTATTACACGATTATTTTGCACCAGCGATAGAAGACCATCAACACATTCAATACACCATTTCTCAATGGAAATGGGCCGTGGATCACGAGGCAGATGTTTGGCGTTATTTTATTGACAATGAACTTTTATTTTCAACAGATAATAATTTGCATTTTCGTTTTTTAATAAGCAGTCCTTACAGTAAATTCTACTCATATCTAGACGAGGGTTCACCTGGAAGGATAGGGCAGTGGGTAGGTTATCAAATGATTAAAAAATTTCAAAAGAGGACAGAGAAGACCCTACAAGAAATACTTACTACTTCTTCGCAAGAAATTTTAAAAAAATCAAAATACAATCCTTAAAATGAAACGAAAAACACAAATTACTTTGACGGTAAGCTTAGACGAAAATAACACTCCAGAAAGCATGGAGTGGTCTGCCCCTGATGGTGGCGTGAAACAGCAGTCTATGGAGGCATTTTTTTTGAGCACATGGGATAAAGAGGTACAAGAAAGTGCTCGCATTGATTTGTGGTCAAATGAAATGCCAGTGGATCAAATGCAGATTTTTGTACATCAAACGCTGGTTGGAATTCGTGAATCTTACCTAAAAGCAACTGACGATATGCAGATGGGAGAAGCCATGCAACAGTTTTGTGATTTTTTTGCAAGTGAGCGAAACCTCAAAGAAGTGAAAAAGGGAAATTAGATAAGTGAACCCACATATGCCAATATTTCCTGTTTACCTTCGCTTGAAGTGGCTGATGTGATAAAATGTGGCGGTGTTTCTGCCCAAATGCCTTCAAGCATTAGGTTTAGATAGGCACTTGCCGTTTCTGCAATTTTACTTTCAGCTAACTTATCAGCTTTGGTAAAGATAATGGCGAAGGGAATCTGTTGGTTTCCCATCCATTCCATAAACTCCAAGTCTATGGCTTGGGGCTCATGTCTAATGTCTATCAATACAAAAGCGCTTACAAGTTGTTTGCGCTCCAAGAAATATGAAGTGGTATAGCTTTGAAACTCTTTCTTTATTTTTTTTGAAACGCGAGCATAGCCATATCCGGGCAAGTCAACAAGATGCCACTTTTTGTTGATTATAAAGTGATTGATAAGCTGGGTTTTCCCAGGCTTTCCAGATGTTTTGGCAAGCTGCTTACGGCCTGTAAGCATATTGATTAAGGACGACTTACCGACGTTTGACCGGCCTATAAAAGCAAATTCAGGTAATGGCGACTTTGGGCATTCGGATACCTTAGCGTTACTGACCACAAATGATGCGCTTTTGACACGCATTAATACAAATTATTTTCGTTAAGCCAGCCTGACAAAAGATTATTAAAGGTGTCTGGGTGTTCCATCATGGGCGCATGTCCACATTTATCAATCCAATATAAAGTAGAATTGGGAAGAAGCCTATGAAACTCTTCTCCAACATTTGGTGGTGTGACAGCGTCTTGCTTACCCCAGATAATACCCGTAGGCACTTTGATGTTTGGTAAATCTTTTGCCATATTATGGCGAATAGCACTTTTGGCAATTGTTATAATTTTGATAAGTTTTTTTCTGTCATTAACAGTATCAAATACGTCATCCACAACTTCTTTAGAAGCAATGATTGGATCGTAAAATACATCTTGAGTTTTCTTTTTGATATATTCATAATCTTCACGTTTTGGATAGCTTTCTCCCATCGCATTTTCGTACAGCCCAGAGCTTCCAGTAATGACTAATCCTTTGATTTTTTCAGGAAAAAGTTTTGTGTGTAGTAGACCAATGTGGCCACCCAAAGAATTCCCAACTAAAATAACTTTATCCTCACCTATGTGCGCTATAAAATCACGGAGAAATATTGCAAACTGCTTAACGTTGGTTTTTAACAAGGGCAAATCATATAATGGCAGTTCAGGTATAATAACCTTGTAACCTGATGTAGAAAAATGCGCTGCAACACCATCAAAATTGCTTAAGCCTCCCATTAAACCATGAAGAATAATTAACGGAATCCCTTCGCCCTTTTCATAAAATGTATAACACCCAGATGTTTTTAGAGAATTGTGCATGTTTTCAAATCAAAAACAAATATAGTTAAATAAAGCCCAAGGGAATGTCATTTGTTTTGCTGTTTGTAAAATATCATTTTGTCTAACTCTTTTGTCATGTTCACTCCCCCATTATTTGTAATAACTTGATTTTAAGACATCTAGACTCTTCGAATTTAATATGGAATAACTTATTAACAAAGTGGTAAAATGTGGTAAAATGTGGTAAATTATATGTAATTTTGAATCATACCTGAATTTAAAAACTATAATTTGTCGCATTTAATCGGAACATATCAGTGTAAAGCAGACCCCAAAGGGCGGGTAAAAATCCCAAGAGCACTCTCCAAGCAGTTGGTAGGATCACGTCAGCAGGCCTTTGTAGTTAAGCGGGCTGTCTTTCAACCTTGTCTTGAGCTATATTCTTTAGATGAATGGAATGCGTTGGTGGGTAAAGTGAATAAGCTCAACAGGTTTAAGAAAAAAAATAACGATTTCATAAGGCGCTTCACGGCGGGAGTTAAGGTTGTCGAGCTCGACGCTACAGATAGACTTCTTATTCCACGTGATTTAGCTCAATTTGCTGGAATTGAGAAAGCCGTAGTTCTTTCTGCGGCAGTCAATATCATAGAAATATGGGACAAAGACCGTTATGAAAAAGCAATAGATGAAGCAGCTGTTGATTTTGCTGCCTTGGCAGAGGAGGTAATGGGAGATGAAGGAGACGATGTATCATAGCCCTGCTTTGCTTGCTGCGTCTGTTTCAGGACTAAACATTCGTCCTGCTTCGGTTTACGTAGATGCAACATTTGGCGGCGGCGGTCACTCAAAAGAAATCCTAGACAATATGGACAACAAAAGCAAACTGTTTGCTTTTGACCAAGATGAAGATGCCCAACGAAATGCTATTGAAGACACGCGCTTTACTTTTATACCCCAAAATTTTTTCTATTTAAAACGTTTCATGAAGTTTCACAAAATTGACAAAGTAGATGGTATTCTTGCTGACTTGGGTGTGTCTTCACATCAGTTTGATACACCAAATCGTGGTTTTTCTATTCGTTTTGATGGGCCTCTTGACATGCGTATGAACCAACATCAAGAGCTCACGGCAAAAGAAATTGTGAATACCTACAGCGAATCAAGATTAGCAGACTTATTTTTTTCTTATGGAGAATTGCGGAACGCAAAAAAAATTGCGCAACTTATTTTCCAAAATAGAGTAGTCGAAATAGCAACCACCATGCAACTCAATGAAGTTTTGAACCAAGTGTTACCCAGAGGAAACGAGCATAAGGTGTTGGCAAAGATTTACCAGTCTCTCAGGATGGAGGTTAATAAAGAAATTGAAGCACTACAATCCTTTTTGACTCAGTCCAAAGATGTATTAAGGTCAGGTGGACGTCTGAGTGTAATCAGCTACCATTCTCTCGAAGATAGGATTGTTAAAAGATTTATTCAAAATGGAAATTTTGAAAACGAACCTGAAAAAGATGACTTTGGAAATCCTACACTGTATTTTAAAAAATGCGGCGGTTTGGTGGTTCCTAATCAAAATGAGATTAGAAATAACAACAGAGCGCGAAGTGCAAAATTGCGCATAGCGAAACGCTTATGAAAATAGGAATTTTAAACCTGCTAAAAGGAACTTTTTTGGTGCAAGATGGCGCGTCAAAAAACTGGCGATTTATCCTGTTTATTTTTTTTCTAGCAGGACTAATGATTACTGCCTCCCACCAAGTAGACCAAAAAGTAGTTCAAATTGCACAAACAAATAAAGATTTGCAAGCTGTTCGTAGCGAGTTTGTATCGACTCGTGAAAGAGTGATGCATAAGAGAATGGAAACCCAGTTAGCATATGCTTTGAAAAACCAAGGGGTTTTTCCACCAGACAAAGCGCCAGTTAAAATCATAATCCAATTAGATGATTAAGCAAAAGAACATGATGTCACGCAGCTACCTAGTTGTATTTGTGCTTTTCGCACTTGGTTTAGTTGTAGGTTATCGTTTGGTCTCATTACAGCTCAGTCAAGGCTATAAGTACCGCGAAATGGCAGAAAAACGTAGCATCAAAAACTTTGAAATTGTTCCTTTAAGGGGGAATATTTATGCTGACGATGGTAGCCTATTGGCTACATCTGTCTCAAAATATGCCATACACTTTGATGCAGTAACAGTGAGTCAACGTGTATTTGACAACAACATAGACGCATTAAGTGATTCACTTTCTACTTTATTTAAAAAGCCAAAACAATATTACCGCAATATATTGTTAAGTGCACGCAAAAACAAAAACAGGTATCAGCTAATTGGACGACGTTTGCCTTTTGATGATTATCAACGCATCAAATCATTTCCCATGTTTAAATTGGGAGGAATTCGTGGTGGTTTGATAGTAGATCGCAGATTTGTGCGTGATCTCCCGCTTGGAAAAATTGCAGAACGCACTTTGGGCTATGAAAAGAAAAAACCAGATGGCACTTATATAAAGGTAGGGATCGAAGGCGCTTATGGAGTCATCTTACGCGGTCAGTCTGGTCGTCAATTGCGGCAGCGCATTGCCAAACAAAAGTGGAAGCCCCTAACAAACGAGTATCAACAGGAGCCCATTGATGGCTTGGATGTTTGGACTACAATCGATACCAACTTACAGGATGTTGCTCATCACTCCTTGCTTGCTTCTTTGGAAAAATATGAAGCAGAGCACGGAACTGTTGTTGTAATGGAAACCAAAACGGGTGCTATAAAGGCAATAGCTAACCTTGGTAGAACAGATGGTGATAAGTACTATGAAAAATTGAATTATGCAGTTGGAGAGTCACATGAGCCAGGTTCAACCTTTAAGTTATTTTCTATGATGGCTGCCTTAGAAGATAAAGTAATAGACACCATGACCATGGTGGACACAGAAAAAGGGAAGCTTACCTTTTATGGAAAATATCATGTCAGAGACTCAAAGCGTGGTGGCTATGGAATTATACCTGCTAGCAGGGTTTTTGAAAGCTCCTCCAATACTGGAATTGTTAAATTGATTTATGAAAACTATAAAGAAAATCCTTCAAATTTTACAGATAGGTTGCTGGCGATTGGTCTTGACAAACCCTTGGGGATCTCAATTTCAGGAGAGGGTAAGCCTAAAATACCGCACCCCAAGGATGCTGACTGGGATGGTTTGGACTTGCCATGGATGGCGTTTGGCTATGGTGTAATGCTCACACCTCTTCAGACTTTGAGCTATTATAATGCAGTTGCAAACAATGGAGAATTATTAATACCACGTTTTGTTTCGGCAGTAAAAACACTGGATGGAAAAAAGATTAAATCTTATCCCAAACAAGTTATCAATCCGGCCATTTGTTCAAAAGAGACCTTAAGTAAGTTACAAAAACTGATGGAGGGTGTGGTAAAAAATAAATGGGGAACTGCACATAATATCCATGACGAAAAACTAGCCATTGCCGGTAAAACAGGAACTTGTCAAATAGATTACACAACAAATGATGTTAAATATGTATCCAGCTTTGTGGGTTATTTTCCTGCTCAAAACCCAACCTACTCTTGCATCGTTGTGGTTCACAAGCCCAATAAAAAAATAGGTTATTATGGCAACGTGGTTGCTGCACCGGTTGTTAAACAAATCGCAGAAGCAGTTATCCACGATATACCAAAAAACACTTCGCTCGATTTAAATAAAGTTGTTGAATTAAAATCATCGCTTCTAAACATTCCCAATTACGATTTTGATAAGATGCCTGATCTGCATGGATGGCCAGCTATGGACGCAGTGACTGTTCTCGAAAGCTTGGGGATAGAGGTAATGCTAAAGGGAAAGGGCAAGGTTAAGCGTCAATCTAAGCGGCCGGGCAAAGCATTAGGTAAAACAAAAAAAGTAACACTGATACTTTCATGAAACAGTTAAAAGACATATTGTTTGGTGTGCCGTTGCAAACTGTTTCGGGCAGCACAGCTGTTCAAATTAGTGATGTTGCTTTTGATTCTAGAGTCGTAACCCAGGGCGCACTTTTTATAGCTATCAAGGGTACACAACATGATGGTCATGAGCACATAAACAATGCTGTTAAAAATGGGGCAGTTGCTGTTTTATGCGAACAGTTTCCAAAAGTTTTGGCTAATAATGTAGTCTATATTTCTTGCGTGAATTCTCGCCGTGCATTAGCGACTGTAGCTTCACAATGGTACAATACACCAAGCAAGACATTAAAACTGATCGGAATAACGGGAACCAACGGCAAAACCTCAGTGGCAACCATGGCATATCAGCTTTTTGATAAGATGGGATATGCAACAGGTCTCTTGTCAACGGTTGAAGTTAGAATAATTAAAAAAATTGTGCTTAGCACACACACTACACTAGATTCACTGTCTGTAAATAAACATTTAAGCGATATGGTAAATGCGGGGGTGACACATTGTTTTATGGAGGTGTCTTCCCATGGAATAGATCAAGATCGAATAGCTGACCTTTACTTTACTGGTGGGGTGTTTACCAACCTTTCACATGACCATTTGGACTATCACAACAATTACAAATCATATCGTGACACCAAAAAAATATTTTTTGACTTACTAGATACAAATGCTTTTGCGCTTTCCAATGCCGATGATAAAAACGGACGATACATGTTGCAAAACACTAAAGCTTCTAAACATTATTTTGGTTTGAAGTCAGTTGCTGATTTTCATGTCAAAGTATTGGAAAAAGATTTTTCGGGCATGTTGCTTAAGCTTAGGCACAATGAAATATGGACCCCTTTGGTTGGTCTATTCAATGCGTCTAATTTTATTAGTGTTTATGCGATAGCCGCATTGCTGAATATTGAGCAAAGCGATTTTCTTCCTGTTTTAAGCACCTTAAAAGGTGCTGCTGGTAGATTCGAAATTGCCCATACCGATAGTCAAATTACAGCCATTGTAGATTATGCCCATACTCCCGATGCTTTAAAACAAGTCCTAGATACCATAACTGTATTACGTACGCGTAACGAAAGGTTAATCACTGTTTTGGGTTGTGGTGGTAATAGAGATAAGGCCAAAAGACCACTAATGGCCAGGGCAGCTGTTTCCAAAAGCGACCTGACTATTTTCACGTCTGATAACCCGCGAAACGAAGATCCGAAAGTCATCATAGACGACATGATCGAGGGAGTTCCTGTGGGGGCAAATCAAAAATATTTAACAGTATTAAATCGTGCCCAAGCAATAAAAACCGCTTGTACGATGGCACAAAATCAAGACATCATTTTAGTTGCTGGAAAGGGACATGAAAACTATCAAGATCAAAATGGAGAGCGCCTGCCTTTTGATGATATGCAAGAGCTAACACAAAACCTTCGATCCAAAAGATAATGTTGTACTATTTATTTGAATACTTAGAGCGTGTCTACCAGTTTCCAGGAGCATCATTGTTTGGATATCTGTCGTTTAGATCAGCGGTAGCCATCATATTTTCTTTGTTGGTAACTGCCGTGCTTGGGAAACGCATTATTGCAATGTTACAACACCATCAAATGGGCGAAACCATTCGTGACTTGGGGCTATCAGGTCAACAAGAAAAGGAAGGAACACCTACTATGGGTGGTTTGATGATTATTTTCGGAACACTTATTCCTGTTTTACTACTTACAAAACTAGATAATATCTATATTTTATTATTAATAGCCACTACAGTTTGGATGGGAATTATTGGGTTTATTGATGACTATCTTAAAATTAAACGAAAGGGCAAAGAGGGCTTAAAAGGTCGTTTTAAGATTGTTGGGCAGGTTACGCTAGGACTGATTATAGGTGCTACGCTATATTTCCACCCTGAAGTAACAATTAAGCAACAAGCAATCGAAAGCGATAGTTTTTTGCAGGAGGAAAAGTCGACTAAAACGACCATTCCGTTATTTAAAAATAACGAGTTTGATTACAGTGATGTTATTACTTGGGCAGGAGCGGGAGCAAAAGACTACGCATGGTTAATTTTCATACCTGCTGTAATATTTATTATTACGGCGGTGTCTAATGGGGCAAATCTTACAGATGGTATAGATGGTCTAGCAGCTGGAACGGCTTCTATTGCAGTGCTCACACTAGGGTTATTTGCCTGGGTTTCGGGCAACATCATTTTTGCCAGTTATTTAAATGTCATGTATATACCTCAGGTAAGTGAAGTGGTTGTTTTTGTTGCAGCCTTTGTTGGCTCTCTTGTTGGGTTTTTGTGGTATAACGCATACCCTGCTCAAGTATTCATGGGTGATACAGGTAGTTTAACCATAGGCGGTGTTATAGCTGTTTTGGCAATTATTGTACGTAAAGAATTGCTTATCCCCGTTCTTTGTGGAGTTTTTCTGATTGAAAATCTTTCTGTTGTTCTTCAAGTATCTTATTTCAAGTACACCAAAAAAAGACTCGGAGTTGGCAAGCGCATTTTTAAAATGGCTCCGCTGCATCATCACTATCAAAAACTAGGATATCACGAAAGTAAAATTGTGAGCCGCTTCTGGATTATCGCAATTATGTTGGCCATTATTAGCCTAGTAACGCTCAAAACAAGATAATGAAAAAGCTAGTTGTACTTGGTGGTGGAGAGAGCGGAATAGGGGCTGCAGCATTGGCAAAACACAATAACTGGGATGTATTTGTTTCTGACGCCGGCAGGCTTACTATCGCTTCTAAGAAAGAATTTGAGTCCATAGGGATAAGCTATGAAGAGGGAGGTCACACCATAAAAAAAATCCTTAAAGCTGAACTTGTTGTTAAAAGCCCAGGTATTCCCAATACAGCTGCTGTAATTATCGATATTGAGGCAGCTAAAGTCCCAATAGTTTCAGAAATTGAATTTGCGAGTAATTATACCGATGCGACATTAATTGGAATCACTGGCAGCAATGGAAAAACAACTACCGCAATGCTTACGCATCACTTGCTCTCTGATGGTGGTATTAATGCTGGCTTGGCAGGAAATATTGGTAACAGCTTTGCCCAGGCACTTTTACAAGATAAACACGACGTTTATGTATTAGAAATAAGCAGCTTTCAGCTTGAACACATCAAGAAATTCCATCCTCATATTGCGGTTATAACAAACCTTAGTCCAGACCACTTAGATCGCTACAACAACTCTTTTAAAGACTATTGTGCAGCAAAGTTTAATATTAGCAAAAATCAAACAGAAGAAGATCATTTTCTCTACGAGGCTGATGATGAAAATATTGCCGCGGGTGTCGCGCAGTTTAAAGTCAAAGCCCAGCAATACCCTTATAATAACGCTAACAAAAAAGCCATGTTTACAGTCAATAACCCTTCTTTACTTGGTCGCCACAACGCTAAAAATGCCATGGCTGCCGCAACGATTGCACAATTATTTCAATTGAGCAATCGAGATATTCAGGCCAGCCTACAAACCTTTAAAGGTGCAGCCCACCGTCTAGAGCATGTGGTTAACATTCTAAAAGTAGCTTATATTAATGATTCAAAGGCAACCAATGTCAATGCAACATTTTATGCCCTTGAGAGCATGTCTAAACCCACTATCTGGATTGTAGGTGGTGTAGACAAAGGCAACGATTATTCGAGTCTGCTGCCATTGGTACATGAAAAAGTAAAAGCAATCGTATGCTTGGGTGTTGATAACCAAAAAATAATAGATGTTTTTTCATCTGTAGTCGATGTATTGGTAGAGGCAAAAAATATGGGGGATGCTGTAAAGGCTTCTTATAATTTGTCTTCCCAAGGAGATGCCGTATTGTTGTCACCTGCCTGTGCTAGCTTTGACTTATTTACAAATTATGAAGACAGAGGAAATCAATTTAAAGCTGCGGTAAGAAAATTATAGACGTGAAGATTAGTAATTACTTATTGGGAGATAAATCTATTTGGGGAATAGTAGTTTTACTATCTATTTTCTCATTTCTCCCAGTATATAGCGCCAGTTCAAACTTGGTGTATGTGGTGGGTTCTGGTTCAGTATTTGGACATTTATTAAAGCACGTTGCTATCGTTTGTGTGGGCTGGATTATCATGTATGCTGTTCACCTTATTCCATTTAAGTATTTTTCTGGCTTGGCCAAACTAGGGATTCCCATAGTGATTGTTTTGTTACTGTTTACTGCTTTACAAGGCACCACCATAGATGGCGCCAATGCAAGTCGTTGGCTCAACATTCCGGTTATAGGCATGTCTTTTCAAACTTCCACCCTAGCCATGGTTGTATTGTTAGCGTATGCAGCAGATTATTTTGCCAATAAAAAGGATGAAAACATTCAATTCACTGAGAGCTTTTTGCCGTTTTGGACTCCTGTACTACTTGTTGTTGGATTGATTTTACCAGCTAATCTTTCCACAGCCGTATTGATATTATTCATGGTAACGGTTGTTGCCTTTTTGGGCGGATATCCCTTAAGATATTTAGCTGCATTGTTAGGTGCTGCAGTTCTTTTTTTGA
Organism: uncultured Flavobacteriaceae bacterium; assembly: GCA_964014735.1. Lineage (GTDB taxonomy): Bacteria > Bacteroidota > Bacteroidia > Flavobacteriales > Flavobacteriaceae > UBA7446. The sequence goes on along the minus strand of CAXHBH010000002.1, from coordinate 72,213 downwards.
CACTTTTTATTCTTCTTGCTAAGGCATACCCAGAAGCTTTTCCTAATAGAGTAGACACCTGGATGAGCCGTTTAGAGAGTTTTACGGGTCAAGGTGATGACAATAAAGATTATCAAATTGAACGCGCCCAGGCAGCGGTAGCTGTTGGTGGTTATGTGGGTATAGGCGCAGGAAAAAGCATGATGAAAAATCTACTGCCCCAAAGTACTTCCGATTTTATCTATGCCATCATTGCTGAGGAATACGGAATGCTGGGTGCCATATCGTTGTTATTTTTATTTATGTTACTGTTATTTCGTATTCTTATTAATGCCAATAAATCTAATAGCTTCTTTGGAAAGCTGCTAATTTTAGCAATGGGATTGCCAATAGTCACACAAGCATTTATCAATATGGGTGTGGCTGTGGCATTACTTCCTGTAACAGGACAGCCTTTGCCACTTATTAGTAGTGGAGGTACCTCGCTGTGGATGACGTTTTTAGCACTTGGCATTGTTCTAAGTGTCAGTGCAAATCAACCTACTTCAAATGAAAACATGTCTAATCCTTTAGCCGAATTGAGTAATGAAGCCTAGACTGATTATTTCTGGAGGTGGAACAGGAGGGCATATTTTCCCAGCCTTGGCAATTGCTGATGCTTTCAAGGAGCATTATCCACAAGCAGCTGTTTTGTTTGTAGGTGCAAGTAATCGAATGGAAATGCAGCGTGTTCCAAAGGCTGGTTATGAAATCAAAGGCTTGTGGATTTCAGGATTTGATAGACAAAATATGTTACGAAATATTTTATTTCCATTGAAGCTCTTATGCAGTTTATTTAAATCTATGGTTATTGTTATGCGTTTCCGCCCCTCCTTAGTTGTGGGTACTGGAGGCTTTGCTAGTGGGCCATTACTTTTTGCAGCGTCCTTATTTAAAATACCCTCACTAATTCAAGAACAAAATGCATTTCCAGGCATTACCAATAGACAGCTCGCCTCACGCGTCAATGCCATTTGTCTAGGAAGTGAGGCTGCAAGTAAGTTTTTCCCAAAAAATAAAATTGTAGTAACGGGGAACCCTATTAGAGCTTCATTGAATAAAAACATCAGCAAGGCTATTGCTGCTGAAATCTTTGGCGTAGCTGCAGATAAAAAAACGCTTTTAGTTTTGGGCGGAAGCTTGGGGGCAAGAAAAATAAATCAACTCATCCATCGACATTTGGATGAAATTCAAAAATGTGATATACAGCTTATTTGGCAATGTGGGAGTTTATACGCGAACGATTACAAATGCTTTGCATCTGAAAACATTCATGTTATGCCATTCATTGATAATATGCTAGCGGCATATGCCTTGGCTGATGTAGTAGTATCTCGGGCAGGGGCATTGGCTATCTCGGAAATCTGTTTGATGGGTAAACCAACCTTATTTATTCCTTCACCAAATGTTGCTGAAAACCACCAAGAAAAAAACGCAAGAGCACTGGCCGACAAAAAAGCAGCACTGTTGGTTGCAGAGCGCGATGCTGATGATCAGTTTTGGACGACTCTCAAACCCTTAATTACGGACACCTCTTTACGCGCCAAGCTTGGTCAAAACATCCACACATTTGCGCATCCAGCTGCAACTGAAGAAATTCTGAATATACTAACCAAACTCCTGACCCATGAATAAAGCACCGATATTTTTTGTGGGGATAGGCGGCATAGGTATGTCGGGAGTGGCGCAGTACTTTTTATCACAGGGACATGCTGTAGCGGGATATGACCGCGTACTTACACCTCTTACAAAGAAGCTATCGTCGCTTGGTGCTCTAATAAGTGATATAGATGCACCAACTGCTATTCCAACATTATTTAAAGACCCAAAAAACACCAAGGTCATTTATACTCCTGCAATTCCAGCCAACTCGCTATTACTCACTTATTTTAAGGATAATGGTTTTGTACTAAAAAAACGCGCAGCAGTTATTGGAGAGATTAGCCAAAAAATGCCTTGCTTAGCAGTAGCTGGTACACATGGCAAAACAACAACTTCTGCATTACTTACACATTTGCTAAGAACAAGTGGCAAAAAAGTTACCGCATTTTTGGGAGGCATAGCTACTAATATTGATAGCAATTTCTTGCTTGAGGGCAATGATTTTATGGTGGTAGAAGCCGATGAATTCGATAGGTCATTTATGCATTTGAAGCCCACGGCCATAGCCCTCACTTCTATGGATGCTGATCATTTGGATATTTATGGCACAGCAAATGAATTGTCTAGAACCTTTGATGATTTTACTCAGAAAGTATCAGCTGACAAGCGATTTATTGCCCATGGCTTAGCAGTTGACGGCTATACATTTGGTATTGAAACGGGCTCGCACATCGTGCGTAATTTGCATACAAAGGGAGGTTGTTATGTGTTTGATTTTGTTACACCAACTGTTAGCATATTGAATGTTGCATTACCCTACCCAGGGAAACACAATGTTATGAATGCAGCTGCTGCATTGGCATTGGCTTTAGACGCGGGTTGTGAGCCAGTACAACTCAAACAAGGATTGGCAACATTTGAAGGGGTTGATCGTAGATTTAGCATTAGACTTACTTCACCAAAAGTAGTGATCGATGATTATGCTCACCACCCAACAGAAATAAATGCAATTGCCGATGCTTTGGAAGCTTTTTATCCCAACCAAACCAAGCTGGGTGTGTTTCAACCACATTTGTTTTCGCGCACACGTGACTTTGTAAAAGGATTTAAACAGGCCCTTGCTCGCTTTGATGAAGTATTAATTTTAGATGTTTACCCTGCTCGCGAGCTACCAATTGAAGGAATTACAAGTAGATTATTAGTAGATGCTAATCACGATGCTACTTATTTGATAGACAAACATAAGCTTCTGGAAATGATAGTAAAATCTACCGCTACTATTGTGGCCATTATGGGTGCTGGCGACATTTCTTTTGAAGTTCCAAAAGTCATACAAACTCTTAAAAACCAACAGGATGCATAAAACAATAATCTCCATGATGTTGTTTGTTTCCATAGTTGCACTTGGCGTATTAATGCATAAACGCAATCAAAAAAGATCAGTGGCTTTAAGGCATGTTTCGTGGGAAGATAACCGCCCAATTTGGATGCCAAAAGATTCCGTTAATAAATTGTTGACACTTGCTTTAAGCGATAGTGTATCTGCTTTTAAAAGTGGTCTAAATTTGAGAAACATTGAACAAACACTTAATCAAAACGCCTGGGTTGAAGATGCCCAGAGCTATGTTTCCATAGACGGAGGTGTTGGCGTTCTCGTTACAACCAAAATACCAATAATGCGAATACAGAGTGATAGCAATTATTATGTAGACAATTATGGAGACCCCTTCCCATTGTCTGCTTTCAAATCGGTTAAAGTTCCGTTTGTTTATGGGAATCCAACAACGGAGCAGCGCCATACACTAGTTGATGTAGTTCAACAAATGTCAAAAGACGCTTTTATGTCTGACCACATTGTTGCTTATGAGTGGATGTCTGATGGCTTGGCTGTTGAGCCCCGTCACCATGATTATACTATTGTTCTTGGTGCTCCAGACCAACTGCATAAGAAAATTCAAAACTACAAGGCTTTCTACGCAAAAATGCAGGATAGCGCAGTTTTAAAAACGTATAAAAAAGTAAATCTTTCGTTTCACGGGCAAGTAGTTTGTTCAAAATAATATAATATGGAACAAGAACAGTTAGCAGTTGGATTAGATATTGGAACCACCAAAATTGTGGCTATGTTGGGCACAAAAAACGACTATGGCAAACTTGAAATAGTCGGCGTTGGAAAATCAAAAAGCCAAGGTGTACACCGGGGGGTCGTAAATAACATAACTCAGACCATTCAATCTATTCAGGCGGCTGCGCAAGAAGCGGAAGTCATATCTGGAAAAAAAATTACCAGTGTGGTGGTAGGAATTGCAGGTCAACATATTCGTAGTTTGCATCACAGCGATTATATCACCCGTACCAACGCAGATGAAGTAATTGATGAGGCAGATATTGAAAGACTTAAGAACCAAGTATTTAAGCTTGTTATGCTTCCAGGCGAGGAGATTATTCACGTACTTCCGCAAGAATACAAGGTTGATGGACAGGCCGAAATTAAGGAACCTATTGGCATGTATGGTGGTAGGCTAGAGGCCAATTTTCACGTTGTGGTAGGCCAAGTGTCCTCCATTCGTAATATAGCTCGCTGTGTAAAGTCTGCCGGACTTGACTTTGGGGGCATCACATTGGAACCATTGGCTTCGGCAGACGCGGTATTAAGCCAAGAAGAAAAAGAGGCAGGTGTTGCATTAATTGATATTGGTGGCGGCACTACCGATTTGGCCATATTTAAAGACGGTATTATTCGTCATACTGCTGTTATTCCATTTGGGGGTAATGTGATAACTGAAGACATAAAGGAGGGTTGTTCCATCATTGAAAAACAGGCAGAGTTGCTAAAGATTAAGTTTGGGTCTGCATGGCCTGGTGAAAACAAGGATAATGAAATTGTTTCTATCCCTGGATTACGAGGAAGGGATCCCAAAGAAATCACACTCAAAAATTTGTCTAAAATCATTCACGCCCGTGTTACAGAAATTATTGAGCAGGTCTATGCGGAAATCAAGAATTATGGACACGAAGAGCAGAAGAAAAAACTGATAGCCGGTATTGTTTTGACAGGCGGCGGAAGCCAACTTAAACACTTAAAACAATTGGTGGAATATATCACAGGGATGGATACACGTATTGGATATCCAAACGAACATTTGGCAGGCGATACAGACAAATCTACTGCAAGTCCTCTTTTTGCGACAGCAGTTGGGCTGCTTATGAATGCAGCAGAAACTCAATTGACATTGTTAGACGCAGAGGCAATTACAACGGCAGACGAAACTGATTTAGGAGATGAAATTCCTCCAGAAAAAACCCCAAAGCGGACATCTGTTATTGACCGATTTACAGAGAGATTAAAAACATTTTTAGAGAGCGCAGAATAAATTTTTTTCTATGGAAACATTTGACAGCATAACATTTGATTTGCCCAAAAACAGGAGCAATGTAATTAAGGTGATTGGTGTAGGGGGCGGCGGGAGCAATGCTCTAAATTACATGTACAAACAAGGTATCAACGGAGTTGATTTTGTGGTTTGTAATACTGATGCTCAAGCACTTGAAAACAGTCCGATTCCCAACAAAGTTCAGCTGGGCGTTTCACTAACAGAAGGACTTGGCGCAGGCGCCGATCCTGAAGTAGGAGCACAGTCAGCAGTTGAAAGCTTGGATCAAATATCTGACGTGCTTAGTACGAACACCAAAATGATTTTTATCACCGCTGGTATGGGTGGGGGTACTGGGACTGGCGCAGCACCAGTAATTGCAAAGTTGGCGCAAGAGATTGGTGTATTAACTGTTGGTATCGTAACCATGCCTTTCCAATTTGAAGGGAAATTGCGCAACGAGCAAGCTCAACAGGGACTTAACAACCTGCGTAAACACGTCGATTCACTAATTGTAATTAACAACAACAAACTGCGAGAGGTTTATGGTGACTTAGGTTTTAAGCAAGGCTTTGCAAAAGCGGATGAGGTACTAGCAAATGCCTCCAGGGGTATTGCAGAAGTGATTACCAATCACTATACCCAAAATATTGACTTAAGGGATGCGAAGACCGTCTTGGCTAATAGCGGAACAGCCATTATGGGCTCAGGAGTTGCTAGTGGCAGTCAGCGGGCAAATGAAGCTATAGTACAAGCATTGGATTCACCACTATTAAACGATAATAAAATACTTGGTGCTAAAAATGTATTGCTTCTAATTGTGTCTGGCAGTAATGAGGTTACCATTGATGAGATAAGCGCCATAAATGAATACATTCAAAAAGAAGCAGGCAACAGTACCAATATTATTATGGGTATAGGCGAAGATGATACCCTTGACAATGCCATTTCGGTTACCATCATAGCCACTGGGTTTGCGCCAGATATGCAACAAGAAATTGTACATGCTGACCCACGAAAAATCATTCACTCACTTAACGACGAGCAAAAAGTAACCCACGATTTGTCAGCGGGTCAAATTCCATTGTTTGATACAGAGAAATCTCAAGCAGATAAAATATCAGTTACAGAGTCAGTAGCTGTCAATGAAAGTGATCTAAGCATTGTACCAACAACAGATTTGTTAAGAGATTTGGACCTTTCGTTTGAAGAAGTAAAAGCACCTGTTGCAGATCACGTACCACAACCAACTTCGTTTACCATTCGTGATGTAACGCCGGCGGTTAATGAAATTGTGGTTATTGATGCCGAAGAAGTTACCCCTGATCCTGATAAGGTGTCTCCAATTGATCAACCATTGGAAAAAAGAACTCATTTAGATGAAAATGGGCCTGCTATTTTATTTCATTTGGATACAGAAGAAACCTCACCGCAAGTATCAAAAGCCAAGGAAGAGGTCAAACGTTTTGTTTTGGAAATGGATGAAGAGCCAGCGCCCACTCCCGTGACGAGGAAGTCTGAAACAAAACCAAAAGAAAAACCAGAAACAGAAGAAAATCCCTTTTCACCCATAGAAGGAACCATTGAAGAAGGCTTGGCAAAGAGGACTGAGGAACGTAAGGAAAAGCTCAAACAGTTTAATCACCGTTTTAATCAAAATACTAAAATTGCAGACTTGGAGCGAGAGCCGGCATACAAGCGTCAAGAAATTGAATTAACCGAACCTGATAATGGTGGTGCAGCTTCTCGAACTACGCTAAGCGTTGATAGTCAAAATGAAGTCCAGATAAGAACTAATAATTCATTTTTACACGATAACGTAGATTAATATGAGCTTACAAGAAAATGTCAACGAGCAGCTTAAAACTGCAATGAAAGCTAAGGATACGGTAGCCCTGGAGTCTTTACGTGCGATAAAGACAGCTATTACGATGGCACAAACCCAAGCAGGCGCAAAAGAACTCAATTTGGAAGATGAAATTAAACTTGTCCAAAAGCTGGTCAAGCAGCGAAAAGACAGTGCTGAGATTTTCCATCAACAGGGCCGTGTAGATTTGGCAGAGCCAGAAGAGGCGCAAATCAAGATTATAGAGCAATTTCTACCTGAACAGCTAGATGAGGCTGCGATAACTGAAATAGTCGCCGGGATTATTGTCAAAATAGGTGCAGCAGGCATAAAAGATATGGGCAAGGTGATGGGCATAGCCTCAAAAGAAATAGCTGGTAAGGCAGATGGTAAGACCATTTCTACAATAGTGCGCCAAAACCTATTGTAGCAATATTCAAAAGCTTATTTTTGTTAGCCACTGGCCCAGTAGTTCAACTGGATAGAATATCAGATTTCGGCTCTGAGGGTTGGGGGTTCGAATCCTCCCTGGGTCACCATTAAATAGTACAATTAAAAAAGCGCCAAGCTTAACTGAGTGTTTTTGTTAGCACAATTTTCAGAGTATAGTTTTGTAATGATTACAGCGTAATCGTGAAAAGACTACGCATTGACTTCAATCAAAACTAGCGAGAGGTCAAAAAAAATCTCCGAAATTTTCGGAGATTTTCATTTATTATTTTTCTATCAGTACCCTTCGTTTTGAGCTAATTCAGAATTTAATTGTAATTCCGAGGCTGGGATAGGCCATCTGATTTCATTTGGCGTATATTGTGGTTGCGGGTTTCCAGAGTTTGACCACACAGGTTGATTAGAGTTTATTGCCTTATAATACTTCCCATTTCTAATTAAATCATTGCGTCTCCAACCCTCAAAACAAAGTTCTTTTCTGCGCTCGCTAAGAATTTCATCAGCATTATCTTGAAGAGATCCAACTATCATACTAGGAATGATTGTATCATCTTTTAATTCATTATTAGGGAATACTCTTGCCCTCGCTCTTACCAAGTTGATAGTCATGTCAGCATCAGCCTGAGTCAATTTTCCTTGACCATTCAAAGACTCTGCATACATTAACAGAACATCAGAATATCGGATATAAGCTTCGTCAAGTGGTGTATCAGAACCCCAATTACTAGGTCGTATGTTATGCCATTTCCAAGGTTTCCAATTGCCTTTCCATTCTCTTCTAACAGCACTATCAAACATTCCATCGTAAGGCCAAACAACTCCAGACATATATCCTCGATTAACATGTGATTTTACAATATTGTTTCTAGCTCTAACATCATCGTCTGTATATGGCTGAGCAAAAGAATAATTATTTCTTAATTTGTTTGGTCCTTTACCATTTGCCCAATTACCTGTATTTCCAGGGCCAGTGGGTGGTCCAGCAAGCTCCCAGTTGACATACCAGTTATTTCCATTCGCTCCTCCGTTAATTGAAGGTCCAAGTGGCCCATAAAAAGTTCCTATCCTACTACCCTGATTTAATCCAGGACCATCAAAACCAAAAGAAAAAACAATTTCGTTATTTTGTTCATTTTCCAGTGTGAAAATATCAGGATAATACGACATGAGATTATATACATTGCTGTCCATTACAGCTTTTAGTTCTGCCTCTGCTTTTGCAAAATAGGACGCATCATTAATTGGATGCCCTGTCATTTGAAGATAAACTTTTCCTAGTAATGCTTGAGCAGATCCTTTTGTTGCCCTGCCACCACCTTGCTCCGCAACAAGATTATTTTTTGCAAAAATTAAATCTTGAATGATAAATTCATACACTTCTAATGGGCTAGATTGACTAACATTAAGATTATCAAGTGATGTAGTTTCATTTTTAACAAGCGGGATATTCTCCCAACTGCATACTAATCCAAAATTAATCATCGCACGTAAAAAACGTGCTTCTGCAACTAGTTTATCACGTTCTCCTAAACTAATTTGATCTTCCGTCATGGCTCCAACTCGGTCAACTACACTATTAACTCTGTTTAATGATATATACATATTTTCCCATAGATATCTTATTATAACATCTGATGGTGATAATGTATGTAAATATATTGGCTTTAATGGGCTCCAACCAGGCAAAACGACCTCGTCAGCGGCAATTACCCCCCATATATTGAGCCAACCTCCAGTATCACTACTTGGCCAATTTGATGCGATTGCATTTCTAGTAGCATCATATGCTCCTACTGTGTAAACCTCGGCCCCTGTCTTGCTAGTGAGTAAGTTTTCAGGGTTAATTATACTTGTGGTGGGTTCTTCAAGGTAGTCTTCTTGACAACCAATTAAAAAAACACTTACCACTAAAATTGAATATTTATATAAAGTTTTCATAATTTAATATTGTTATTATTTTAAAATCTTGCTACAATACCTGTTCTAAATGTTTTAGCTCTTGGATATGCATCAGCGTCAAGACCTGGTGTGAGCTGATTATTTCCAACACTAACGTCTGGATCCCAACCGGAATATTTAGTCCAAACATGTAAATTGTCGACAGAAAAATATAGTCTTAAAAAACTTATTCGTAGTTGTTTTAATACACTGTTTGGCATCTTGTATCCCAAAGTCATATTTGCAATTCTAAAAAATGATCCATCTTCAATAAAAATATCGTATGCTGCAGAGCTAATGTCTCCACTGGGACCACCACCACTAAACCCAGTCCATGTTCCTGAAGGATTGTCTGGCGTCCAAGCATTTTTTACAATATCAAATTTATTTCTCCATGGTACAGCAGTATTTGCACCTTTTCTCATAGTTTTGTTATACACGTCATTTCCATAAGACCAAGACGTTTGTACTGAGAAGTCAAAGTTTTTGTATGAAATATTTTGCGTCATACCGCCAAAGTGTTTAGGCAGGGTGTTACCTATTATATGTCTGTCATCATCATTAATAATCCCATCTCCGTTGATGTCTTTAAATTTAGTCATTCCTGGTCGATATGTTCCATTAGTAACTTGAGCATTTATTGGAACTCCCTCTTTAAGAGTGTAATCATTCATAGTCCACCACATAGCAGCATCTGCAAGTGCGGCCTCATCTGCTTTAAAAGCTGCGGTAGCTTCTTCTAAAGTCATACCATCAAACTCAACAAAATCTTCATATGTATAAACTCCGTCATATGCCAATCCGTGGATTGAACCAAGGGCTTCACCCACACGAACAACATAATCGTTATTTACACCTCCTCCTCCAATTGAAGTTATAAAGAATTCATCTGCACCACCTAGGTCAAGAACTTCATTTTTGTTGGTGCTTATGTTAAAATTCATATTCCAATTTAAATTACGTTTGTCAATAATATTTGCATTAAGTGAAAACTCAATCCCTTTATTACTTACAAGACCAAGATTTTTAAAAGCTGTTTGATAGCCTGAAGTCACAGGAAGTGGAACTGCTAGAAGCAAGTCTTTGGTTTCTTTATCATAATAGTCAGCCTCCATCGTTATTCTATTATCAAAAAGGCCTAGTGATAAACCGAAATCCAACTCAGTTGTAGTCTCCCAGCTCAATTCTTCATTTGCTAATCGAACAATAGAAGCGCCAGGGTTTAAAATATTTCCTCCAAAAATATAACCCGCGCCATCTGCTGCTGCTTTTGATTGGAATGTGGGGATTTGAGTATTTCCAGACTCACCGAAACTAAATTTTAACTTTGCATCTGAAATAATGGCATCATTTATTAAAAATGGTTCGTTAGAAATTCTCCATGCAAAACCCACAGATGGAAAATATCCCCATTGTTTGTCACCTGAAGCAAATCGTGAGGAACCATCATATCTTAAACTAGCCGTTAGTAAATACTTGTTAAATGCGTCGTATTGAATTCTAGCTAAAAATGATTCAATTGAAGATTCAAAAGCATTACTTATGGTTGGTTCTACATTTACTGCGTCCTGTAATCCATCTAAATTATAACCTGGAATTGTAAAACCTGTAGAAGCTGTTCTTAGAGACTCGCTAGTATTTTTTTGTCTCTCGTAAACCATTACAGCGTTTATGCGATGATCGCCAAAATCTTTTAAATAATTTAAACTTTGTTCAGTAGCCAAACTTGAACTATTAAAAAATGTTGTTACTGCTTTACCTCCAACTGCTCTTGACCAACCAAATCTTTCAGAAAACCATGCTTTATTTTTTACAGCACTAGAATAACCTCTGAGAGAAGATTTAAATGTTAAACCCTTGGTAAGTTCATAGGAAATAAATGCGTTTAATCTTGTCTGGTTTGTAACCCCATCCATTGAATTTTCCGAAAGCATCAACATAGGGTTAATTACATCTCCATTTCTATTTGCAATTATCCTTCCTGTTTCCGGGTCATACTCATTTTCCGGCCATATCCTCGGAGACTGTATTGGTTGAAATAATGAAGCATTTGTCACCACTCCTGCACGGCCTTGATTGTTTTCTGTGGCGGCAGATACAATCCCTGCGCGCTTTATATAGCCAATGTTACCATTGAAACCTGCTTGTAAATTATCGTTAACTTTTGATGTAATATTAAAATTTCCTGTATATCGTTCTATTCCCGATGTCTTTATAATACCCTCCCTGTCTTGATAAGACAATGCAGCATTGTACCTAGTTTTCTTATTGCCGCCATTTGCTGACATTCTATAATTTTTTGTTATGGCAGTTCTAGTTATTGACTCTTGCCAATCATCAATTAACAAAGGAGGATCAAAAGTCATTGTAGTTAAATTCATCGGAACATAATATCCAGTTGAGGGGTCAGGAACACGGAAGGACTCTGCTAAAAATTTAGCTTGACCGCTTCCAGGATCAGAAGTTAAAAAGACAGGATCCCAGCGCTGGTAATCATTTCTAAAATCAATCCAGCTTTGTGCATCCATTATTGGTAATCTTCTAGCCAATGAGGCCACTCCAAGGAATGATTCAAAATTTATTCTAGCAGTTCCAGGCCTGCCTTGTTTTGTAGTTATAATTATAACCCCATTTGCTCCTCTTGATCCATATATCGCAGTTGCTGACGCGTCTTTTAAAATATCAATTGATTGAATGTTTGAAGGGTCTAAAGTTGCAAGCGGACTTGTTGTACTATTACCCATTTCAGTAGAAGTATTTACTCCACCACCAGTTATTGGAAAGCCATCAACAACGTATAATGGATCATTACTTGCATTAATTGAAGTACCGCCTCTAATTCTAATTTTAAATGCTGCATCGGGTCCACCCTCAGAACGAACCACTTGTACACCCGCTGCTCTTGCAGCAATTGCACCTTCAAAAGTTGTTGTGTTAATTTTTTCTATTTCATCCGATTTGATTGTTGATACAGCGCCCGTTAGGTCCTTACGCTTAACAGAACCATATCCTACAACCACAACTTCATCAAGTTTGGATACATCAGAAAGGAGATTAATATCTAAAGTAGATCCAGTTACAGTTGCCTCTAGAGTTTTAAAACCTATATAACTAAAGACAAGCACATCGTCTTTGTTTGCCGAAATCTCGAAGTTACCATCAAAGTCAGTAACTGAGCCAACTTGTTGTCCCTTTACTGCCACAGTCACGCCAGGCAGTAAACTACCGTCTCCGGTGACAGTTCCTTTTACTTTCAACTGTTGTCCATACACAGTTGTGACCGAAAAAAACAACGCTAGCGTTGCTAGAAAAGTCGTTATTGAAAATTTGCTAATTATTAGTTTGGTCATAATTTTTGGTTTTCAAAGTTTGTGCTAAAAAATTTATAATTTCAAAACTATCAGTATATATTAATTGAAAATGCCAATATATTAACAATATGTACTCAAAAATTATCAATTTGTTAATATAGGCTTGATAACCTATGCCATTTAAGGGGTAATTTTTTGTATTATAGAGTCAAATTTTTTTTAGTTTTTTATAGAAATTATTATGACTATGGTTCGCAGTTTTATAAAGATAACTTATTACTTGATTTTTATTTATTCAAGCCTACTTTCAGCCCAAGCATATGATACGATAGATAACATCTCAATCATTGGAAAATGGGCTATACTTTTTGACCAAGATAACATAGGTGGAGTTGAAAAATGGCATCTAAAGCGTGTATTTGAGACGCAGAAAGAGGTGTCAGACATTCAAGTGCCAAGTCATTGGGAAACCATTAAAAAAGATTATGAAGGTGTAGTCTTTTACAAGAAATCATTTCGGGTGCCTGAGTCGTGGAATGAGGGGGTTTTTAGTCTTCATTTTGAAGCTGTCAATTACAAAACTGAAGTTTGGGTCAATGACCAAGCCGTTGGTACTCATGAAGGAGGATTTACTCCTTTTTCCTTTCAAGTCGATGAGGTTCTTAAACCCGGCGAGATAAACCATATTATTATGAGGGTTGTCGGTCCTATACTAATGACTGACCAGCGTATTGACGAAATGGGTCGTATGGAAGTACCCCAATGGAGGGGTGCGATTACTGGGGGGATCTGGCAAGACGTATGGATTCAACGCAGAGGAAGTGCTACGATTTATGATGTTTTTTTACAACCCGATATTGATAAATCCCAAACGGTTATTGATCTTGAATTGTATAATCACCAAGCTATACAACAAAAAACAACTCTTTCAATTAAGGTCAATGACGCAGACGGCAACGTGGTAGGTGTCTTTGAAAAAAAGATGCAATTGGATCCAGGAAAAAACAGCTTAAAAACATCAATCGATATTCCAAATCAAAAGCTATGGTCGCCTAAAAACCCACACCTTTACTCAATTGGCATCTCACTTGCAAATAGCAAAGAAACAACGGACAACTGGACACACCGTTTTGGAATGCGAAAGTTTACAATCAAAAACAATCAATTTTATCTAAACAACGAACCGCTGTATTTAAAAGCAACCTTTTTTGAAGGTCTTTACCCTGTAGGACTTGCTTATCCTGACTCCAAGGAAATGGCGATTAGAGAAATTCAACTTGCCAAAGAAGCGGGTTTCAATATGATAAGACCTTGGCGAAAGCCTCCACCTAAAATATGGCTTGACCTGTGTGACGAAATGGGTATGTTAACCGTAGGTAGCTTAGCAATAGAATGTATGAACAGACCTATCCAATCGGCTTATCTGCCTCTTCGTGTTGAAAATGAACTTACTCAAAGTATTTTGAGAGATCGAAACCGAACAAGTGTAGTGATTTGGGAGCTTTTCAATGAGCTTTTACAGCCAGTCATGATTCAAATGCTTCAACCCATGTCGCTCAAAGCTCGAGAGCTAGACCCAACCAGACTTATACTAGATGAATCAGGCGGCTGGGCCAAGGGTGCAAGGATGTATTTGCCCTACGAAAAAACAGGAAATCAGTTTAATGATATTCATGATTACTCAGGTTCCCAAATTACACAAGGTATTTATGATGGATATGCCAATATTGGTGCCTCAAATGACAAATTGAAAGAGAAAAACCTTTCTGGACTAAAAATACCAGGAAAAAATGTTGTTTCCGGGCGACTCTCTTTCGTTTCTGAATTGGGTTATGGCAGTTTGCCTAACCTTCCTCAAAACAATGAGGAATTTAGACAAAAAGGAAATCCCCTAACACCTACCATGCGTTATCACCTAAGACTCGAAAAAGAACTTGAGCAAATGATGGAAAAAACAGGTTTTGATCGCTTGTTTGACAATTTTGAGGAGTTCTGTTTGGCTCAGCAAACGGCACATGGAATGGCGAACAAAAGATTGCTCGAAGCTACACGCTCCAACCCGAATGTAATCGGGTATTGTGTTCATGCGCTCACAGCAGGAGACTGGATAATGGGTGCAGGTTTGTTGGATTTGTGGCGAAATCCAAAAACAGATGTTTATGAAATGACTAAAGAGGCGAACCAAGAGCATATTGTTACCCTACGTGTGATGCCTAGAAACAGTTTTTCAGGTGTTAACCCAACGGTAGAAGTGATTGGTGTAAACGAAAATATGGAGATGAAAGCCCAAATTCATTTTCAAGTATTTGATGCGGCGGAAAACCTTCTTTTTGAAAAAGAGGTATATAAACCTTTAACTCAGGGCATAACATCCTACCTGAGTGAAAAAATTAACATGTCTGGTTTAACGGGAAGTTTTCAAGCGCGTGTAAAATTAAAAGACAAAAAAGGAAATATTATTGCCAAAAATAGTTTTGATTTTGACATTTTTGACCCTGTGGTTTTTGATAGCAATTCGCCTTTACGCGTCATAGATCCACAAGGAGACCTAAAAATATTTTTAACCAAAAAAAATATATCTATTGTAGATTTTGATCCTAATGAACATGCTGGAGGATTAATAATCAGCGGTTTAATGCCACGATCTGGAAAAAAAGTTTTTAACGAGTTGCTCAAAAATGCTAAAACTGAAGTTGGTAAAGGAGGAAAGCTCATCATTTTAGATGTTCCAGGAAAAACACCGCCCTATTTTGTAAGAAAATTTGAATCTAACAGCGTTGAAGGACTACCTTTTTCTGCAAATTTGTTAAACAAAGGTACCACCCTTGGGCTATGGGCTGGAAAACCTCATATGGTCAAGGAACACCCCGTATTCCAAGGACTACCAACGGCTGTGATTATGCAAGAAGTTTATCAAAATGTGCATCCAAAAACTACGATGATGATGCAACAAGGCAAAATGATATCTGGGGTGGTAAGCTATGACCATTTTAAAAATTTAGATTTGATGCTTCGTCATTATTTGGGTCCTGGAGAAATTTGGTTTGGCGCCAATCTTTTAGAAACAGCGTTTGGAGATGGAAGGATGCTGCTGTCGACTTTTGATATTGTTGGAAACCTAGGAAAAGATCCAGTTGCTGAACTTATTTTATATAATATGATAAATTACGTTAATAAATAGATGAAAAAAGTAGTCACTTTTGGTGAAATGATTTTGCGCCTAGTGCCTCCTGGATTTTTGCGTTTCTCTCAAACCAATTCGTTTCCCAACCCGTGTTACTAGCAACGAAATTGGGGAATGATGCCTTTTGGAGATGCGCAAACGAGTTGTTTAGACCGATCATTGAGCTTTAAGGACGTCACCCCCCCAACTAAATTAGTTTTTTAAAGACCCTACAAAATATATTTTTTAGTTTGCTAATTGAAACTGTTCATCCAAAGGTACTCCGTAGATAGACACTAGGTCACGTGTGTTTTTTTGGTAGAATTTTGTTTCGGGAGGTATACTAAGGTTTTTCCAGAAAGCTTCGTTATACTTCACTGGAATATCACCCATATCATTGCTGTACCCATCAACGTTTCCAACCTTTATTTTTTTGGGATTTGTCTCTATAACTAAAACAAATGCTTCGTGTCGGTAAGATGCTTTTACGGTTTTATTATTTATACCATAAAGATGTTGTTGGGATTTATCGATAGGAATTTTTTTATTCCAAGTTCTGTTGTGATAACTAAGTACTATTTTACCATTGGGGTTTTTCTTGTACACCCACAATGAATTTAGGTTAGACGATTCAACTTTATACACGGCGAAAGTATCAATCCCAATGTATAGTCGTAACCACCCCTTCACCCCTCTTTTTCCTTTTCCATCCATAATGACAATATCTTCGCCGTCGTAGGAAGAACTTCCAATCTTAACCCAAGTGTAGTCGTTTTTATAAATACCTTGCCGAAGTGGATTCGTAATTGCCGTATTTAGTGCTTGATGACCAGGGTATTTATCTTTAAGAAATCTATAATCAGCTGATTTCCGCCCTTGCGTAACTTCAATCCGTATGAATCGTGGACTTGTCACACCTCTATCTAACACCTTGATATAGTGTTCTACTAAAAATCGAGCTTTTCCTGCTTCAGTAGAAAACCTTCGGTATAGCATATTAAATTGATGACGCGTGCTCAAAGCATTTTTCTTCAGACTTTTAATCGCATTGGTCACATAGACTTTTGGTGCTAAAAGCATCACTTCGTCTAACGAAACAACGTCCTCTTTTAGTTCAATTATTTTATCACTGAGCTTGAGGAAATCACCAACTTTTATTTTATAAGTTAGAAACCCAATACTGGAGACCTCTAAAAAATCCTCCGAATTTGTAGCATTTAAATAAAAACTACCATCTTCAGTAGTTGAGGTGCCAATATATTTTGATGGGATGCTTACGGCAGCATAGGGTACTGCATACCCTGAATTGTCTTTGACAAAACCTTCTACATCAATTTTTTCTTGCCCAAATAGACAAAAGCTGTAGCTTAAAAAAAGACTAAAAAAAAGGATGCATTGAAGACTGCTGTTCTTCATTTTATTGAGTATTTATCTTAATTTAATTAGTTTAAAATAGTATTAATACATTAAAATTAACATCTTGGTTTGACGCTCGCACCTATTATGTTAGAATAGGTTCAAAACTGAACAGCAAGAAATTCTTCATAGCGAAGAATTCAATAAATTAGGAAACAATGTGCGTCAGGCCCCAAAGGTCATTCAGGAAAGCAACACTATTTAAGTTCTATTTTATTAACTTTTGAATAACTATTCCCCCTAATTTCTCTGAATCTGAGAATCATTTCGTTCAGTTTTTCTGGCTTTGACTCTGCCAAATTAAGTTGTTGGCTTATATCTTGCGAAAGATCGTAAAGTTGGTACTGATTACCATTACCGATTTCAATATTAACAGCTTTTAGCTTAGCAGGTCCATTGTAAGGAGGAATCATAACCCAATCACCGCTTCTAAGAGCAGTGCGCGTTGTTGCCTCCAAAACCAACTCTTCACGTCCCAGATCACTATTGCCCATAAAGGTGTCTAGCAAGTCAACACTGTCATCGGCTCTAAGATTACTACCCGTCAAACTAGCAAAGGAAGAAAATAAATCCAATTGGCTCACTAATGCATCTGATTTTTTGGGCTGAATCTTTCCTTTCCAATACACCATAAAAGGAACCCTTGTGCCAGCTTCAAATAGGCTGTATTTACCACCTCGCAACACCCCCGCTGCCGTATGATTTCCGTTTTTTTCAACCGCATCGTCATAGTAACCATCATTTAGCACTGGCCCGTTATCACTTGAAAACACGATAAGCGTATTTTCCATAAGACCCTCTTCTTGTAGCGTTTTCATCAGTTCACCAATACACCAATCGGCTTCAGCAATCACATCTCCCCTTGGTCCTAAAGAAGTAGCTCCAACAAAGCGAGGATGGGGCGTGCGTGGTACGTGAGGTTGCTGCATACCATAGTACAAAAAGAAAGGCTTGTCTTTTTTTGATTTGATATATTTTTTGACCTTATTAAGGAAATGATCTGCCATGTCAATATCACTCCACTTAGCAGATTCGCCACCCTTCATAAAACCTATTCTAGGAACGCCATTTACAATAGTTCCGTTATGCCCATGGTGCCACATCATTGACAATAATTCAGGATTGTTTTTTCCAGTTGCCTGACCTTCATAATTCCTTTTGTAACTGATTTCAATGGGATCTGCTGGATCTAAACCATCCACGTAACCATTCTCAATATAAACTGTTGGCACTCTGTCCTGTGTTGCTGCCATAATGTAAGCGTGATCAAATCCTATCTGATTTGGTCCCGGACTAATATGAGAATTCCAATCTACTTGCCCTGTGCCAAGGCCAAGATGCCATTTTCCAATGACTGCTGTTTCATATCCTTGTTTTTTAAGCATTTTAGGCAATGTTATTTGGGCTGTATCAATAATTAAAGGGGCTGTTCCAGGAAGGATTCGAGCTCGTTTTTCTTTCCACGGATATGTGCCTGTAAGTAGCGCGTACCTACTTGGGGTACATGTTGCAGAAGACGCATAGCCTTGGGTAAATTGAACTCCATTATTGGCTAAAAAATCCATATTTGGCGTATTAATTTCTGTAGCCCCATAAGCACTCATATCGCCATAGCCCAAATCATCAGTATAAACAATAATGATGTTAGGGTTTTGCTGGTCCTTAGAACAGCTTGCTAGCGATAGTGTTAATATCAAAGCAAATGCAACAATAAATGATTTCATTAGTGTGTATTTAGAAATTCAAATGTATAAAATGATTACTATTACGATTTTTATAAATTACCTAAATTAAATTAGCAATTAGCATACTTTGGATAATACATATTATCATCTTGGTAATAAGTAAGAACAAGTTATCATGCTTTGTGGTTTATTTTTGTTTTTATTGTAAGCTCAGAATTATATAAAAATATGCATCCGAGACTATTTATTTTTCTTTTATTGATTTGTAGTAATATGATTGTCAATGCACAAACTAACGTTGCTTCATTCTTTAGTGACGGCATGATACTACAGCAACAAAAAAGTATTAATATTTGGGGAATTGATTCGGCAGGAACGAAAATACATGTCGTAAGTTCATGGGGCGAAACTTCCCAGACAACCACATCAACGAATGGTAAATGGAAGCTACAATTAACAACTCCTAATGCGGGTGGACCACACACCATTACAATTAAGGGGTCATCTAAAGTAACAATTGATGATGTATTGATTGGTGAGGTGTGGGTATGTTCAGGACAGTCAAATATGCAAATACCCCTCAAAGGTGGGTTAGATGGTAATTTCATTGAAGGTGGGTTGGATGCAATTGTGAATTCAAAAAACGATAGAATCCGTTTTTTTACTGTAAAACAAAATGCAAGTTTAAAGCCGTTGGACAATGTAAAAGGGAAATGGAAAAAAGCAGCACCTTCAACCGCGGGAACCTTTAGCGCTGTAGGATACTTCTTTGCTCATCAACTTGAGAAGGTATTAGATGTCCCAATTGGGATAGTAGTATCAGCTTGGGGTTCTTCTACGGCTGAGTCATGGTCTGATGTTAAAACACTAAATGATTTAGGTATAACAATTTTAAGTGAAATTGCTGAGGTGCCACAAATAACGCCTACGGCGTTATACAATGCTATGATGCATCCACTAATTGGATATGGTATAAAAGGTGTTTTGTGGTACCAAGGAGAAGCAAATCGTTCTAATGCCAATGAATATGAAAAAATAGTCAATGCTATGGTTACTTCATGGCGAGAAGAATGGAATATTGGAGATTTCCCTTTCTATTATGCCCAGATTGCTCCTTTCAATTATGGAAAAAATAATTCTGCTTTTTTAAGAGAAGCACAACTTAAAAGTAGCCAAAGCTTACAAAATACAGAGATGGTAGTTACGTTAGATGTTGGAGATTGCACCCAAATCCATCCATCCAAAAAAGGGGAAGTTGGCAAGCGTCTGTCATACGTAGCACTAGCTAAAGATTATGGCATTAGCGGATATGATTTCAAGTCACCCACATTAACAAATTACTTTATTGAAGACCAAGAGATCGTTTTAACTTTTTCAAGCCGTATACAATTAAACAAGAATGTAGATACCTCAAAAAACTTTGAAATAGCAGGAACTGATATGGTGTTTTATCCAGCAAATGCAGCTATGACAAGTCCCTATTATAAAGACCAAAAGATCAGGGTTTTTTCTGA
Organism: uncultured Flavobacteriaceae bacterium; assembly: GCA_964014735.1. GTDB lineage: Bacteria > Bacteroidota > Bacteroidia > Flavobacteriales > Flavobacteriaceae > UBA7446. The sequence continues at coordinate 51,896 of CAXHBH010000002.1, read as the reverse complement.
AAAAGTGCCTAATCCAAAAGCGGTGCGTTATGGATTCAAAAACTGTGTATTACCAACACTTTTTGGAAGGAACGGTCTTGCTGTTTCATCATTTCGAACCGATAATTTAAATTCCAATGAATAGGCTATTATTGTTGTTTTTACTATTAAGTGGTTTTGGATATACTCAAAAATATCAACCGCAGTTTTCTTCTGCAGGGTTTTACCAAACAGACAAGAGTGTTCGTGAAGCTATTAATTTTAATTTAGGGTGGCGCTTTATAAAGCAAGATGTTAATGGTGCGGAAAAACATGATTTTGATGACAGTGCGTGGAGCATTGTAAACCTCCCTAATGGCTTGGAAATATTGCCTTTAGCTGCCAGTGGTGGTGTTAATTACCAAGGACCAGCATGGTATCGAAAACTATTTAGTTTGAATGAAACCATGCGATCCAAAAAAGTCATACTTCATTTTGAAGGGATTATGGGTAGATCTAAAATATGGGTAAACGGTGCTATGGTAAAAGAGAACTTTAGTGGTTATTACCCCATACATATTGATATAACTGAATACGTGAATTTTGAAAAACCGAACACAGTTGCGGTTCGTGCCGATAATAGTAATGACAAAACCTACCCTCCAGGCAAACCACAGGAGCATTTAGATTTTACCTATTTTGGTGGTATTTACAGAGACACTTGGCTGATAACTCACAACCATACTTACGTCACTCATCCTACTGCAGCGGAAAAAGTAGCAGGTGGAGGTGTGTTTGTTCACTATGAAAACCTTTCTGAAAAATCAGTTGATGTTTTTGTTGATGTTGATGTTAAAAATGAAGAAAAAAAGAAAACAGTATTTGTTCATCTAGACCTACTAGATAGCGATGGGAACGCAGTAGCATCCTCAGTTAACGAATACCAACTTCCAAAAAATAATGCTGTACAAACTCATGCGCAATTTACTGTTCCTAATCCCAAGCTTTGGCGTCCTGACAACCCACAACTACATGATCTTTATGTAAGTTTAAAAAATAAACGCGGTGATGTGTTGGATACTTTTATAAAAAGGATTGGTATTCGAAGTATTGAAATGCGAGGACAAAACGGGTTTTATCTTAACGGCAAGCCTTACCCACAGCTTTTGATAGGAGCTAACAGGCATCAAGACTTTGCACATATTGGACATGCACTTCCGAATAACTTACATTATCGCGATGCCTTAAAACTACGTCAAACGGGAATGCGTGTCATTCGGTCAGCACATTTTGTTCAGGATCCTGCATTTATGGACGCCTGCGATGAGTTAGGCTTATTGTTTGTTGCGACGATTCCAGGATGGCAGTTCTGGAATAAAGACCCAATTTTCATGGATCGTATGTTGGATGATGTGCGAAAATTAATTCGTTTGGAACGTAATAGACCGTCAGTATTTATTTGGGAAATTATTCCTAACGAAACGCATTTTCCTGAGAAATTTGCTCAAGAGGCTACAAAAGCTGCAAAAGAAGAATTTCCATTTAAAGGCTTATACACGGTAACTGATGCCCGTGAAATTAGGGGAAAAAACCAAAAATATTTTGACATGCTTTATTCCAATGATCTGGTGGCAAAATATCCTAATAAAAGTATATTTAAGCGCGAATGGGGTGATTTTGTTGATAATTGGGTAGACCATAACTCTGTGAGCCGGGTAGCAAAACAGTGGGGTGAGACAGCTCAAATACGCCAAGCATTGCATTATTTTAAAGAAGAATGGATAGAAAATGGTGAGCTCAAAACATGGCCTTCCCTTACTATGTCTTATGCTGCTAGCAAATCATTAGTTGGTGCAACCATGTGGCATCCATTTGATCATCAGCGGGGATATCACCCCGATCCCTTTTGGGGAGGTATCATGGACGCCTATCGCCAGCCAAAATTCTCATATTATTTACTTAAAAGTCTCCTTCCAACTAGCGGTCTTGAAAAAGTTCCCCAAGTTGATGCAAAGCCCTTTGTGTTTTTAGCACATCTAATGACTCCCTTTTCTACTGAAGATGTTGTAGTGTTTACCAATTGTGAGGAAGTAAAACTTACAATGTACGGTGAAGAAATTGGTGTAAAGAAAGCCACAGATGCTGCTAACCCAGTACCAAGAGTACCGGTTATTTTTAAAGATGTTTTTAAATATACAGATGTCAGAAATAAAAGTAAAAAAGGGTACGGAAAAATAAATCAGGAATATGTTGAGGGTGCGGTAATGAAAGCCGAAGGAATTATCAATGGAGCGGTAGTAACAGAACACAAACGTTGGCCGGTAGGAAGAAAGCGAAGGCTTGTTATAAAAGTAGATGACTCCAATATTCAGCCCATGGCAGATGGTAGCGATATTACATCGGTTGTTGCTTATTTAGTAGATGCGGGTGGAGCGATAAAACGATTAAGTGACGAATACGTACATTTTACTGTTGAAGGTCAAGGTGAGTTAATTGGTGATACAGCTAATGAAATTAATCCGCAAAAGATGCTTTGGGGAGAAACGGTAGCTCTAATACGCTCAAGCACTACAGCTGGAAAAATTAAAGTTAAAGCAGCAATACTGAAAGAAGGAATGAATATACCAGATTTTGCTGAAATTGAGTTTAGTACTGTTGAGGCATCACAAAATTTAATTTATAACGAATTACCTAATAAAGATGCAGCTGCAAAAATCCCATTTTCAAATGACCAAAACGAAGATTTAGAAAAATTACGAAATGAGTTGCGTAAAGTAAAAAAAGAACTACAAGAGTATAAGATCAACGAGGTAGGAAAACAACAACAACAATTTGTTCAGTGAAATATTAATGAAAATTAGATTACATATTTTTAGGTTCTTCTCATCTATCAAGGTTTTAGTGCTTTTCTTTTTTTCTGTTTTGAGTTTTTCAACCGCACAACAAAAACCAAACGTGTTATTGATTAATATTGATGACATGGGATGGAAAGATGTAGGTTTTATGGGCTCTGATTTTTATGAAACCCCTAATATTGATGCATTATCGGCAGCGGGTATGGTTTTTAATAATGGCTATTCTGCTGCCGCAAATTGTGCTCCAAGTAGGGCTTGTTTGCTAACAGGTTTATGGCCTCAAAAACACGGCGTTTTCACGGTAGGTTCATCACAAAGAGGTGATATTGAAGACAGAAAGATTATCCCAATTAAAAACACCAGATTTTTATCAACTAAATTTAAAGTAATCCCACAGTATTTGAAAGAAATGGGCTATAATACATATCACGTTGGTAAGTGGCACATCTCAAAAAATCCTATGGATTTCGGTTTTGATAAAAATCTTGGAGGTAGTGATGCAGGGTTTCCTAAAAGTTACTTTCCTCCGTATAAAAATATCGATGTTGAAGGATCTAGTGCAGCTTATTTAACTGATGTGCTCACAGAAAAAGCAGTGACTTTAATGACAGTATCAAAAGAACCATTTTTTTATACTATTCTACGTATGCCGTTCATTTACCCATTAATCCAATACCACAATTAGTGACAAAATATTTAAAGAAAGAATCAAAGCTGGGGCAAAATAATGCGAGGTATGCATCAATGGTTGAAAATCTAGATAAAAATATTGGTGTTTTAATTAAAGGTTTAAAAGATGCGGGGATATTTGAAAATACTGTTATTATTTTTACATCAGATAATGGGGGCTTGTATGGAATTACAAGTCAAAAACCATTGAGAGCGGGAAAGGGAAGTTACTATGAAGGAGGAATCAAAGTTCCTTTTTTCTTTGTTTGGCAAAACAAAATTTCAAAAAATACCCGATCTGATTTTCCTATCTCAAATTTGGATATTTTACCCACAGTACTAAGTCTTACATCAAACGGAAATAAAAAAACCATAGTAGATGGAGCTGATTTGTCCTCATTGTTATTACAGCGAAAAAATCTGATGGAACGACCTTTATTTTGGCATTTCCCAATTTATCTTCAATCAAAAAAGTGGAAAGGATTTGTGAATGAAAACCGAGATACTTTGTTTAGAACACGACCAGGTTCTGCTGTTAGATTGGGAGATTGGAAGTTGATTTATTATTATGAAAATGACGATTTGGAATTGTTCAACTTGAAAGAGGATGTTAGCGAAACCGAAAATGTTGCCACACTGCATCCAGCAAAAGCCTTAGAATTAACAAAGACACTAAAAAAATGGTGCTTGCAAACAGGGGCACCTATTCCAAAAGAACTAAACAAAAAATCTAATTTTAAGTCTAATAATAAAATGCAAGAATTATGAAAATTATAAACAATAAAAAGACAATTCTATTAGTATCCTTATTGTTTACACTATATTCGTGTGGTGGCGACGATACAGCCATAAGTAGCGGTGAGCTAGAGGAAATAATAGATGATACTTCGGAGCGTTTTGTTCCTGATGGTTATACAAAAACTTGGGAAGATCATTTTGATGGTACAGAAATAAATACTGCTAATTGGACGGTAGGATCATTAATAGACCCAGAAACATGAGATATTATACCAGGTGCCGATGGGGCTCATTTGCTTAAAACCAAATACAGTGGTTATGTTACTAAAGAGGATAGTTATTTGGAGGAGGGTGCTTTGGTGTTAAGAAATCAAAAAAGGTCCTATACAGGCACAAGCCCTGCGGGCAATTACAATTACACGAGCGGCTGGGCGATGTCCATGCACAAAGTATATTTCAATAAAGGATATATTGAAATGCGAGCGCAGTTTCCATCTGGAGATAAGGTTTGGCCTGCACTTTGGCTAATCGCTGAAGATTTAGTTTGGGGCCCCGAGTGGGATATGTTTGAATATTTTGGTAAAAATACTGTAGGTGAAGATGTAATGGGAATGCATTTATTAGTTGATGAGTGGCCGAATCAAAAATGGGATACAGGCTATATTTATAATTTTGACGCTACGTATGACTGTGAAGCATGGCACGTTTATGGATTTGAATGGACACTAGAAAAAGCGGTTTGGACTGTAGATGGAGAAATAAAAAGAGAGTTGCTAAAAAGCAATTTAACTCCTAACAGAGCAAATTTATGGCCCAATGAAGACATGTATATTGTTTTAAACAATGAAGTTCAAACCAATGCAACTGATCGAACTACACAATGGCCAAATTACCTTAAGATTGATTATGTTGAAATTTATAAAAAAGATAATTAGAACTGATATTTTTATTGGTACAATGAAAAAGTTTTTCGCTACTGTGATGTATTGCTTGGTATTTGCATTCGCATTAATGGTAAGTGCACAAGAGCAAAAACCAAATGTTATTTATATCCTTGCAGATGATTTGGGCTATGGCGATCTAGGATATAATGGGCAAGAGCTCATTGAAACGCCTGAGCTTGATGAACTTGCACACAATGGAATGCGCTTTACTAATCACTATTGTGGAAATGCCGTTTGTGCGCCAAGCCGCGCTTCTTTGTTGATGGGGCAACACCCAGGCCATGCCTATATCAGGTCCAATAGTCCAGGTTATCCCGATGGGCAAACACCAATTCCAGCAGATTCGGAAACCCTTGGTAAACTTATGCAGCGTGCGGGGTACAAAACGGCTTGCATTGGCAAATGGGGATTGGGTGGTTTTCATGACACAGGCAATCCCAATAAGCAAGGGTTTGATCATTTTTATGGTTACACAGATCAAGTGCTGGCACATAATTATTACCCTAAGTATCTATGGCAAAATGGAATAAAGCAATTTCTTGACAACGGAAATGGTAAACAAAATGACTACAGCCATGATTTATTTACAGCTGCGGCAATTTCATTTATCAAACAAAATAAAAATGAACCTTTCTTCTTGTACCTAGCCTATACTATACCACACCTCAAATTACAGGTTCCTGACTTGGCACAATACAAAGACAAAAACTGGCCCCAAAACATGAAGATTCAAGCTGCCATGATTTCAAGAATGAGCAGGGATGTTGGGGTTATAGCTGAATTATTGCAATCCTTAGGTTTAGACAAGAATACCCTAATCATGTTTAACAGCGACAATGGTGCACATGGAAAGGCTGGAACAGAGGAATTTTTTAAGCCCTCAGGCAAATTAAGAGGTATAAAAAGAATGATGTATGATGGTGGAATTCGCTCACCGATGTTTGCCCACTGGCCAGGAACAATTGAAGCAGGTAGTGTAAGCAAACATATTTCAGCATTTTGGGACATGCTACCTACCTTTTCTGAGTTGACAGGCGAACCCATTAATGGGACTACAGATGGAATATCGATGCTACCCACGTTATTGGGTGATGACGCAATGCAAAATAAGCATGAATTTTTATATTGGGAGCTTTATGAGGGCAGGCCCAATAGTGCTATTCGATTTGGCAAGTGGAAGGCGGTAGTTAAAGACATACGAAAAGGACTTGATCTTGAACTTTATGATATAGAAAAGGACGAGGCAGAACAATTTAATCTTTCCCTTCAGCATCCAGAGGTTGTAGTTAAAATTCAGAACATGATGCAAAATGCACATGTAAAAAACCCCTTTTGGGACAAATCATTTTTGCCGTTATTCAATACAGAGGCAGCTGCTGAGTTTAATGGTGTAAAACCCGACCCTAGCAGATTTTACAATCGCAAAAAAAAGAAATAATAGCCTATGTTACATACTTCTCTTTTTTTCACCGCCATTTTCTTTTTTTCCTTAATGGTATCAACAGACTTTTTATTTGCTCAGAAACCCAACATACTTTGGATTTATGCGGAAGATACCTCTCCATGGATGGGGTGTTACGGAGATGATGTTAACGCTGATGCAACTCCAAATATTGATGCGATAGCGGAAGCAGGGGTACGTTTTAACAGGGCATATGTTCCGGCACCTGTTTGTTCTGCTACCAGATCTGCAATGATTATTGGGCAGTCAGCAATTCGTTTTGGCGCACATCAACACCGATCTTCTAGAACCCCTAAAACGCGTATCCCACTTCCCCAAAACTACAAGCTACTGCCTGAGTTGCTTTCTGAGCAAGGGTACACCACTTTTAACTTTGGTAAAGCAGATTATAATTTTGTTTGGAATCAGGGTAAAGCCTATAATCACAAGCTCAAAAAAAGAAACGATTTCTCTGAGCTAGTGAATAAACAGCCGTTCTTTGGTCAAATTCAACTTAAGGGAGGCAAAAACAATACTGAAAACATAAATAAAGAAATTAAAGTTGATCCGAATATTGTTGCTGTTCCTGCGGATTATCCAAATAATAAAATCTTTAAGGAGGTAGTGGCCCAACACTATGAAGCAATTAGAGTAGATGACAATATTATAGGGAAGATTATAAATCAACTAAAAGACACGGGGCTTTACAAAAACACCATCGTAGTTTATTTTTCAGACCACGGTGCCAACAACCTTTTGCGTCACAAACAAATGCTCACTGAAGGTGGGTTACATGTACCATTTGTAGTTATGGGGCCAAATAAATATGTCCCAAACGGTAAAGTTCGTAATGATTTGGTTAACATGCTAGACCTTTCAGCAACAACGCTCTCATGGGCAGGAGTTGATGTACCAAATTGGTACGAGGGGAAAAATTTATTTTCAAAAAACTTTACACCACGAATATTTGTTGCTTCACACAAAGACCGATTAGATCATACAATTGACAGGGTAAGAACGGTTAGAACTGAAAATTACAGATACGTTCGAAATTATAAATTAGATCGCATTTTTTTGCAACCGCAATACAGGGATTCGAAAAACTTCACGAAAAACCTTCATCATTTGTACAATTCAGGAAGACTTTCGAAAGTCCATAAAGAAATTTATTTTGGTGAACGTCCTGCAGAAGAACTCTACAATGTAAGTAAAGACCCTGCAATGATTTATAATTTGGTTGGAAATCCTACAATTAGTTTAGAACTTGAAAGGCATCGTAAGTTGCTAGACGAATGGTTAGCTGTTGGTGACATGGGTTCAGAAGCTGAGCCTGTTGCAAATCTTAAGGTAAATGGCGATGGAAAAAAATGGGGTGAAGGAGTTAATCCAGAATACGAAAAATATCGGGTAGATTCTGATGGTGATGGTTTGTCTGACAGATGGGAAATAGCCAACAACAGGGGCCAAAATGATGGGCTTATTTATTTTGAATTTGATTGTGGTGGTTGGCAAACCGAAGGTTGGGAATCAACAGACATTTCTTCCAATTTGGCGGGTAGTTTGGGTTATCTGGATTTTAAACTTGATAGCAAAAAGGGCACCATATATAAGGAAGGGTTACAAATTAGAGAAACAAATCACCAAAAAAGCATTGCCATTAAACTGAAAGCAAACGCAGATTTAAAAATATTTGTTGCAAATGATCATGATGACTTGGGCAGTGCAGAATATTCGGGTAATTCATCTTTTCAAGAAGTATTGATTCCACTCAATAAAAACACCCGTTTGATCGGTACGACAAAGCTGAAAATTTTGTTTCGTGGCAAGAAAAATGACTTGGTTGAAATAGATTATATCAAGCAAAAATAAGGATATCGAATATATGTTAACCAGCACAAAATTATGGGTAATTTTTAGCACCTTACTGTACCAGTGTTTATTTATTTTATAATGTTGTATTGTGAACTATCCATAAAAAAAAAACATGCTTAAACATATTTTTACTTTTTCACTCATCTCTTTGTCTTTTTTATGCACATCACAAGAACAGCCAAATGTGTTGTTGATTATGGCAGATGATCTTAACGATTATATTGGTGCTTTTGGTGGGCACCCTGATGTTAAAACACCCAATATGGATCGCTTGGCAGCATCAGGCGTACTGTTTTCTAATGCACACACCAACGTACCTGTTTGTCAGCCTTCTAGAAACAGTTTGTTTACAGGCGTATACCCACACGACTCTGGTGATTTTGGCTGGACTCCTATGTCTAAACAACCTGTGCTTAAGCACAACAAAACCATGATGGAATATTTTGCTGAAAACGGCTACCAAACGCTTGGTACTGGCAAGTTAACTCATGGAGCACCGCAACAACATTGGCAAGAATGGGGCAATAACCCTAAACACAATTACGGTCCTTTTTATTTTGATGGTGAAAAAATTGACGTATTGCCAACGGTGCCAGACCCCTACCGTCAAATTGGAACCATAGACGGTTCATACGGACGCATTTCTGCGGCAGGCGTATCTAGTGGCAAATATGAAGAAATCGGATTGGTTTATGGCTGGGACAAGAAGCCGTACAGGTTTCAAAGCGATGATGACAGAGACCTACTTCAAGGCGAATTACATGCGCAATGGGCTATTGAAAAGTTTAAAAAAATTGCAAATACCAAAACAGCAAAGCCTTTTTTTATGGGTGTCGGTTTTGTTAGGCCTCATACACCGCTTCATGCGCCTGATAAATATTTTGACATGTATCCCATTGAAGAAATTGAATTGGACAAATGGATTGACGGTGACGAATCGGATACCTTCTGGAAAGAAAATTTTCAAGGAGATTTGTCACTTGAAGGCGATGTCAAAACGGTATATGGTAAACGAGGAGGTAATCTTAAGGGACCTTTAATGCTAAAGACTTTAGTAGATTCCTATGGAGGTTATAGAGAATTGGCTCTAAAACATTTCTTACAGGCTTATTTGGCATGTATCACTTTTGTTGATGATCAGGTTGGTAAAATTTTAGACTCATTAGAATCAACAGGCTTGAGTAAAAACACCATGGTCATTTTAACCAGTGATCATGGTTGGCATCTAGGCGAGAAAAACCATTTATTTAAGAATTCTCCATGGGAAGAAAGTACACGTGTCCCATTTATTGTTCATGTTCCTAATAGTAATAGTATTGGAGTGGTAAATCACCCCGTTTCATTAATTGATATTTTTCCAACATTGATTGATTATTGTTCATTAACAGGTAATACTAAAAAGTCAAATTCCGGAGGAAATCTGGGCGGGTATTCCTTGCGCGCATTTTTAGAAAATACAAATACAAAAAAATGGGAGGGGCCTAATTATGCCTTAACAATTGTTGGTAATTATGGGCTGAAATACCCAAAAGAAAAACAAAACTACTCCTTGCGCACAACAGATTATAGATATATCAGATATTCTAATGGTAAAGAGGAGTTGTATCATGATAAAAAAGACCCCTACGAATGGCACAATGTAGTCTTTGAAAAAACATATAGAAAGAAACTTAAAACGTTTCGTGCCCAACTAAATAACATAATAAATTAGAAATGATGATAAAAGGAGTTTTTATATTTAGAATATTACTATTCGTTGCACCAATTTTTGTGTGGAGTCAGTCTAAAAACCCCAATTTAATTGTTATAATGACCGACGATATGGGCTACGCAGATGTTGGGTTTAATGGGTGCACAGATATCCCTACGCCCAATATTGATTCTATTGCTTATAATGGCGCACACATTGTAAATGGATATGTTTCATTTCCAGTATGTGGTCCTAGTAGGGCAGGCTTTATGACGGGCCGTTATCAAGACAGATTTGGCTTTACAACTAACCCGACTATTGATCCAACAAACGATATTGCTGGTCTTCCAATTGATGAAAAAACAATAGCTGAGGTTTTACACCAAAAGGGCTATAAAAGTGCTATTGTGGGGAAATGGCATTTGGGCACGCATCCAAATTTCCATCCTCTTAAAAGAGGCTTTGATTATTTCTATGGATTTTTATCAGGTGGACACAATTATTTCACGTCAAACTATACACTTGAGGACCTATCCTATGTTAAAAGACCTTATCATTGGTACAGCACCAAACTTTATGAAAATTATACAAAGCTAGAACAAAAGGATTACGAGCATGAATACTTAACAGACGAATTGAGTGCTGTTTCTGTTGATTTTATTGAAAAGCAGTCCAGTGAAAATCAAAATTTTATGTTATATGTAGCATACAATGCTCCGCATACTCCTTTGCAAGCAACCGAAAAATATCTTTCGCGTTTTCCACACATAAAAGATAAAAAAAGAAAGACCTATGCGGCTATGGTAAGTGCCGTTGATGATGGGATAGGACTAGTACTGGAGGCCTTGAAAGAAAATAGTCTAATAGAAAATACCATTATTATATTTTTATCTGATAACGGAGGTGCACATAACAATGCTTCTCAAAACACACCTCTTAGAGGAACTAAAGGAAGTGTTTACGAAGGCGGTTTTAGAGTGCCATTTGCGATGCAATGGAAAGGCGTAATTCCTGCAAATACTAGGTATGAAGAGTCTGTTTCGTCACTAGACATTATGGCCTCGATGGTTGAAATTTTAGACATTAAAATAAATCCAAAAAAACCACTAGATGGTATTAATATAATTCCATATTTAACAGGTAAAAAGAAAGGAACACCACATGAATATTTGTTTTGGCGCAAATGGGAGCAAAATGCGATGGCTGCCATTAATGGCGATTATAAGTTACTTAAAGCAAAGAAAAAGGCAGAGACAGAATTTTATAACTTAAAGAATGACGTTTCAGAAAAAGAAAACATCAAGGGTTCTAATTCCAAAAAGGCACAAGAAATTCAAAAAGAGTGGGACAAGTGGAATGCACAACTTAAAGACAGATTGTTTCCAACACTTGGAAATGATAAATGGTGGTTAAAAATCCCAAATAAATCTCATGATTAGATACACGTTACTTTTTCTATTTATTCTAAATACATCAAACTTAATTGGGCAAGAAAAACCCAACGTGTTAATGATTGTTTTGGATGATCTTAACGACTTCGTTGGCGTTCTTGGTGGTCACCCTCAGGCAAAAACCCCTAACATTGATAGGCTTGCCAAAGAAGGGGTTTTGTTTATAAACGCACATGCCAATGTCCCTGTATGTCAACCATCCAGAGCAAGCTTTATGACAGGTATTTCTCCATTGCGCTCTCGGATGTGGGGATTTGACAATTGGATGAAGAACAAATTATTAGCGCAAGCAACTACCCTACCTGAGTTTTTCACTGCAAACGGCTTTGTTAGCATGCAATCTGGAAAGGTGTTTCATAGTCCAAAAAAAGGTGCTTGGAGCATTATTGGTATTAAAAAAGATTATGGCCCCATAGCATTCAATGGTAAAAAATCAGTTCCGCATCCCTTATCCCCAGATGGAATGCGTGAATTAGGAGCTCTTGATGCAACATTCTTTTCGTTGGCTGATGTTCCCGAAGTTCCACCTACTGATAATACCCCTGGAGCAAAAGGATGGTATAATGGTAGTTGGGGAGGTAAACCATTTCGCTACACAAATGATACCGATAGAGATTTAATGACTGATGAGAAAAGTACTATTTGGGCAAAAAAACAATTGGAAAAACTAAGCAAATTAGATAAAGTTAATCCATTTTTTATGGCTATTGGTTTGCATAGACCACACACACCTTTAGTAGTTCCCCAAAAATATTTTGATATGTTCCCATTAAAAAATATTGAAACGTCACATATAAAAGAAGGAGATTATGCGGATACGTATTTAGAAAACAACAACCTTAAGAAAGGTGGAATGTCAAGAGGAAGAAAGGCATATGCAGGTTTAGTTGAAGGATATGAATCAAAGGAGCTTGCACTTAAAAAATACACCCAGGCCTATTTGGCAAGCGTTGCTTTTGCTGATGATCGTGTTGGGGAACTGCTTGAAGCATTAGAAAATTCGAAGTTTGCCAACAATACAATTGTTATTCTCTTTAGCGATCACGGATACAATTTAGGGGAAAAAAAATATCTATGGAAGTACAATCTATGGGAAGAAACAACACGCGTACCACTAATTATAAAAGCACCAAAATACAGCGCAAATGCAGGAAATAAAGTAAACCATCCGGTTTCATTACTAGATATTTATCCCACAATACTAACCCTTACAGGAAACAATGTTTCAAACCTTATTCTAAACGGAAAAAACCAGTTAGATGGATTCAGTTTAGAGCCATTTTTAAAAAATCCTAAAACCAAATCATGGGATGGTCCTGATGCGGCACTAACAGTAATTGCAAGCTGGAGGTCTCAACTCCCTGAGCGACAACACCTTTCTGTAAAAGGAAAAAGATATAGATATATTAAATATGCAAACGGTAATGAAGAGCTATATGATCACAAAAAAGACCCTTACGAATGGCATAATCTAGCCAACATTCCTAAATACAGTGCTGAAAAACAAAAACTATTCAATGTTTTGAGCCAACAATTAAAAAATGTAAAATAGTTTATACTTTATACGTTTATTATGATTGTCATATTCAATGCGCTCAAAAAAACTAATTTTACAATAAATACAGCCAATGACCTTAAACACCAACGAGTCTGACATCATTGTAAAAGCCCCTGGTCGCATTAACCTTATTGGCGAACACATCGACTACAACGGCGGGCATGTACTGCCTGCAGCGATTGATAGAAAAGTCACCATGTGGTTTCGAAAAAAAGATAACGGATTGTGTAGGGTAAACTCTGAAGATGAAGGTGCTTTTACTTTTGACATCAACAAGCCCTTACAAATTAGCGATACCCATTGGGAGAACTACGTCCTTGGTGTTGTCGATGGGGTTGTAAAAGCCCGCCCTGGTCAGCTTGGAGGTTTTGATTGTGTGATATCCAGTGAGCTTCCCATTGGCGCTGGTATCAGCTCATCGGCAGCACTTGAATGTGGGGTTGCCAAAGGCTTAAATGATTTGTTTGATTTGGGGCTTTCCAATTTGGAGCTTATTGAGATTTCTCGCATGGCAGAGCACAACTTTGTGGGTACCAAGTGTGGGGTGATGGATCAGTTTGCGGTCACAATGGGCAAGCGTAAAAAACTATTACTTCTCAACTGTGAGACCTTAGACTATAAGCTCATTGATGCACAGTTTGCACCTTATAAGATATTGCTACTAAACACCAACGTATCTCACAACCTTGCTACAAGCGAGTACAACACACGCCGTGAAGAGTGTGAAGATGCCCTTGCTGTTATTCAAAAAGATCATTCAAAGTATCAATTTTTAGCAGATGTTCCTGTAGCAACCATTGAGACTTACAAGGAAAAGCTTTCTGGTAAAGTCTATCAGCGCGCACTTTTTGTGTCGCGTGAAAACGCCAGAACCTTAAAAGCTGCTGAGCTTATCCAAAGTGGAGATATTAAAGGTTTTGGCAAGCTGATGTACCAAACCCATGAAGGACTGTCAAAAAACTATGAAGTAAGCTGCCGTGAACTCGATTTTTTAGTGGACCTTTCCAAAGACATCCCACAGGTGGTGGGAAGTCGTATGATGGGTGGTGGCTTTGGCGGTTGTACCATTAACCTTGTGGAAGAGGGCTTTGTCAATGAGTTTATGGATTTGGCAAGTAAAGCCTACAAACAAAAGTTTGATATTAACCTTACCTCCATATTGGTAGCTACCTCTAATGGCGTAGAAACTGTAAATTCTGAGTCATAGATGGATTTTAACAACACCCCACATAGAAGAAAAAACATCCTCACAGGCGAATGGGTACTGGTATCCCCACACCGTACCAAACGCCCATGGCAAGGAAAAAAAGACAAGCCTCAAGAAGTGGAACGCTTGGAATACGATCCCAACTGCTATTTATGTCCAGGTAATGAACGCGCAGGAGGAGCAAAAAACCCAAACTATACAGGCACATACATTTTCCAAAACGATTTTGCTGCGCTTCTTGAAGGCCCAGAAGAAACCTTTAAAGAGGGACTGTTAGAATCCGAAAGCGAATCCGGAATATGTAAAGTGATTTGCTATTCTCCCAATCACAGTCTAACGCTGCCACTTATGGAGGTTAATGATATTGTTGAGGTGATAAGGCTTTGGCAAAAGGAATACACCGCCCTTGGGAGTGGCCCAAACATCAATCATGTACAGATTTTTGAGAACAAAGGGGCGATTATGGGCTGCTCTAACCCACATCCGCATGGGCAGATATGGGCACAACGCTCCATTCCGCAAGAAGTGCAGAAAAAGGTGGTACGCCAAAAAAGTTATTGGGACAAAAATAACAGTAGTCTCTTGGGCGATTATTTACAACAAGAGCTCAATTCCAAAGAGCGCATTGTATTGGAAAACGAAAGCTTTGTAGCACTTGTGCCGTACTGGGCGGTATGGCCGTTTGAGACCATGATTATACCCAAAAGACATGTTACTTCTATTCTAGAATTCTCACAGCAGGAAGTATCGGATTATGCTAGCCTTCTAAAAGCCCTCACCACTAGATACGACAACCTTTTTGAAACCTCATTTCCCTACTCTGCAGGCATACACCAAGCGCCAACAGATGGGAAAGACAACAGCCACTGGCATATGCATATGTCGTTTTATCCGCCACTATTGCGCTCAGCCGAGGTCAAAAAATTTATGGTGGGTTATGAGATGTTTGCCAACCCCCAGCGTGATATCACCGCCGAGCAAGCCGCTCAACGCTTGCGTGAGTGTGCAACCACACATTATTCAAACAATTAACTATATTCAAAACCAAAATTAAACCAACATGGATTTTTCAACCATAGACATTACCATATTTGCGCTTTATGCCGTACTTATTTTATCAATAGGGCTTTATGTGTCTCGCCAAAAAAAGGGAGAGACCAAAAGCGCCGAGGATTATTTTTTAGCAGGTAAGTCACTGCCTTGGTGGGCGATTGGCGCTTCGCTGATTGCTGCCAACATCTCAGCCGAGCAGTTTATTGGCATGTCGGGATCGGGTTTTGCACTTGGACTTGCCATTGCCTCCTATGAGTGGATGGCAGCCATCACACTACTTGTGGTTGGAAAATACTTTTTGCCCATTTTTATCGAAAAGGGACTCTATACCATTCCAGAGTTTATTGAAAAGCGATACAGCACCAATCTAAAAACCATACTGGCGGTATTTTGGATTGCACTCTTTGTGTTTGTAAACCTAACAACCGTCCTCTTTTTAGGGGGTAAAGCTTTGGATACCATTATTGGAGCAGGAGATGGTGGTATACTGCTTAACAGCATCATAGGACTAGGTCTGTTTGCAGCGGCCTATTCCCTTTGGGGCGGACTGGCAGCTGTGGCTTGGACCGATGTGGTGCAAGTGGTGCTGCTTATTATCGGAGGCCTTTTGATGGCATACTTTGCCCTAGCTAATGTAACAGACTCTGGGAGCTTTATCGATGGGCTTAAATATGTCTATGAAAAAGCACCTGAACGCTTTTCGATGATTCTCTCCAAAGGAGAAATTATCACCCCCAATGGTAGAGATGCTTGGTGGGATTTGCCAGGTCTAGCGGTGCTTATCGGTGGTATGTGGGTTGCGAACCTCTACTACTGGGGCTTTAACCAATACATCATCCAAAGAACACTGGCTGCTAAAAGCTTAAAAGAAGGTCAAAAAGGAATCGTATTCGCCGCCTTTCTAAAGCTCATTATCCCTGTGATTGTCGTACTTCCTGGTATCATCGCCTATGTGATGAATCTAGACCCAGAAACAGGGACGCTAAACATGGGAATGCTAAGCAGTGAGGGCTTTTTGGGAACGGCGGGCAATGTGGCCAATGACAACGCCGCACCTTGGCTGATTAAAAAATTTATCCCCGTAGGACTAAAAGGTCTTATCCTAGCTGCCCTAGCCGCCGCAATTGTTTCTTCACTAGCTTCGATGATTAACTCCACATCCACCATATTTACAATGGACATCTACAAATCGATGTTTAACAAAGAAGCCAACGACAAGCAAATGGTGAAAGTGGGTCGTTTAACAGGACTTGTAGCGCTTATCATCGCTATGCTGATTGCACCACAACTGGGAAGTCTGAGACAGGTGTTTCAGTTTATTCAAGAATATACAGGGGTCGTAAGTCCAGGTATATTGGCAGTATTCTTAATGGGACTGTTCTACAAAAAAGCCACCAACAATGCAGCCATATGGGGTGTGATATTGTCCATTCCGATAGCGATGTACTTCAAAGTCGCACCCAACGGTTGGAGTGATGCGGCCTTGTTTGTGAATATTCCGTTTATGCACCAGATGATGCTCACTTGTATCGGAACGCTACTCGTGATTGCAGGCATCAGCAAGCTAGAAGGCAATCAGAATGATCCGAAAGGCATCGTGCTGAGCAAACAACTCTATGCAACTGACAAAACCTTTAATGTAGGCGCCTTTGGGGTGCTCCTTATTACAGTGCTATTGTATGCGTTGTTTTGGTAGGAGCACACAATAATTTTTAATTATTGTCCTCGTAAATTTTTATGTAGTCCAATACAAGTGCATTGGGAAAAGTAGTGTTTTCATCCCCAACAACTCGCATTAGTCCATTGTTTATAACCAAACACATGGGTTTATCAGGCCAGTCAGATGATGGAACTTCCACCCCATTGGTCTTTGTATGTACGAGCTGGTCACCGATATACCAGCTCATACGATCTTTTGTCCAAAGAAATCCATAGTTGTAAAATTGATTGAATGCACTATAAGTTTGTTGAAAATTTTCAATGGGTACACTGTGGTCTTTTTTGTCATTCCAAAGTCCATATATGTAACGCATAAACATTTCATCAGTTCGATTGGTATTAAAAAAGCGCCCAAAATATTCCCATATATCGATTTCAGGTGGCCAACCCCTGTTTAGGGAGTCGTCAATCAACCAAATGGCAGGCCAAACTTTATCGCCTTTTGGGAATTGAGCTCGTATTTCAATGTACACGCCTTTTTCTGTTCCATTAAAGTTAATTTTTTGCAAGGAGTTTATCCATCCTGTGGTATAATCAAACTGCCCTACAGGATCTGTTCCTTGTATTGTTTCCTTTCTGTTTTCTAAAAAAAGTAGTCCATCACTAAAATAGACATTATCGTCTACAAGGTACCCATCATAATTGTCATTCAACAGATGCTCACCACCTGTACTTTTATTCCAAATCATTCGAATGGATTCATCCGCGTCATGAGTAAGCCCCTTTGACCAATTTCTTGTGTCAAAAAATCCAAAATCATCTTGCCTGATCAGCTCATAATTTGCAAGGACAGGATTATTAAATGAATTATTATAGTTTAAATCGTTTTCAGAAGTATCATTAAGGCCATTGTTTTGAGAGTTACATGAAGTAACAAAAACAATGAGAAATGAAATTAGTTGGATTTTTTTGGTAATAAAACTTTTACACATATTCATGATCGTGACATAAATGAGTTAGTTTAAGACTTGCTTAATTCACGAGAATTTTTGTTATAAGCGTATTGGCTTTGTTCTCGAGCTTTAAAATATAAATCCCAGAGCTAAGAATCTGATCTAAAATAATTTCATTTTGACTGGCTTGTAAAAAGCCTTGTTGTTTTGTTCTGCCCAATATATCAACCAGCGCATATTGGTAAGACTTATCTACTCCAAAAAGTACCACTTTTTCAGATATCATAGGATTTTGAATGTAAACCATATCGGTTGAAAGATCAGACTTGTTTGAGAGTGTAATTTCTCCATTTTTCGCATTATTAGCACCTATATTGGGTGTAGAATCTCCTGTTAGTGAATTGCCAAAGAAATCCACTGTTGGATATTCCTCCACGTTGGCAAAAATGGTTGATGCGCCCACTGGAATGGCTGGATGTGCATAATCACCAGCGTAGGCTGTACCTGCATCTATTGCTTGGCTAGAAGCGCCAATTTGAAATCCATATTGGTCAGCTCTGTCTTCATCGTAAAATTGGGGGTCAGCCTCAATTCTGTTTGCGTCGATGGTTTTGAAATTGTTCCTAATATTTCCAAAAAACAGGTTGTTGGTCATAATTAGGTTAGGGTCATTATAATTACCTTGTTGATTTCCGATACCAGAGCCATTAACGGTATAAAAAATATTATTAAAAATCCGGGTGTTTTGCCCATTGATATCAATTGCTGTGTCGAATGCATCATTTCCGCTTTTATTTATGACAATAGTGTTGTTGTATATATAACTGTCAGTAGAGGGGTGTCCGCTTTGACCTCCAATTTTATCATTCAACCATATTGTATGATCGCTGTTTGCCCAATTAGGATTTACGCGCCAACCATCGTTTATGCTTATGTTAAAGCGATAAACTGCGCGCTGATTTCCGCCAAGAATTTCAACAAATCCGCCCTCACAATCTTGCATGAGATTATATTGGATAAATGTATCTATGTTGGAGTGGTCCACATGAATTCCGTGAGAGTCCAGAATTCCTT
Source organism: uncultured Flavobacteriaceae bacterium (assembly GCA_964014735.1). Lineage (GTDB taxonomy): Bacteria > Bacteroidota > Bacteroidia > Flavobacteriales > Flavobacteriaceae > UBA7446. Next base: position 32,774 of record CAXHBH010000002.1, on the reverse strand, counting down.
TAGCATTTATGGCTTGGTTATACTGAACAATAGTATTGATGCTATACCAATTCCAAACGGCACTTCCACGACCAATCATTTTATCATTGGTTTTGGCACCAGGTTGGTTGAAAATATTATTTTCAATCAAACAGTTTTCAGTTCTAATAGGTAAAACACAAGTGCCCCCTATTTGAAAAAACTCATTACGGCGTACCACAATATTGGTATTCCGTTTGTCAGAAGTTTTACCAGAAGTGTTTTTTATATGGATTCCAATACGTTGTAAATCAGTAAAGTAAGAATCTTCAACAACCACATCATTAATAATACCAGCCCAAGATGACTTAAAAGTTAAACCAGACACTTCAAAAGCATTGAAAGCATCTTGATCACCTGGGTCTACCCAAGATAAGCCGTATACATTTTTAAAGGTCATGTCTCTAAAAGTAAAGTTGTTTTTTGTTCCAGCTGAGCTGCTTATGACTTGAATTCCAAAACTCACCAAATCGCCAACATCAGAGCGCGAAGTTGTTCTGTGATTTTGAATCTCTAAATCCTCAAAAATCATATTGTCTTCATTTTCAACGAGTATGGCCTCTTGAAAATCTCCGCCTCCATCATCATGGTCAGAACCGCTTATCACAGGCTGATTTCCTGATCCATAAGATTTAAAAGTTATTGGGTTTCCTTCCGTCCCTGATCCATTAACAACATAATGCCCACGAAACGTATCTCCCTTTTTGAAATAGACTGTATCGCCAGGGCCAAGCGTGGTATTGCTAATTTTTGATAAAGTTTTCCATGGCTGGTTTTGCGAACCATTGTTGTTGTCATTTCCAGTTGAGCTACTCAAATAGTATTGATTTTGAGCACATAAAGAAAAACTCAAAAGCAATACAAATAATTGATATTTAATTTGTTTATGCATGATAGCGTCTATTTAATCTTTAATTGTTGGTTGAATGATAAAAGAATAGGTATAATCTTTGGGCCAGATAAGATATTGATGATGAGGCTTGGCACCCCATGAATTGTCACCACCCACGCCCATTTGTCGATAGTCAATATTTAGGCTCAACAAATCTCTTGGTTTAATATCATTAAGATGACTGTTTTTAGAATTTCCAAACGCATCTTTTCGTTTGGAATTTTTCCAACCTCCATCATCATAATCATCCGTAGTGTTGTTGTGTACGGCAAATGAAAATTCTGGTAACCCTCTAAATTGCAATCCAACTCCATTTTGATCTGTTACCAATAGCTGTTTGGTTTGTGTTCTGTAACCGTTTTCTTGTGGTCTGCCGTAGTCAAACTTCATGTCCTTTACCTTGGCACTATAACTTCCCATAAAGGCTGAGGCCTTTCGATCGATATAATTTTCATGTGGTCCAAGGCCATACCATTCCACATTCTCTAAAGACGAAGAAAGCTGCATATTGAGTCCAACTCTTGGCATTTCGGTTTTGTCATGGGCACCGCCATAATCAAAGTAGTGGGTAACTTTAACGCTGCCATTTGGTTGAATCAAATAACTCATCACTACTTTGGAGTTGACGGCAGCTAACTCAAATACACTTTCTACAAGATGCCCCTGCCTTGTCTTTTTATGGTTGAAAAAAACCAATGTTTGATTTTCAGAGGCTTTTTTCCATGCTTTTAGTCTTGTAGGCATTTTGTTTCCATAATCATTGTCTATGGGTGCGCGCCAGTAGTGAGGTTTAGGGCTTTTTAAAAGCATCTCACTTCCTGAAACATCCAAGGTGGTTAAATATCCGCTTGATTTGTTAAATCCTAAAGATAATTCACCAATACTGAAATGGATTTCGTTTTGGTTTTCAACAACCTCAATTTTACCATTCTGTACTCCGTTAGAGGTTTCAATCTCACCTTCTTGCAATAGTAGTTGTTCGGAAAAGGCTAGATGACCCTCTGCCAGAAGTGCATCGGCTTTTTTAAGCTTTCCGTAAATATTTACGTGGTAATCACTGCTATTTTCTAGTTCTGACTTGAAAGCCATTGGGATGTATGCTGTTTCTTGGGGTAGTGTTTGTAAATTCTGAGTGTAAGATTCTATCTCAACCCCATTTTTTAAAAGGACAAATTCCAGTTTGTAAGCAGCCAACGAAGTAAAAAAGTTTTCGTTGTACAACATGATTTCTTTCTTGTTCTCATCTGCCCAGCTGGCATGAGCGTTCTGATACACATGCTTTACTTCCTGGAGTGCGGGATGGGGTGTACGGTCTGCATTGACAATCCCGTTCAAGCAAAAATTTCCATCTGTATGGTAGTGTTCGGGTGCAAAATCGCCGCCAAACTTCCAGTATTTGGTGCCATCTTCATCCATGGCTGCCAAGCCCTGGTCTACAAAATCCCAAATAAACCCACCTTGCATTTGGCGTTCGCTGCGAACCATATCCCACAAATCGGCGATGTTTCCGTTGCTATTGCCCATGGCATGGGAATATTCACACCAAATAAAAGGTCGGTCTGGGAATTTTCCTAAATACTCTTTCTTAATCATTTCCATGGGTGCATACATCCAAGAAAAATAGTCGGTATGGGGTTCTAAATCAATATCAATATTTGTCTTTTTGTAATACGGATGTTCGGAAGTACGCTCATACATCACGGGTCGTGTGGGGTCATACGCCTTTGCCCACTTATAGCCTTTGACAAAAGACGGTCCGTCTCCTGCCTCATTACCCATAGACCAACTAATGATACTGGGCTGATTTTTGTCTCGCTTTACCATACGCTCGATTCGGTCCAGATGCATGGCCTCAAATTCAGGTTTATAAGCGGGTGTGTCTTCTTTTTTGTAATGAAAACCATGGGATTCAATATTGGCCTCATCAATTACATATATACCATATTGGTTGCACAACTCATACCAGTAGGGATCGTTGGGGTAGTGTGAAGTACGTACGGCATTGATGTTATTGGCTTTCATGATTTCGATATCCTTTCGCATGGATTCTTTGGAAACCACATGTCCAGTCCACTCATCGTGCTCATGTCGATTGACGCCTTTGAACAAAATGGGTTGACCGTTGACTAGAAACTGCCCATTTTCAATGTTAGTTTCTCGAAATCCAACAGCCTGACTCAGTGCATGCGTTTCATTTCTTTTGCTGTCAAAAACGCGAATCCAAAGCGTGTATAGATTAGGAACTTCAGCGCTCCATAATCGCATGTTTTGAGTAGGAATTACCGATTTTAACAAGCTTTCATTCCCTTTTTTAAGTGAAAATACTTTTGATGTTTTGGCAATGGAATTGTTTCCGTCCATAAGCTCAAGGGAAATGTGCCCTTTGGATTTTTGTCTGGAAAAATTGGATAGCAATACATCCACTTCTAGTGTTGCTTGGGTATATGATTCGTTGAGATTTGTTCGCAAAGTAAAATCTCGTAAAGATGCTTTTTTGGGGCTGGTATACAATCGAACATCGCGCTCAATACCACTGAGGCGCCAAAAATCTTGATCCTCCAAATAAGTACCGTCGGACCAACGAATCACCTGAACAGCAAGTTGATTGTCTCCTGCTAACAAATAGGAACTAATATCAAATTCGGCTGGGGTCTTACTGCCCTCGCTATAGCCCACCTTTTGGCCATTTACCCATACATAAAAGGCAGAATTCACACCTGCAAAGTGCAAAAACACTTGATGCTTATCCCAGTTTTCGGGAATCGTGAACGTACGAACATAGCACCCCACTGGGTTGTATTCTTTGGGCATAAATGGTGGATTGATTTCGTAGGGATAAACGATATTGCTATACAGTGGAAAATCGTCTGTGTGGAACTGCCAATTGGCAGGAACCGGAATTTGATCCCATTGTGAACGATCAAAATCATTGGCGAAAAAATTTGTCGGCGCTTTGTCTGGCGTCGTATACCATTTAAAATCCCACATACCATTTAAATACTTTTCTAAGCTCGATTGATTTCCATTTTCCTTTTGGGTCTGAGATGCAAACAGTTCAAAATGCGCATGCGGCGCTGTAGTATTGACTTTAAAGACCGATAAATCCTCCCATTCAGGTGATTGTGACTGTGCAGTTATAGAAAACACAAATACAAACAATAAAATAAGCTTATGTGGCATGGGTTATTAAATTTTACTACCAAAGTAAAGCAATTATTAATCTTGGTAGCACAAACGAAAAGAGTATGCTAATCCATGATAATAATATGTTAATTACTGCAAACTATAGGTATAATATTTATTGTTGGTTTGTTTAATCAACAACTTAACATTTGTATTTATGAAGTTTTTTCATCTTTTGATTCTTTTTATTATGGTTTTTTCATTTTTTGGGACTTCACAAGAATTGGTATACGAACTCGATTTTGAGAATCAGACAGTAGGTACAGAAATTACCAAAAGGAACACTCTTCAATTTCAAGGTTGGAATAAATCGGTGTGGACAGTTGGGCAAGAAGAAGATAATAAAGTAGCTACTTCTACAACCCAAGCAAAGATTTTTTTAATTAAATCATTTGATGTAGATCCGGGTAATCTTTACCGCTGGACATTAGAAACGAAAGCCGTTAATAATGGCCCTGCTTGGAAGCGAACACATGTACTCAGTGTAGTTTGTGGAAAAGGGGGCGAAAATCAACAACTAGCTAAGGAAAATATAGCAGAACCTCAATCTGGCAAATGGATTTCTAGCAACGTAGAATTCACAGTGCCCAAAGACAAAACAAAAATATCACTTCAGTTGTTTCGTTTTGCAGAAGGAACTGAAGTCTCGATAGACAATTATAAACTCGTTAAACTTTAAACTCAAACATTTGGCAATTAACTGGGGAATCTTTAAACGCAACAAATTATGTACACGCATATCGTCCTTTGGAAATTGAAAGAAAATACCAATGGCATGAACCGTGCTCAACTCGCACAAGAAGTCAAGCGACGCTTGGACGAGTTGCCTTCGCACATTCCAGAAATCACAAGCTATGAAACGGGAATCAATATGGGGGACTACGGCGCTTCATTTTTTGATGTCAGTTTGGTTTCTACTTTTGAAAACAAAGACACTTTTTGGGCCTACACCAAATATCCAGTACACGACGAAGTGGTGGCATATATTCAATCAATTCAGGAGGCTGAAGAAATCGTTGATTATTTAAACTAAAAAAAGATAATTAATGACCACTAAAAGCTAAACTATAACTAATAAACTACCTAAACAATTTTTAGTTTGCACTTGTTAAACAATTAAAAATTAATGATTACAATCACCAACATTGAAACTTTTGTTCTCAAAGACACTTTAGAAAAAAGTTTTTTCTTTTCTCAATGGGAATATTCAGAGCGCTGTATATGCATTGTTAAAATCACCTGCTCTGATGGTACTTACGGTTGGGGAGAAGGCTATGGTCCTGCTCTCATTTTGGAGTCTGGAATTGAGTTTTTAAAATCTCAGGTGATTGGACAAAATCCCTTACACAATGAAGTGATTTGGAACAAGATGTACCGCAAAACACTTGATTTTGCCCGCCGTGGTGTTTTGGTAGCCTCGATGAGCGCTATCGACATTGCCATTTGGGACATTAAAGGAAAATTATTAAACCAGCCTGTGGGTGCATTGCTAGGGGGCGTACACAGAAATTATGTAGTTCCTTATGCCACCGGAATGTATTTTACAGAAAAAGACAATCCGACTAAAGATTTTGAGGAGGAGGCCAAAAGGTATTTGGAAAAAGGATTTAAGGCCATCAAGATGAAAGTAGGTCTTGGTATTGATAGAGATGTTTCTTTTGTGAAGCATTTACGCTCCATCATTGGAGACGATATCAAACTTATGATTGATTCAAACCATGCCTACACTTATATGGAGGCACTTGAATTGGCGAAAAAATTAGAAGCCTACCAAATATCCTGGTTTGAAGAGCCTGTCTCTCCAGAATTCTACGAGCAATATGCCGAACTACGGCAAAAAACCACCATACCAATTGCAGGAGGTGAATGTGAGTACTTGCGTTTTGGCTTTCATCAATTACTTAGAAACAAATCGGTTGACATTATCCAACCCGATATTTGTGCTTGTGGCGGATTGACTGAAGCCAAGCGCATCGCATCGCTAGCCTCCACCTATGGAGTAGATGTGGTACCGCATACTTGGGGTAGTTCTATAGGCTTGCATGTTGCCTTACATTTCATATCCAACTTAGAGTCTGTCCCCGGAAGAATGTTTAGTCCCGACTTTTTGTTAGAATTTGATCAAACCGAGAATGCGTTGCGAGAACAGCTTACATTCCCTATCTTAGAAATGGAAAATGGAATAATACAAGTGCCAGACTGCCCAGGACTGGGACTAGAAGTTAACCCAGATGCGCTACATAGATTTACCAATCCAACGAACATGGTTAAGGATATTAAAGAATTGCTGAAATAATAAAATATGGAGTTCGGTTATCAAAAAATGTATATTGGTGGGGCACTCTTAGATAGTATATCGCAGGCAAGAGCTGAAGTCATTTGCCCAGCTGACGGCAAAACTGTTGCTCAAATTGCAGAAGCAGGGAAAGCGGATGCTGAAAAGGCGCTAGAAGCTGCCCAAAAAGGATTTGAGTTTTGGTCAAAATGTTCTTTATCAGAACGCACCGAATGGATGTTAAAGCTCAGAGACGCCGTTCTTGAAAACGAACACTTGCTGAGATCCGCCATTGTTTATGAAATGGGCAAAACCTATGACGCTGCTTGGGAGGACATTGAAGCGGTAGTAAATGCTTTAGAGTGGTATCCTAACGCCATGAAAAATTTGCGTGATGAGCAAATCCCTGATTACGAAAACACCCATACCCACAAAATGATACAACAACCCGCTGGGGTAGCAGTCGCATATTTGGCTTGGAATTTTCCGCTTCTCAATGTGGGTTTTAAACTAGGGCCTGCCTTGGCTTCTGGATGCTCAATTATCATTAAACCCTCTGCATTGTCGCCACTTTCAGCTTACATTCTAGGTAAAATCATACACGACATTGATTTTCCAGCTGGTGTGGTCAATATTTTATCTGGGCCTACTAGCGAAGTTGCAACTACGCTCAGCAAAAGCAAAATCCCCACTGTCTTGACGATGATAGGGTCTACGGCTACAGGTCAACGTGTGATTGCAGACAGTGCTACATCTATAAAAAAACTGAGCATGGAACTTGGCGGTAATGCGCCCTTTATTGTGTTTGAAGATGCAGCCATTGACAAAGCACTCGATTTGGCAATCGGAATAAAATTTGGTAATAGTGGTCAAATTTGCGTTGCCGCCAACAGATTTTTTGTGCACAAAAGCTTGTACGATTCGTTTTTAGAAAAATACGTTGAACGCGTCAAAAGCTTAAAGCTTGGTTTTGGCATAGATAAAAAGCCTGATATGGGCCCAATGGTCACAAGAAATGACAGAGACCGCATGTTTGATTTGATCAATGATGCCATAGAAAAAGGAGGCGCTGTATTAGCTGGAGGTGAAATTCCACAAGGAATGGAAGATGGAAATTGGATGATGCCCACTGTCATTTCAGGGATGACCACAGAAATGCGCCTGTTTAGAGAGGAAACCTTTGGTCCTATAGCTCCTTTTATGTCGTTTGAAACAGACGAAGAGGTATTAAGGCTTGCGAACGATACTGAATTTGGTCTAGCTTCTTATATTTTCACCAACAATAGCGATCGCATCCATCGTTTTTCAGAGCAGCTCGCGTTTGGTGAGGTTCAAGTCAATGGGTTGAAATATGCCATATATTTGCCTCATGGGGGTATCAAAAACAGTGGCATTGGTCATGATTGCTCACACTTAGCTTTAGAAGATTATTTGGTTAAAAAGAGAGTTTCAGTAGCACTTTAAAATGGAAATCAACAAGCTCAAACAGAAATTGTTGAACGGTCAGACCGTATATGGCCCCTTTTGTAAACTTCAAGACCCAAGCGTAGTAGAAATTGCCGCGCTGGCTGGTCTTGATTTTGTGATTTTGGACATGGAGCACGGACCGCTTAGTGTAGAAAGCGTTCAAACCATAGCACGTGCCGCGCAAGCAAAGGGGATAGAAGTTGTTGTTCGGGTCACAGATAACAGTGCCTCTGATATTTTACGTATACTTGATGTGGGAGTGAACTCAATTCAAGTTCCTCAAGTAAATACTGCTGCTGACGCCCAAAAGGTGGTTGATGCAAGTTTCTTTTACCCTAAGGGAGAACGTGGTATGTGCAGATATGTACGTGCGGCTTCTTATACAGGTGTTGAAAAAAAGGAGTATTTTTCATCGGCAAATTTAGGCACATTAACTATTGTTCACATTGAAGGAAATAAAGGTTTTCAAAACCTGGAAAAGATTGTTTCTTTAGATGGTATTGACATTGTTTTTCTTGGCCCCTATGACCTTTCCCAATCTTGTGGCTATCCGGGTCAAACAAACCACCCTGAGGTCGTAAATAAAATGAAGGAAGCTGTTATGCTTGCCAAAGCCAACAACAAAATTATAGGTACTTTTTGCGAAAGTCCATCTGATGCGCACAAATGGCGTGACCTCGGTGTTCAGTACATATCCTATTCAGTTGACGTTGGTATAATCCTTAATGCTTATAAAGAAATTACAAAACAACTTAAAAACTAAAATTATACAGACATGGAATCTATTGTATTACCTTTTTTATTGATTATTGTAGCTAGTTTTTTTCAGGGATCATTTGGTGTTGGTATGAAATATATGTCACCACTTAAATGGGAAAACTGGTGGTTGGTTCATGTGTCTATTGCTATGGTACTTTTTCCTTTGTTGTGGACTTGCTTATCCGTTTCTGGTTATATGACTGTAATTGAAGACGTTTTTGCAGATCCAGTTGCTCAACGTGCTGCATCTATTGCTATATTGTTTGGCTTTCTTTGGGGAATTGGTGGTATAATGTTTGGTGTTAGTGTGCCTTATATTGGTTTGTCCTTAACTATGGGTATTGTAATGGGTATTGCGGGAACGCTGGGTGCACTTATTCCACTGCTTCAAAATCCAAATGCAACCAGCTTACCTCAATTTCCTTATTTAATAGCAGGGCTTGGTATTACCATTATTGGTGTGGTACTGACGGCAAAAGCAGGCATAGATCGCGACAAGATGCAAGGCACATCATCACTTTCGGGCGGTAATATTATAAAAGGCATTATTATCGCAGTTGTTTGTGGTGCATTATCATCGCTGTTGGCAGTTGGTCATACAAATGTAAACGACGATGTTACACTAATTGCAGAGAATTATAGAATCAATGGTCGCAATGCAAGTTTGATTGCTTGGCTGATTGTATTTATCGGGGCCTATGCTATGAATGCTTTGTATAGCCTTGTACTAATTGTCAAAAATAATAGCTGGTCCAACTTTTCGGTAGCAGGATCTAAAAAGGCCTATATGTGGTCTATTATTGCTGGTTTGTGTTGGTTTGCAGCATTGGGCCTATATGGCCAAGGTGCCGCACTGATGAACGGTGCTTCAGAAAATAACCTAGGTAATATTGTCGGTTGGCCTATGTTGTTAGGGTTATCACTGATTGTAAGTAACATTTGGGCATATAGATCGGGTGAGTGGAAAGGGGCAAAAAAACCGTTTAACGTATTGCTCGTTGGCTTGGTGGTTCTCATTATAGCCTCTGTTATTCTTGGTTACTCTAACAGTTTAAACTAATTGGAAATATTGTTGAGTCTTTGATATTTGCTCTTATATTCACTGGCTGATACTCCCTTTACAGCCTTAAAAACTCGGTTGAAACTCGAAAACGAGTTAAAACCAGTGTCATGACAAATTTGTGAAATAGATTTTCGACTGTTAATAATCATCTGACATGCCCTACTGATGCGATATTCTCTTATAAATTGAAAAGCTGTTTTTCCCGTTCGTTCTTTAAAGAATCGACAAAACGAATTGGTTGTCATAAAAGCCAAGTCTGATAGCTGCTGAAGAGTGATTTCACGAACGTAGTTTTCTGAAATAAAGTTTATGATGCGTTGAAGTCGATCCTCCTTATCGATATTTCCTGTAGCTGGATTAAAGTTTTCTGATGCCAAATTTCGTGTATTTTCAACACGAGACAATCGGTCAAGTGTTTTAAGTAATAGAATCAAACGATTTGCGCCACTAGATTCACAAATACTAATGATGTCCTCCAGCAGAACATAGCTATCCATAGATTGAAAAACAAGACCCTTTCGGGATTTTTCAAGCATTGTTTTTATATTGGAAAACTCGGTTACATTATCCACGAAAGAATGGATCAGATAGGGGTTAAATTTGATAACAATATAGTCTACCTCTTCAGATGAATCATGCACTTCATTTTTAAACAAATGAGGCAGTTGACTTCCCAAAAGAACCAATTCATTTTCATTAAAATACTCCATGCTATCTCCAACAATGCGCACCCCTGTACCGATGATAGGGTAGAGCAATTCGTATTCTTCATGAAAGTGCCAATCGACTCCGAAATAGGGTATAGTTTTACGTTCAGCAAAAAAACTTTGATGATCCTTGTTTTCGGTTATGGAATACTTAAGTTGCAACCTATTTTTTTGCATAAAAATACAATATTTAAGCAAAAATAGAAGTGTATTTTTCTATTTAAAGGTAAAGCATTAGTTGTTTTCAATCAATTTAATTCCTTGTGGTACCATAGGGTAAGTAATTTTTTTCATCAAAGCTCTCATATTTGCTGTCTCGGTATGTGATTCATCGAAAATAAGATTGTTTCGTTCTTTTGGATCCGAGTTTTTATCATACAACTCCTCTTGTCCAGTGTTGTATACGATGTAGCGGTAGTCTTTGGTACGTATTGAATAGTGATGATTCTCAGGAATATTTTTATTTAAATCCGAACTGTAAACTACGGACAAAGCCCCCTTTGGGCCTTGCCAATTATCTGTGTTCGGATTTTCTATAAAAGGAACAAGGGAATATCCATCTAGTCCATGCCCTTTTTTATTTTTTGGCGTTTCTAGATTAATTCCTGCCAATTCCAAAAGAGTAGGATACACATCTATTAAAGAAACAGGATGCTCTACTAACGTATTGGGCACTGTCATATCTGGAACTCTAATAATTAGAGGTACTCTTGTGCTTTCTTCCCATAATGAGTTTTTGTAAATGTGATCTTTCTCTCCCATGGTCCAACCGTGGTCACTCGTCAATATTACTATGGTATTGTCTTTAAGCGAAGTGTTGTTAATAGTACGCATCACTTGACCTACGTTGTCATCAACAGCAGTTACACAGGCCAAGTAAGCTTGCGTAAAGCGTTTTAATCCCTCGTTTGGATCTTCATATGAGGCTACCAGATTTTCAAACATTTCAACCGATCGTGTTCTTCTGTTTTTTGTTTCAAACTGGTCTACCAAATGTAGAAAAGTATCTTCTTTATCACCGGGTAAAATATCTGCCAACTGAATGCTGTCTAGAGGATACATGTCAAAATATTTTTGAGGGGCTATAAGGGGGGTGTGTGGACGAAGAAACCCTACTGACAAGAAAAAAGGAGCTTCCTGGTCTTTTTCAGCCAACTCCAAAAGACGCTTTTCAGCCCATTTTGCATTTAATTCATCGGGGGTTAAATCACGGTCATTATCATTACTATATTTTAGTTCTTTCCCACTTCGAAACCCGCCATAGACCCACCATAGCCGTTCGCCATTGAAAGTTTGTTTCCCAAAGTTTTTCATGGGGCCATAAGAACCATCTATAAAACCACCCCCCATATTGAGTCCATCAACGATACGATTTGTTCTAAAAGGAGCAGGTACATCAGGATGAGAGATAGGCTTTTTCTTAGGGCTATAATCACCTACGTAAACAAAGGGGCTGTAATCTGCTTTATATTTAAATTCAGACCACACATCTTGTTTGTTGTGATGAAGGACTTTTCCACTTCCAATCACATGATAACCATCATCTTTAAATTTTTCCATAATGGTCTTGGTGTTGGCCAACATTGCGTTATCTAACCACGATTTCATCCAAAAATGAGATGAATTGTGTGGGTATACACCCGTAAACATACTCGCTCGTGAGGGACCGCACATAGGGTTGTTTGAATAGGCATGCTTAAACCGAGTGCCTGAAAATCCCAAAGCTTTCATGTGTGGTGTTTTAGCTTGCGGGTGGCCATAAAACCCTTCTGGAAAATCATTCAAATCATCAATAATGATAAACACAACATTTGGCTTTTTGGTGTATTGCCCCTGAATATTAGAAAAGCATAGGATTACCAAAATAAATATTAAATGACGAGTTATCATATGAAATACATCTTTTCTTAAAATTTTCTTCTAGTAAGTTTTAAATTTATTAATGTTTAAGCAAGAAAATCGATTTGATTAATTTGTTAAACTAAAGTAATTGATTTAATTCATAGAAGTAGTCAATAATTAGCCATAATAGAACCGATTTTATCGACTTGTTCTTACAAAGAGAAATACTGAAGATAGAAAAATCAGGATGAATTATTTTTCTTTCTTATGCGATTAAAATCTATCAGATAATTTATTCGTAGCGAAAATTGGTGTTGGGTGGTTTGATCAAAAAGATTGCCTAAGCTTCTGAAATAATCCAGTTCATTGGCGTTGTTCCTACTGAACAATTGGTTCCGATACAATAACACCATATTACTTCCAGGGGCAAACCACCACTCAAAATTTATATCTAGGTTCCAGATATTGAAGTTTGTGTCTGGATCAAAATCTAAAATTGAAAAGTCTGTTTCGGTTCGTTTTCCGTCTTCTTTTAGTCGAAACAGAGTATGATCGTATTTGGCTCTACTCCAATAGTTTCTTAGCCTTAGGTTAATCCATTTCTTGCTATCAAAAAAGTAGCTAAGGTTAATGTTGTTTTCCACAGATCGAATATCTCTCCTGCCAAAATAAATATTTTGATTTATTGTTTTAAGATGTCCCACATCGTCTTTAAAATTAAGATGGTTAGACTTTAATGCGAGTGAAAATTGTTCTGAAAAACGAAAAAGCGAAGATAAATTAAGCCTGTTTTGAGATTTCTGTTCTTCAAAATATTGCTTAAAATAAGCAAAATTGTTCCATTGAATCCGATATGAGAAATCTTTGTTTTTATTGGATTGCATTACAAGCTTTAATTGGAAGTTCTCAGGTTCTTCTATGTAGCGGTTTATTGTTCTGGGTTTGTCATAATCTCTTGTTTTTGAAGCGTAAGCAAAATCAGCCTCAAAAACCATTAAGTTTTGTGTTGAGAAATCATTTCCAAATCTGAGACCCCATAACTTTCTATCAAAAGAGTGAAACGTACGTGTGTCATTAAACCACAAGTAGTTACTGTACTTTCTAAGAAAGCCATACTCATTGAGAATTTGATAGCTGATTCTAGATGAAAATCTCTGATGATCTAAAAAATTAAAATATCCCAACTCATTCTGTTTGTAATGTTTATCTACACCCCACCAGCTGATATTGTATCTAAAATTGCCTTTAAGTTCACTGAAACTAATACCAGACCTAAATCCATTTTTACTATTTTCTGCTGGTGTTTTACTACCAAAAGCTTTTACCTTAATGTTGAAGTCTCTATTGTCATCAAACAAGTCTGCTACAAATGCCACATTGTTTCCATACAAACCATCACTTTCAGTTTTGTTGGTGTTGAGTATACTAACCGATGAGTAGTCATTCAACAGTTGTTGAGACAAAGAAAAAACGTTATAATTTACTAAAGGCTGTATGGTTTGTTTTCTACTTTCACTAGAGGATAAATTTTCGATTACAGCGTCTACCTTGTCGGTAATAGCATTTAAGAAACCTATGCTTAGGTTTTTGTTTGTTGTTCCAGTTACTTTAATCGTATTTAATAGTTGCGGCGTGTTGTCAAAATCATAGATTTGTTCATTATTCTCTAACAAATCATCTCCTATTGATACCATTTCACCAATCCTCCGACTGTAAAAAAACGATCCACCACCCATATCCCCGTCTGCAATTTCAAATAAGGTAGCACCTTCAGTGAAAAAGGCTCTGTTTTCAGAGAACTGTTGCTCAAAAGGCCCCAAATTTAGTTCTACATTATCAAAGGCAACTTGGCCAAAATCTGGAATAAGAGATGCATCTAAGGTGAAACTGCTACTTATCCCGTATTTTACATCCATACCAGCTGTATAAGAAGATGCTGGTCTAGCTCCTTTTCGAAGATTAATTGATGACTGAACATAGGGATAAAAAAACAGTCTTACAGGAGGACTAATATTCTCAATTCCAGCGAGCGACCCATTAGACTCATGATATTTTAACTCATTAACATTAACAGGACTCCAAACATAGGTTTCATCCAAACTTTGAATTTTTCTTCCAAAGTTCAAGCCCCATAGTTGTACCTCTTTTTCAGGAAAACGAAGTGCACTGTAAGGGATTACCATTTCTACACTCCAACCATCTGAACTGATGTGTACTTTGGCATCAAAAACAGTATCATATAAAAAATCATCTGACGCTATAGGTCCTGAAGAATACACATCACCAACTGTACCCGCACTAGTGATTTGAAACCCAAAAAAGTTCAAATCATCATTATAAGTATTGAAGGTCACAAAAAAAGTCTCGGCATTTACATCCCAGATATCATCACGCTGACTAAACTGTTTGGGCATCTTGTCGGGATTTGGGTGGTTAAGCTTAGCGCCGACATAAATTGTATTTTGATCGTAGCCTACGTAAGCAGTAGTCTCATATTCTTTGGATATATTCTTACCTTGGCGCGTTTCAGGCCATATCAATGTAAAGTCGGTAGCAGGATTTAAATCGTTCCAGATTTCATCTGAAAGAATTCCATCAATAACGGGAGCGTTTTTTACAGGAGACGCTACTAAGCTCTTACGTTCTTGAGAAGCTAAAGTAACATGAAAACAGAAAAAAATTATTGTAATTCTACGCAACATCTTAAAAACAAATCATATTGTGATTTTATATTACAAAAAACAAAAATAATCTACTGATATAGGATTTTATAATTAAAGAGTACCTAAATGCTATATTAAATTACCATGATGAATAATAAACAAGTTAAATTATAATCCATTTTGGGTAACCACAACAATAGTTGACTCTTTTGGATTTCATTTTTTAATAAATTATAGAAAACAATATTTACAAATTTTAGATCCTTTTATTCTCAATTCTGTTTGTGACTTCTACAACTGCACAAAGATCTCAATTTAACTCCCCAATACCCAACATCATCGTCATTATGTCCGATGGCTTGGTGTACACCAATATTGGATTTAATGCTTCGAAAGATATTCCTACTCCAAATATTGATCGAATTGTAAAACAAGGGGTTATTTTTAAGGAAAATCACAATACTGATTAAATATTGTTTTTGCATCTAGAGAATTGAATCCTTGAATTAAGTTCGAACTCCAGTAAGTCTGGGTCACGCAATCGGAGAATTGATTCACAGAGATTGGTTCTCCTTTTTTATGCTTGAGATTTCTTGTGATAAAATTGGTATTGACCTAAAAATAGCGTTCACTATTGGTCACCAATGTCGGTCGTTTGCATTACATTTACTAAAACAAATTGTCCAATCGTAAAAAGAAAATGAACCATCTTATATTAAAACGTTTTTTAAGGTTTTTTGTTTTATCAATGATATTGATTTTGGTTGCTGCATGCCAAAAAAAAGGCAAACCCAAATTGGATAAGATTGTAATAACTACTTTTATGAAAGATCAAAACATTGAACAATACAGACTTGAAAACAACAATGGTATTGTCGTTGAGTTAATTAATCTAGGCGGCATCATCAAGTCTATCAAAACGCCTGATAGAAATGGAAAAATGGCTGACATTGCTTTGGGCTTTGATGATCCTAGGCAATATCTTGATAGGCACCCTTATTTCGGCGCTATTATCGGACGTTTTGGCAATAGGATAGCAGGAGGTTCATTTTCGCTAGATGATAAAGATTATCAACTGGCTATTAATAATGGGGTTAATCATTTGCATGGTGGTATCAAGGGTTTTGATAAAGTATTATGGGGTGCAGAAAGTTTTAGTGATACAAATGCCTCAGGAGTAATGTTGCACTACCTATCCAAGCACATGGAGGAAGGCTATCCCGGAAACGTATCGGTCAGCGTAACGTATACGCTTTCAAACGATGATATTTTAAAAGTACGTTACGAGGCCTCAACAGACCAAAAGACAATAATAAACCTGACCCAACACAGTTACTTCAACTTGTCTGGGGATTTTACTGCGCAAATTTTAGATCATGAACTCATGTTAAATGCCGATGCTTTTTTGGCTGTTGATGAGAATCAGATTCCCACGGGAGCATATACAGCTGTGGCACAAACGCCATTCGATTTTTCCTCTTTCAAAACCATGGGACAAGACTTTAATAGCGAGAGCAAACAGCTCGAAATAGGAAACGGATATGATCATTGCTTTGTTATCAATCCCTCAGAAAAGGCAATGGTTGAAGCAGCAGTAGTACATCACCCTAAAAGCGGACGTGTGATGAAGGTCTTTACTGACCAACCCGGCATCCAGCTTTATACAGGTAACTTTTTGGACAATACGTTAACTGCTAAGAATGGCGGAACATATGGACCGCAAACAGGTTTTTGCTTGGAAACGCAACATTTTCCAGATGCACCTAATCAGTCCAATTTTCCCACAACCGTTCTAAACCCTGGAGAGTCATTTGCAAGTGAAACTTGGTTTCAGTTTTCAGTAAAATAACATCAACCAAAACCAATGACCATAAACACAAACGACGCTGACATCATTTTAAAATCTTCTGGTCGTATAAATGTTATTAATGAAAATGTAGACTACAACGGAGATTGTGTTTCAGTATTATTGTCTACAAGAATTGCCTATAGCCCTCTGATTTTCTTTTCCCAAGCCCAAGCCGATGCTATGGCTTCATCAAGACTACGTTGGTTTTTCCAACTTAAGACTTTATTGGCTTTAGTAGTGTCTGCGTAGGCAGCAATTACGTCTCCAGTTCGTCTGTCTCCAATTTCATAAGTCAGTTTTTGTCCTGATACGCGTTCAAAACTTTGAATTACTTCAAGAACGCTACTCCCTCTACCTGTACCTAAATTGAATACTTCATAAGCTTCAGACGTATTATTTAATCTGATGCGCTCAAGCGCAACCACATGTGCTTCTGCCAAATCCACAACGTGAATATAATCTCTGATATTAGTACCATCAGGAGTTGGGTAATCGTTGCCGAAAACGGTAAGTTTTGGATACAAACCGGCAGCAGTCTGGGTGATAAAAGGCACTAAATTTTGTGGTTTTCCAAGTGGTAGTTCTCCAATTGCAATAGAAGGATGGGCACCAATTGGATTAAAGTAGCGAAGTGAAATTGCCTTAAAACCTTCAATCGCATTTACGGCATCTACTAATATTTCTTCACCTACTTGTTTGGTGTTGCCATATGGCGATATAGCTGCCTGAATTGGAGCACGCTCCGTTATAGGAAGTGTTTTGGCCTCCCCATAAACAGTGCAAGAAGAACTAAAAATAAAGGGTATAGGTTTTTCAGATTTTAATATCTCAGCCAATAAATTAAGCAATGACCCAAGATTGTTTTGATAGTACGCTATGGGCTTTTGGACGCTTTCTCCTAGTGCCTTTGCTGCTGCAAAGTGAATGATTCCAGTGATCTTATGGGTTTGAAAAATTTGACTAAGCCCGTCACTATTTTGTAAGTTTAACTCTTCAAATTTAGGACGGGTACCACTTGCAGTCTCAATACCATTTAGTACCTCTATTGTAGAATTGGATAAGTCGTCGACGATAAGGACTTCATGACCCTTTTCTATTAATGATACAACCGTGTGGGATCCAATAAAACCCAGTCCACCTGTGACTAAAATCATAAGTTTATTTTATTGCAAAGATTCGATGATTTAAAAATAAGAAATAAAATATTTAAAATGTTTTTGCATTGGCAACTTGCCTTAAGTTTTTGATGGTTTTAGACGGCTCTTCTGATGAAAAAATAAAGCTCCCTGCAACCAATACATCAGCGCCTGCTTCAACCAAATCGGTACAGTTGGTAGCATTAATGCCCCCATCAATTTCAATTAGTGTTGATGATTTTTGTGCATCAATCATGGCACGTAGCTTGCTTACTTTTGCATAGGTATTTGTGATGAATTTTTGACCACCAAATCCAGGATTTACACTCATCACACACACTACATCAATATATGAAATTATGTCTTCCAATAAGCTAACAGGTGTATGTGGATTTAGTGCAACACCTGCTTGCATGCCTGCATCTTTAATAGCCTGAAGAGTTCTTTGAAGGTGGGGACAAGTTTCAGCATGTACTGTTAAAATATCTGCACCTATTTTAGCAAAAGTTTCAATATAGCGATCAGGATCCATAATCATTAAATGTACATCCAAAGTTTTCTTGGTGTGTCTTGCCATTGCCTTGAGCACTGGCATTCCAAACGAAATGTTAGGAACGAAAACGCCGTCCATGATGTCCATGTGAAACCAATCTGCTTCACTTTGGTTTACCATTTGAATATCGCGCTCCAAATTTGCAAAGTCTGCTGCTAACATTGACGGCGCAATTTTAATTATACCCATCAGCCAAGGTAGGTTTTTAGAATTTTACTTCTTGAAGTATGTTTTAACCTTCTTATAGCCTTTTCCTTGATCTGACGCACACGCTCACGTGTAAGGTCAAATGTTTCTCCAATTTCTTCTAGAGTCATTGGATGTTGATTTCCTAGGCCAAAATAAAGGCGAACTACGTCCGCTTCTCTTGGTGTTAATGTTTCTAGTGCACGCTCGATTTCCGTACGTAAAGACTCGTGCATAAGCTCTCTGTCTGGATTTGGAGACTCACCGCTTCTTAATACATCGTATAGATTTGAATCTTCGCCTTCTACCAGCGGCGCATCCATGGATACGTGGCGGCCTGAATTTTTCATGGACTCTTTTACATCAGATATCGTCATGTCGAGCTCCTTGGCAATTTCTTCTGCTGATGGAACGCGTTCATGTGCTTGCTCTAAAAAGGCATATGTTTTATTAATTTTATTGATAGAACCAATCTTATTGAGTGGCAACCTTACAATACGGGACTGTTCTGCTAAGGCTTGCAATATAGATTGGCGAATCCACCATACTGCATATGAAATAAATTTAAATCCACGCGTTTCATCAAAGCGCTTTGCAGCTTTAATAAGTCCTAAATTACCTTCATTAATAAGGTCTGGCAGGGTTAAGCCCTGATTTTGATATTGTTTGGCAACAGAGACCACAAAACGAAGGTTGGCTTTGGTGAGTTTTTCAAGGGCGATTTGATCACCAGCCTTAATGCGTTGGGCGAGTTCAACCTCCATTTCAGCAGTAATCAGATCAACTTTACCTATTTCTTGAAGGTATTTATCCAGAGAAGCTGTTTCACGATTGGTAACCTGCTTTGTAATTTTTAACTGTCTCATTGTTTTTTTGTAAGGATTTCAAGTGTTATACGTATGTATGCACTGCAAGGTTACATTAAATGAAAAAAAATCCGCTAAAAACAATTTAGCGGATTTAATTTGTTGTTTGAAATTATTTAGTCACTTTTTGGTCTACGATAATTACCGCCGTTTCTTCTTCGGTCGTTACCGCCTGGTCTAGGTTTCCGCTCTACATATCCTTCAGGCTTTTCTAAAAGAGCTTTTCTAGAAACCTTTTCCTTACGAGTTCGCGAGTCTATTCCAAAGTATTTAACATCAAATACATCACCCATATTTACA
Source organism: uncultured Flavobacteriaceae bacterium (assembly GCA_964014735.1). Lineage (GTDB taxonomy): Bacteria > Bacteroidota > Bacteroidia > Flavobacteriales > Flavobacteriaceae > UBA7446. Next base: position 13,015 of record CAXHBH010000002.1, on the reverse strand, counting down.
ACATCAGTTACATTTTCTGTGCGTTCCCATGCTAATTCACTAACGTGAAGCAACACTTCGTTTCCGGGGGCATCGGTATATTCAACTACTGCTCCAAAATCAAGAATTTTGATTACTTGAACTTCATATGTTTCACCAACCTCCGGTTTGAATGTTAGCGCATCTACACGTGCAAGTACTTGATCAATTCCTTCTGGTCCAGTACCTAAAATTTCAATGATACCTTCACCTGTGTCAGGATCTTCGTTAATAACAATAGTCGTATTGGTTTCCTTTTGAAGCTCTTGAATTACCTTTCCTCCAGGACCAATAATTGCACCAATATATTCATTAGGAATTGTACGCATTACCATCTTTGGCGCATGCTCTTTTACATCTGCTGCTGGCGCCTCTATGGTTTCATTTAGCTTATCTAAAATGTGCATACGTCCATCACGTGCTTGCTTTAATGCTTGAATTAAAATATCATAGGGGAGACCTTTAATTTTAATATCCATTTGACAAGCTGTGATTCCGTTCTCAGTCCCCGTAACTTTAAAGTCCATATCTCCTAGATGATCTTCATCTCCTAGAATATCAGATAAAACTGCAAAACGTTCTCCGTCAGAAATTAGCCCCATAGCAATTCCAGAAACTGGATTAGCTATTTGAACACCAGCATCCATAAGCGCCATAGTACCGGCACAGACAGTTGCCATTGAAGAAGAGCCGTTAGATTCCAAAACTTCTGAAACCACACGAACGGTGTAAGGACAATCATCAGGCATTACCTTTTTAAGCGCACGCTGCGCTAGGTTACCGTGCCCTACTTCACGTCGAGATGTACCTCTTAGTGGTCGTGCTTCACCAGTACAAAACGGTGGAAAATTATAGTGCAGATAGAAAGTTTCTTCTCCTTGTGCCGTTGGCAGATCAATCATATTAGACTCTCTAGAGGTTCCGAGTGTTACAGTTGCAAGTGCTTGTGTTTCGCCACGAGTAAATACAGAAGAACCATGAGTTGATGGTAGGTAATCTACCTCACACCATATGGGTCTAATATCTGTGGTTTTACGGCCGTCAAGACGAATACCCTCACTTAATACCAATTCGCGAACTGCTTCTTTTTGCGCTTTGCTAAAGTATTTACTAATTAGTTTTCCTTTTTCTTCGATTTCTTCTTCAGAAAAAGTTTCTAATAGAGCTTCTTTTACTTCGCTAAAAGCAATACCACGATCTTGTTTAGAACTGCCTTTTTTGGCTATTTCGTAACATTTTTGGTAAGCGAAATCGTGAATCTTTTGTTGTAATGTATCGTCGCTGTCTTCAGCTTCGTATTCACGCGTTTCCTTTTTCCCAACAGCTTCAGCTAACTCAACTTGAGCAGCAATTTGAAGCTTTATGGCTTCGTGTCCAAAGCGAATGGCATCTGCCATTACTTCTTCAGAAACTTCTTCGAACTCTCCTTCAACCATAGTTACAGAGTCATCGCTGGCACCAATCATGATGTCAACATTAGATTCTTTGAGCTGGGCTTTACTAGGGTTAACAATGAACTTGCCGTCTATTTGTGCCACACGAACTTCAGAAATAGGACATTCAAAAGGAATATCTGAAAGCTGAATAACGGTAGAGGCAGCAAGTCCTGCTAGTGCATCAGGCATAACGTTCTCGTCATGCGACATCAATTGAATCATCAATTGTGTTTCTGCGTGATAATCTTTTGGGAAAAGCGGACGTAACACTCGGTCAACCAAACGCATAGTAAGGATTTCTTCGTTGCTAGGTCTAGCTTCTCGTTTAAAGAAACCACCAGGAAATCGTCCTGCGGCCGCAAATTTTTCACGGTAATCTACCGTCAAGGGTAGAAAGTCAACAGGTGATGTCTGACGAGCTGAAACAACGGTGGCTAACAGCATACAGTTGCCGCTTTTTACAACAACAGAACCATCTGCTTGTTTGGCTAGCTTGCCTGTTTCTAAGGTAATAGTGCGTCCATCGCCTAAGTCAATAGTCGAGGTATGTACATTAGGTATCATACTTTTTCAATTTAAAATTAGTATCTGTGTTGTTGTGTTGTGGTCGTAGATACCCTTGAAAAACTGATGATGCGGATGCTTTTAAGTGCTTATTTACGAATGCCCAATTCCTTAATTAAGGAGCGGTATCGCTCGATATCCTTGTCTCTCAAATAATCCAAAAGACTTCTTCGCTTACCTACTAACATAACCAACGAACGTTCTGTGTTATAGTCTTTATGATTTTTTTTCAGATGTCCTGTTAGGTCGTTAATACGTTTTGTGAATAGTGCAATTTGTCCTTCCGTACTTCCAGTATTTTTTTCAGACTTTCCGTACTTTTTGAAAATCGCTGCTTTTTCTTCTTTATTTAACATGCCAATATTATTGTAAATGATCCTTATGCAACTTCGAGTTTATCTCGAAGGCTGCAAATATAACACAATAATTGATTGAAATCACACCTCTTTTGAAAGCGGTCGATTTAATATTAAATCGAGGTAGAGATTAATGTTCTTTTTTAAATTTTTTCTATCCGTAATAAAGTCTAAAAAGCCATGCTCTTGTAGAAATTCTGCAGTTTGGAAGCCCTCTGGCAGCTCTTGTCCAGTAGTGTCTTTAACCACCCTTGGCCCAGCAAAGCCAATGAGTGCACCTGGTTCAGAAATATTGATATCGCCTAGCATGGCAAAAGAAGCTGTTGTTCCGCCTGTTGTTGGGTCCGTACAAAGCGATACATATGGGATTTTAGCGTCTGCAAGTTGTGCGAGCTTTGCAGCGGTTTTTGCCATTTGCATTAAGGATAGGGCTGCTTCCATCATACGAGCTCCACCAGATTTTGATATCATCACAAATGGAATTTTCTTTTTTAGTGCATAATCAGCAGCACGGTATATTTTTTCACCTACAACAGAGCCCATAGATCCCCCAATAAATGAAAAGTCCATGCAAGCAATCACCATCTCATTGCCATTGGAAAGTCCAAAAGCTGCTCTTACGGCATCATTGAGTTTGGTTTTTTTCTGTGCCGCTTTGACACGTTCTTTGTAAGTTTTGGTATCCTCAAACTTAAGTGGATCTTTAGAACTTAGCTTTTTGTCAAGTTCTCTGAACTTATTATTATCAAATAAGATTTCAAAATATTCCTTGCTTCCAATACGCACGTGGTACCCATCTTCTGGGGATACATAAAAATTTTCCGCTAACTGATCTGTGTCAACAATTTTTCCAGTAGGAGACTTATACCATAACCCCTGTGGCGTATCTTTCTTCTCGCTTGTCTGAGTTTGAATTCCTTTTTCAGTACGTCTGAACCACGCCATAGAATATGAATTTTATCAAATATATAAAACACTATGAATTATATAGTGTGTTTACATTGTTTAGATCTTCAAAAGCTTGCTGCAGTCGAGTAACAAATGCTTTTTCCCCTTCACGTAACCAAACACGCGGATCGTAATATTTCTTGTTGGGTACGTCATCTCCTTCAGGGTTTCCAATTTGTTTTTGAAGATAGGCCGACTTTTCCTGGATATAGTCACGTACACCAGATGTGAAGGCATATTGCATGTCGGTATCGATGTTCATTTTAACAACTCCATAGCTAATACTTTCTCTAATTTCTTCAACAGTAGAGCCTGATCCTCCGTGGAATACAAAGTCAATCGTGTTTGGTCCGACTCCGTATTTTTCACTTACAAATGCTTGCGAGTTCTTTAATATTTTTGGAGTTAGTACAACATTTCCAGGCTTATAAACGCCATGTACGTTACCAAATGCAGCTGCAATTGTAAAGCGGGGGCTCACTTGTGATAGCTCTTCAAAAGCAAAAGCTACTTCTTCTGGTTGGGTGTATAATTTGGAGGTGTCGATATCTGTATTGTCTACGCCATCCTCTTCACCACCAGTTACGCCTAATTCAATTTCAAGAGTCATGTCCATTTTGGCCATACGTTTCAAATAATTCTTACAGATTTCAATATTTTCTTCAATTGGTTCTTCCGAGAGGTCAATCATGTGTGAGCTGAACAATGATTTCCCTGTCTCTTCGAAATGCTTTTCACTTGCATCAAGAAGTCCGTCGATCCAAGGAAGTAGCTTTTTGGCAGCGTGGTCTGTGTGAAGAATAACACTTACACCATATAGCTCTGCCATTTGATGTACATGCTTTGCACCAGCAACAGCTCCTGCAATTGCAGCCTGTTGATTTTCGTTGGACAAGCCTTTACCAGCATTAAACTGTGCGCCCCCATTTGAGAATTGAATAATTACAGGTGCGTTGAGCTTTGCTGCAGTTTCCAAGACAGCGTTAATAGAGTCAGATCCAATTACATTTACTGCTGGTAGTGCAAACTGTTTGGCTTTAGCTAAAGTAAAGATTTCTTGAACTTCATTACCAGTGGCTACCCCTGGCTTTACGGGATGCGACATGTTTTTTTTATTTGTTGGGACAAAAGTAACAAACTATTACGGGCTTAAAAAGGATAATTTATCCCAAGCGTGGGATTTGCATTTTTAAGCTGATAATTCCAATTCCAACGTTTTCCTCTAGGCAGTACAGGATTGCGAGTTTTAAAGCCCATGTCAAGCCTTAATAAGAACAGACCAAAATCATATCTAATGCCGAAGCCTGTGCCTACCGCCAGTTCGTCTAAATCCCGAAAACCATCAAACCTTCTGGCTGATTCATCGACGTTGTCCGCAACATTCCAAATGTTTCCAGCGTCAACAAATAATGCTCCCTTAAAGGCACCAAGTAGATCAAAACGGTATTCAACATTGAAAGAAATTTTTAGATTTGCTTCGTTAAATTCATTTCCAGAATCACTTGACCCGGGCCCCAATCGATATACTTCCCAAGCCCTATTGTCATAAGCCCCACCACAAAAAAAAGATCTGTTAAATGGTATGTTATCCGCATTACCATAAGGTATAGCAGCTCCAGCAAAAGCCCTAATGGCAATAATTTGATTTTCGCTAACTGACCAGTGCTTTACCCAATCTGTCTCCAATTTTATAAATTGACTAAAAGGTACTTCTAATAAAAGGTATTGCCCATTCTCTTGCTTCCAGTCAAATGACTTGGCCAAACTGTTTAGTAAGTTCCCAGACCAACTAAGGTTGGCTCTAAACTGAGTAAAAGCTCTATCAAAAATTCCGCGTTTGGAAGAATTGTAAAAATTAATACCAGAACTTATTATAAGGTTGTTTTGTGTCAATCTTATTCTACGCTCTTCAATGCGTTGCACTCTTTGAAAACTTGGCTCAGTAGATAATATGCTGGTGCTTCCACCTAGCACATCTCCAATAAAAGATTCTGTTCCTTGCGGAATGATCAGTCTTTCATTTAGAAAATAACTAGGATTTGTATTGGTATTTCCTGCAATTTGACTCAATTCGCTGTATGCATTTGTATAAACGCCAAAGTAATTCGCCTTATTTTTATTATTTACAAACTCAACGTCTATTAGTGAAAAGGTCCACTTGCGATTTTCTCTAGGACTCCACTGGTATTGTATGCCGCCGGTCAAACTTTGCTTATCCAAACCGATATTTTCCTGTGAACCCACACCAACTCTCAAAATGGTTAGTGGCGCAAGCTTCTGATTCTTGATTTCACTGTTGAAGGGCAATAAAAACTGAGGCGCGCGCAGTTGTATGTCAAAGCCGTACTCTGAAATGGCCACATCGGCAGAGCGCCCAAATGAACCCCTTGCACCTAACTCCAATGTTTCGGCTCCTTTAAACATATTTAATACGCTTAAACCCGAGCTAAAAGCAATACCTCTTTTTAAGATGTTAGATTGGGTAACGTCTAAGGCAAAGTTTAAAGAATAACGTTTTTTAGGCATCAAAAAAATGGAAGCGTCTAAAAGAGTTTCATCTTCATTAGCATATTGGTATTTTATGCTTGGATAATCAAAACTTTGCAACCTGTTGAGTTGTTTTAGGGTGATGCTTCGCGAGATATCGCTGTAAGGTTCATTAGTTTTAAAGACAATTGATTCTCGCAACAACTTACTGTTGTACTTCACTTTACCCTTACTGAAAATGGTTATTCCATCAAAAACACCAATTGAATCATAAGGTTCATTTCCAGTGTTACCCGCTTTACTCACCAAAAGCGAGATATTATTCATTTTTGAGATTTTATACTCTTTTGGCACTGGGTTTCCCTCTTGGTTTTCGATATAGTTTCCAATGTTAAGCTGCACAGGTAAGCGATAGTCTATTCCAGTTGAATCTACACCAACGCTAAAGTCAATAGAGTTGAGCTGAAATGGATAAACACCCGCATTTCTAAACAATGCAGATAATCTATTTCTTTCTTGTTCAAATGCTTTTGTACGAAAGCGGTCTCCTTGCTTAAGTTTACTGTTGTTTTTGTTTGAAATATATATGGAATCAAGCACAGGGCTTTGGATATTAGCTTGTATACTGTCTAAAAAGTAAGGTGTATTCGTAACGACCTTATATGTCACAGAGGCATTTTGATTCCTTTTAATGACGTTTGTCTTAACTGCAGCATTAAAATAGCCTTCATTTGAAAAAAAAGCCTTAAGCTTTTTTGCATTTATTGCAGTAGAAATTGAGTCTGAAAACACAGGTGCTTCACCAGTATTTCTTTTCCATGATTGAAAACCACTTTTGTAGGCTTTCATTTTTCTTACTTGCTTTTCAGACCATATGGCGTTCATTCTTTTTTTACGCCTTGGCTTTTTAGCTAACCAATTGTCAAAAGCAATATCCGCACTGTCTTTTGCTGACTGATATAACAATAAGCCAAAGGGTACTCCTAAAAAACGATTATTAGGCTTAGGTTGAACAATATTTAAAAGCGTATCAACAGCTATTTGATCATCTACAATTACAGAGCTTTTGCGTAATAATAAACCATTATCTGGCAAGTTGCGAATAGCAGAACATCCAGCTGTTATGCCTAAAAGCACACCAAAACCTAGTATTTTTGAAAATCTTGTGGTCAAGAGAAAAGTTGTAAAAGTCAAAAATACAGTAAATACATGGTTAGCAAAAACGAACTAAAGCGGTTGGCTCAATTGGGTCAAAAAAAATTCCGTGAACAAAGTGGTCTTTTCCCTGTTGAGGGTAAAAAAGCCGTAGCAACGTTCCACCAAAATGGATTTGAAATAAAATACTGTTTTTCAGTCGAAACATTACAAATTGGGGATATAGAAACAACAACAATCAGTCATACTGAGATGAAAAAACTGAGTAATTTAAGTTCACCTCCTAATGTATGGGCGGCCTTTTCATTTCCCAAATCAGTTGATTTTGCTCTACAAAACATCAATATAGCTTTAGACAGCATCCGTAATCCGGGTAATCTTGGGACAATCATTCGTTTGTGTGATTGGTTTGGTGTTGCTCATTTGCTATGCTCAATAGATACTGTTGATTGTTTTAATCCCAAAGTGATTCAGTCTAGTATGGGGTCCTTAGCCCGTGTGCAATTACATTATGTTGATCTACTGAAAACATTCAACAGATATGATTTATTCCCAGTTGGTACCGATACATCAGGTAAAAGCGTGTATGATACAGAAATTCCTCAAAATGCTGTGTTAATAATGGGAAATGAAGGACAAGGAATTTCTGAAAGGATCAATACTGAAATTAAAGAAAACATAAGCATACCTTCTTATGGTAATCCTGCCGCCGAGAGCTTAAATGTTGCCATGGCAATGGGAATTATGTTAGCTGAATTTAGCAGAAAAAACCGATCTACTCAAAAGTAAACCTCAAGAACACACCCCGGCTTTTCATGCTGGAAATATATCGGGTATAGACACTATTTGGACTTTCATCAGGAACAAACTCATCACTGATTGCAAAAAAACCATGAACTGAAGTGGTAAATTTAAAGTAGGGCAGGTAAATATCTGTACCAATAGCAAACTCCCAAGCATATAAATCTTGTTTCATTCTGAAAGTTCCAGAAGTATTATCCTCTCTATTTTTTTCTTCACTTGTCATATTGATGTTGTAAGAAACGCTACCCATCACAAAAGGACGGGCATTTCGAATGCGGCGTGTGTTTAATTTAATACCTACTGGGAGACGGACATAATTAGACTTTACAACACGTTCAATTAATGCTTTGGAAAAACGAGTGTCATCCTCAGAAAAAGGAAATTTAATTTCGCGTTCAACAAAAGCTATGCCTGGATGAAAGCGAATATTTAAAAACTCATTTACTCTACAGTCCGCCAAAAGCCCTACATCAAAACTTGGTTTTGGCTTTACAGAAATACGAAAAGGAGTATTTGTGTTGGTTGGTTTATATTCCATTTTTGCACCAATGGCATTCAAACCTAAATAATAACCAAAACGAATTCTTTTTAAATCGTCCTGCTTAAGGTTTTCTAACTTGCCAAGCTGTCCATGAAGGGGGACTATCCCACAGAAAATAATAATAAATAATGAATGTTGAAGGTTCATTTTTGAGCATTGTATAAAGTAACTACGCCACCTGTTAAAGGCTTATGCATTACTTTAGAAAACCCAATTTCCCGCAATTTATTGCACATTCCTTTGCCATCGGGGAAGTACGCTGCAGATTCGCCAAGGTACGCATAAGCACCCTTGTCTTCGGCAAAAAGTTTGCCCATTGAAGGAATCAATATTCTTGACATGATAAAATGCGCTTGGCGCATTGGAAATTTCTTTGGCTTTGATGTTTCTAATATATATAAGCAGCCACCTGGTCTCAGTACACGATGCATTTCGCTTAACCCTTTCTCTAAATTAGCAAAGTTTCTAATCCCAAAAGCAACCGTTACCGCATCAAATTGAGTATCAAAAGGAAGTCTTTCTGCATCGGCAACATGAAGTTTTATACGGTCTTTTAGTTTTCGTTTTTCAAGCTGCTTCTCTTGCACCGCCAACATTTTTGTGGATAGGTCTGCTGCATCAATCCTAACATTTGGAATATTACTAAGGGCTATTGCAACATCACCGGTACCCGTCGCAACATCTAAAATATCTACTGCCTTTTGCCTATATACAAGCTTTATAAGTCGCTTTCGCCAGCCCTTATCTAAACCAAGTGATAACACACGGTTTAAATTGTCGTATTTTTGAGCAATACGGTCAAACATCAGTGTTACTTGTTCTTTTTTTGAAAGATTAGAATCAGCGTAGGGGGTCACATTTTTACTCATATTTGGCAAATGTAGCTATTATCTAATGAAGCTGTTTTAATTGTACCGAATAGAAACTCCTTATATTTGCAAATATAATTTCTTTCAAAGATGAATATTGCCATCGCTGGAGCTAGCGATATCGGATTTCACTTAGCCAAATTACTTTCGTTTGAGGCACAGAACATCACCCTTATAGATGCTGATAAGGAACTATTGAACTATGCCGATAACAACTTAGATCTTCGCGCAGTTAAGGGTGATCCTTCTGCATTGGCAACACTCAAACTTGCTGGTGTAGACCAGGCCGATATGATGATTGCTGTTACTTCTTCAGAAACAACAAATCTTATGTGTTGTTTATTGGCCAAACAGCTGGGGTGCAAACAAACTATTGCACGAGTAACTGATATTGATTTTGAAAAATATAAGAACGACGTTGATTTTAAATCTTTGGGAATAGATGAACTGGTTTCTCCGGAAGAGTTAGCTGCAGAGGAAATACAACTTCTAATTCATCAATCAGCTTTCGAAAACAGCCACGAATTTGAAGATGGCGCACTCACTATGATGGGTACCACATTGGAAGATGATGCACCATTTATTGGAAAAACAGTCCGTGAGGCCGCTGCTGTATTCCCAGGTGTTCATTTTATGCCTATTGCCATAAAGCGTATCGAGTCTCATAATACTATAATTCCAAGGGGGAATACTTGTTTTGAAAAAGGGGACCAGGTATATTTTACAACATTACCGCAAGGCGTTTCAGAACTGTATAGTTTAACAGGGGAAATCAAAAGTAAAATCAAGAATGTGATGATTTTGGGCGGAGGTCGCGTAGGTCTTAAAACAGCTGAAGACTTGTGTAAACGAGGAATTAAGGTCAAGCTCATTGAACTTGAAAAAGAACGCGCCATTGATATGGCAGAGCGTCTTCCTGATACACTTATAATCCATGGTGATGGTAGAAATGTTGAGCTGCTGCTTGAAGAAAATCTAGATGAAATGGATGCTTTCCTTGGTGTAACAAACGATGCTGAAACCAATATCATGTCTTGTTTGATGGCTAAATCTAAGCAAGTGCCGAAAATCATCGCCCTTATTGAGAATATGGATTATTTTGATTTAACTAAGTCTATTGGTGTTGATACACTTGTAAATAAAAAAATGTTAACAGCAAATACCATTTTTCGATATATTAGAAGGGGAGAGGTTGTTGATTTGGCCAAACTTAATAACATGGACGCCGAAATCGTGGAGTTTAAAGTGAAACCCTCTGCTAAGGTAATTGGAAAGGCAATAAAAAATTTAGATTTTCCAAAAACAGCTACCATTGGCGGTATAATACGAAATGGCGCTGGTGTAATTGCACTTGGCAACTTCATTATTGAAGAAAATGATCTTGTTTTGGTTTGCTGTTTACCGCAATCCATCAAACGAGTAGAACAACTTTTCTTGTAGGTTATGAAGGGATTTAATCTCAAACTTATATTACATATTCTGGGCCTGCTTTTGCTGTTCAATTCAATTTTTATGGCAATCACCACACTTTTCAGTTATATGCAAAATGATGGTGTTACAACAGGGCTGTTAAAGGCTCTTCTTCTCAATGTGATTATTGGAGGTTTGGCACTAGGTCTTACATTGAATCATCGCAAGGAAATAAAAAAACGGGAAGGCTATGTCATTGTTGCTTTTGGGTGGCTCACCATGGTTGTATTTGGTATGTTTCCCTATTTGTTCACAGCCACAATCGCATCCTGTACAGATGCCTTTTTTGAAACCATGTCTGGTTACACGGCAACTGGCGCTACCATTCTAGACGATATTGAGTCATTACCAAGAAGTATCATGCTTTGGCGTTCTCTTACTCATTGGATGGGGGGTATGGGAATTATTGTTTTGGCCATTGCAATCCTTCCGTTGCTTGGCATTGGAGGAATGCAGCTTTTTAGTGCTGAAGCACCTGTTTTAGGTGGAGACAAATTACATCCTCGAATTAGTGACACAGCTAAGCGTTTATGGCTTATTTATGTGGGTCTGACGCTTGCCAATGCTTTGTTGCTTTTCTTTTCTGGGATGCCACTTTTTGACGCAATTAATCACGCTATGAGTACCATGGCTTCAGGTGGGTTTTCTACTAAAAATGAAAGTATCGGTTATTGGAATCACATGCCGCAAATTCAATACATAACTATCTTTTTTATGATTTTAGCAGGAAGTAATTTTGTATTGCTGTATTATGCTATTAAAGGAAAATTTAAACGTGTTTTTGGTGATACTGAGTTTAGGTGGTATACGGGTTTTATGGCAGTCTTTGCATTTATTGTGATGGTCTCTATTTTGCGCCAAACTTCTTATGTGTCCGCTGAGGTTGGTATGTTTACAGCTTGGGAGCACGCCTTTCGCCATGCCTTGTTTCAAGTAGTTGCTGTAATTACTACAACTGGTTTGGTAACAGCAGATTTTACCGCTTGGACACCATTTGTTACCATGCTGTTTTTTGGGCTCATGTTTTTAGGTGGATCAACAGGTTCTACATCTGGCGGAGTAAAAGTTATGCGTCATTTGATACTTATTAAAAATGGCTTCCTGGAATTTAAACGTGCCCTACACCCCAGTGCAATCCTAATGGTTAGGATGAATAAGCTTACCATTGAGCAGTCTATCGTTTATAACGTACTGGCATTCTTTATTCTATATATGATACTTTTCATTATCGGTGCAGGTGTGCTAAGCACTCTAGGTTTGGATTTCACTACAGCTATTGGTGCTGCCGCAAGTTCATTAGGTAATGTCGGGCCTGGACTGGGTGATGTCGGTCCGGCAAGTACTTTTTATTCACTACCCGACTTTGGAAAGTACTGGTGTTCTGTGCTTATGCTTCTAGGAAGGCTAGAATTGTTTACCGTATTGATACTCTTTACACCTTATTACTGGCGCAATCATTAGGATACAGCTGCCTTAATACGTCTGATGGCCTCTTCAATTTCTTCAAGAGAAGCAGCATAAGATATGCGTATGTTTTTTGGACATCCAAAAGCATCGCCAGTAACGGTTGCAACATGAGCTTCTTCTAAAAGATACATAGCAAAGTCAGAGGCGTTCTTAATGCTTTTACCGTTTAATTTCTTTCCAAAAAACGACGATATATCAGGAAAAATATAAAAAGCACCTTTTGGTACATTTACTTCAAAACCTTCAATGTCCTCAACGAGCTCTATGATGCGCTTTCGACGAAAATCAAACTCATCAACCATGTATTTGATTTTACTTACAGATGCACGAACAGCCGTTATAGCAGCACGCTGCGCAATACAGTTTGTTCCGCTGGTTACCTGCCCTTGAATTTTAGTACAGGCTTTTGCTAACCATGCAGGACCACCCAAATAGCCTATTCTCCACCCTGTCATGGCAAATGCTTTTGCCAAACCATTGACCGTAATGGTTCTGTCGTACATACTTGGAATGGCAGCAAAGCTAAATGGCGTTGCATTGTCATAGTTGATATGTTCATAAATTTCATCCGAAAGCACATATATACTATTGTGTTTTTCCAATACTTTAGCAAGAGCTTCGTACTCTTCTTTTGTATACATCGAACCGCTGGGGTTGTTGGGTGAGTTAAGCATTACCAATTTAGTTTTTGGCGTAATGGAAGCTTCTAATTGCGCAGGTGTGATCTTGAAATCGGTTTCGATATCAGAACGAATTTCTATGGGATTTCCTTCCGCGAGGATGACCATTGCAGAGTAACTAACCCAATATGGCGCTACCAAGAGCACATCATCCCCTGGATTAACAAGTACTTGAACTGCATTTGCAATTGATTGCTTTGCACCAGTTGAAACTACAATT
>CAXHBH010000001.1:0-134806 GCA_964014735.1 uncultured Flavobacteriaceae bacterium | reverse complement strand
ATCAGGTTCAGGGCATGTGCGTATCTACTCATGGGATGGTAGTGCTTGGAATCAAGTAGGAAATGATATTGATGGAGAGGCTCAGTGGTTATATGCACCAATAAATGAAAGTGCTACTAATGACCGCTCAGGATATTCTGTATCGATAGATAGTGACGGGTCGCATGTGGCCATTGGGGCTATCGGTAATGATGGAGGTGGAGACAACTCTGGGCATGTGCGTGTATGGGCCCCTTATGGGGTTATTGTAATTAACCCTGATAATACTCTGACTGCCACTAGTTTAACAACTAGTGGCTCAACTACTGCTGGCTCACTAACAGTAGATTCTGTAGTAATGGATGGAACAACCATTGGTCATAGTTCAGACAGTGATTTGATGACCCTTGCAAGTGGATCTCTGACGGTTGCTGGTGACATTGTTGTATCTTCAGATGCTAGACTTAAGTCTAATATTGTAGCTCTTGGACCGACGCTCATGAGTCTTTTACAAATAGAGGCAAAAAGCTATACCATGAAAGATGATACAGAACAAAAACAAAAGATTGGACTACTTGCACAAGAAGTACAAAAAGTATTTCCAGAGCTTGTAAGTGAAGACAAAAATGGAATGCTGGCTGTCAATTATCAAGCCCTAGTACCTGTGCTTATTAATGCACTTAAAGAACAAGAAGATAACTACAATCAATTAGTAGAATCAATAGAAATGTTAGAAAAAGAAATTTTAAATAATAAATAACTATGAAAAAATTATTAGCAATCTTCCTATTACCCATTTTTGGTTTTACACAGGATTATAGTTTTACCTCGGCTGATATTTCTGGGGCTTTAACCGCTGCATCACTTACAGTTGATAATGTCGTTGTAGACAATGCAACAATTGGGCATAATTCAGATACAGATCTGCTAACTGTTGCGAGCGGTTCATTAACACTTGCTGGAGATTTAGTTACTTCTTCTGACACAAATCTAAAGAGTAATATTGCAAGCCTCGGCCCTGTTCTTACAAAGTTAATCTCATTAAATCCAAAAAGATATACAATGAATAATGATGCAGAACAAAAAGAAAAAATCGGTTTACTTGCGCAAGATGTTCAAGCTGTGTTTCCTGAATTAGTAGATAAAACAGGTGAATACATGGCTGTTAATTATCAAGCTTTAATTCCTGTTTTGATAAGTGCACTGAATGAGCAGACCAAAAGAAATAAATTTTTAAAGCACCGAATTAAAGTTTTAAAATCTAAAATTGAATAAAAAAAAGGGATAAATCTAAAAAGAAGTTTTATCCCTTGTGGTACTCGAGGCGGGACTTGAACCCGCACGAACATTACTGCTCATTGGATTTTAAGTCCAACGTGTCTACCAATTCCACCACTCGAGCTTGACATAAAAAAAGAGCGAAAGACGGGATTTGAACCCGCGACCCTCACCTTGGCAAGGTGATGCTCTACCCCTGAGCTACTTTCGCAATTGGAACGCAAATGTAAGAAAATCTATGTTTTAATCGCAATACTATTCTCCTAGTTTTCTTTTGAGTTCATTAAGCTCCATTAATGCCTCAACTGGCGTCAACTCGTCAATATTTAATGCCAATATTTGTTTGCGTAAATCTTCTAGTAAGGGATCGTCCAACTGAAACATGCTTAGCTGTAAGGGTTCTTCACCGTTTTCAGTAGCCTGCCTAGAAGCTTCCAATTGCTGCAACATCTGTTTTGAGCGTTCTAAAATCCATTTGGGCATCCCCGCCATTTTAGCGACATGAATACCAAAACTGTGTGCGCTACCACCAGCTACCAACTTACGCAAAAACAAAACATCATCTGCGGTTTCCTGCACTGATACATTGAAATTTTTAATACGATCAAATTGTGACGACATTTCATTTAGCTCGTGATAGTGTGTAGCAAAAAGTGTTTTGGGATGGGTGGAATGTTCATGTACAAACTCCGCCAATGCCCAAGCAATTGAAATACCGTCATAAGTGCTGGTACCACGTCCAATTTCATCCAACAAAATCAAGCTGCGTTCCGAAATATTATTCATGATAGCTGCCGTTTCATGCATTTCCACCATAAAAGTAGACTCCCCCCTGGAAATATTATCATTAGCACCCACGCGAGTAAAGAGCTTGTCTACAATACCCATGCGCACTTCTGTAGCAGGCACATAGCTTCCCATTTGTGCCATTAATACGATAAGCGCTGTTTGTCTTAAAATAGCCGACTTACCCGACATATTAGGCCCTGTAATCATGATGATTTGCTGTGTGTCGTTATCGAGATATACATCGTTTGGAATATAAGGGCTCTCCGGAGGCAACTGATGCTCAATAACAGGGTGTCTACCTTGAATAATTTTCAGCGAGGCATTGGAAACAAACTCAGGACAACAATAGTTTTCTTTGGTAGCCAAAGTGGTAAAACCGTGTAATACATCCAGTTGTGCAATGCCGCATGCTGTGTTTTGAAAAGATTGAATGTGAGGTGCCAAATAGTCTACGAGCTCTTGGAAAAGCTGCTGTTCCAAAACAGCAATACGATCTTCAGCACCTAAAATCTTGGTTTCATAGGTCTTTAATTCGTCTGTAATATAACGCTCTGCATTGACCAAGGTTTGTTTACGCACCCAGTCTTGAGGCACCTTGTCTTTATGCAGGTTACGCACCTCAATATAATAACCAAATACGTTGTTAAAGGCAATTTTGAGCGAAGAAATACCCGTGCGCTCCATTTCGCGCTCAAGCATGACATCCAAAGTATCGCGACCACCCTTTGCTAATGCACGCAATTCATCTAATTCAGAAGATACATTGGCAGCAATAGTTTGCCCTTTCCCCATTTGTGCAGGGGCTTCTTCATCCAGCCAAGTGGCTATATGATCTGTGACAGGCTGACTGTCATCAATAGCAGCCAATAGAAGTGCTACAGCACCAGCATCTGCCAATAGCCCTGTGATGGCGGTGGTTTGCGTCAATGCCTGACGCAGGGCATTGACTTCTCTTGGGTTAATGCGCCCCGTGGCTACTTTAGCAGCGAGTCTTTCTATGTCTGTGATTTGTTTTAGGGAAGATAAAACCTGCTTGTGAAGCTTAGGCTGTTCATTGAAAAAAGCAATAACATGCAGCCGCTTTTCAATGATGGATACATCTGCGACAGGTGCTGTAATCCAACGCCGCAACAACCGACCCCCCATAGCCGTAGTCGTATGGTCCACAACTTCCAAAAGTGTTATTGCTCCTGGTGCATTGGGTGATATAAGTTCTAAATTTCTTACCGTGAAACGGTCCATCCAAACCTGTTGTTGTGGATTATGGTGTTTGAGCTGCACCAAATGACCAAGTTTGGCGTGTTCAGTTTCAGACAAATAATGAAGCACAACTCCTGCGGCAATCATGCCCACATCTGCGCCGTCAAAACCTAAGCCTTTAAGATTTTTAACACCAAAGTGTTGCTTAAGCTTATCAGCGGAGTATTCGGTTTGAAAAATCCAATCTTCCAACACAAAAAAAGGAAAACTATCGCCCAGCAATGTTGTAATGGATTTGCGCTGTGGTTTTGAAACCAACAATTCCTTTACTTCAAGCTGTTGCAACAAGGCACTGATTTCAGACAGAGCACCTTGCGCCCACTGAAACTCTCCCGTAGAAATGTCCAAATAAGCAAACCCCAAGATGTTATTTTGCAAATAGAGTGCCCCTAAAAAGTTGTTGCTTTTCGCTTCCAATACCCCGTCAGTCAAGGTTACGCCAGGGGTTACCAGTTCGGTAACGCCGCGTTTTACAATTTTTTTGGTGAGTTTGGGATCTTCAAGCTGATCGCAAATGGCAACACGCTGTCCAGCACGCACTAACTTGGGCAAATAAGTGTGTAAAGAATGATGAGGAAAACCTGCCAATTCAGTTTCAGAAGTACTGCCTGCACCACGCTTGGTCAATAAAATGCCCAAAATGTGGGCGGCCTTTACTGCATCTTGTCCAAAAGTCTCATAAAAATCGCCCACGCGAAAAAGAAGCAGTGCGTCAGGATACTTCGCCTTGATTTGATTGTACTGCTTCATCAAGGGCGTTTCTTTTGTTTTTTTCTTGGCAGACAAAGCGAGATATTAATTCTGGCTAATTTACATTTTTTAGCCAAACACAACCCTTACCTTTGACATATGAGAAAATGGACTATGGAAGAGCTCAACAGGTTGAGCCCAACAGCTTTTAAAGCAGCGCCCAAAACAAATATTGTATTGGTGCTCGATAACATTCGAAGCCGTAATAATGTTGGGGCTATTTTCCGCACTGCTGACGCGTTTCGTATTGCTGAAATAGTACTGTGTGGTATTACGCCAACTCCTCCGCACAAAGACATTCACAAAACCGCCTTAGGCGCTACTGAAAGTGTTGCCTGGCGACAGGAAAATTCTGCTGCTGAAGTGGTGGCTAAACTACATTCGTCTGGTGCGAACTGCTACGCCGTAGAACAAGTTAAGGGCGCAGTGTTTTTAGACCAAGTATCTGTTGACTCCTATCAAACATTGGTGTTGGTTATTGGAAACGAAGTGGAGGGCGTTTCTCAAGAAGTTATTGATGCCTGCGGCGCGGCAATTGAGATTCCACAATTGGGGACAAAACACTCTCTAAATGTAGCTATCTCGGCTGGAGTGGTATTGTGGCATTTTTTTACCCAACTTCGTCCAACTGCAGATTGATTTTCTTTAGCAATCGAATTAAATCTTCGGGGTTTAGCAAAAAATCCAAAGCTGAAATGTCAACTGATACCACTTGCATACGCTTTTGCAAAAATGGTAGGTGCTGATCGTATCCCTTTGCTAATTTTTCCAAATAATCAGTTCGGATATTTTGCTCATAACTCCTTCCGCGTTTTTTAATATTGGTTTTAGAACGTTGAGGGGTTTGACGAAGGAATATGCATAGGGTGGGCTGATTGGCACTCTTCGACATCAAACTATACAATTGTTGAAAAAGAGGATATTCATCTTCATTTAAGGTGTTTTGTGCAAATACCAGCGACTTACTCATATGGTAGTCTGCCACAGTCCCAGACTGGAATAAATCCAACTGTTCATAATTATCATTTATTTGATTAAAACGATCAGCCAAGAAAGACAACTCCAGTGGAAAAGCATAGCGTTTTGGACTCCTATAGAACTTGGGTAAAAAGGGATTTTCTTCAAACCGCTCTTCAATGGTTTTATAACCTAGGTTTTGCGCTAATATTTTTGTTAGCGTTGTTTTTCCACAGCCAATGATCCCTTCTACACAAATAAATGTATGCGCACTTAGCTTGGCATAAATAGGATGACGTAGTTGCTCATCAAGAGTGCTAAGCGGAGTGTTGTCTGCACATTCATCAAGTAAAGCTTTTACTGATTTTTGGTGAACAGGATGCTGTTTGTTGGGTGCTATTTCACAAAGTGGTTGCAAAACAAATCGTCTTTGTGCCATGGATGGGTGCGGAATCATCAGATTTGGGATGTCCAAAACAAAATCTTCAAAAAAAATAATATCCAAATCCAAAGTTCTATTTTGATACCCTTCACCTTGCGTACGAGACCTTCCCTCTGACTGCTCTATATCAAGTAACTTTTGCATAATCAAGGTAGGCGCAAGTTGTGTGTCGATTGTGAAGCAAGCATTTAAAAAAGGATTACCCTCAAAACCTACTGCAGGGGTTTCTACTACTGAGGAAATGGAAAGGACATGGCCGATGGCAGCAGTTGCATCTAGTCCGTGTTGCAAATGTGCAATGCGTTCACCCAAATTACTGCCTATAGATATGTAAACAATTGACATTTTACAAAAATGATGAAAAGAATTGGGAAACATGTATCTTTGAGAAAATACCATTTAAATTATGAGTTTCTTTAAAAATCTTATCAGTTCAGCTATTGGGACCTTTATCGCGCTTGGTCTGCTTTTTGTTTTTATGCTAGTCTTTTTGGCAGGATCCGTTGCCCTTATGGATGAAGACGGAGATACCATCGAATTAGAAGAAAATACGGTTTTGGTATTTGATATGGGTTTACCCATTCAAGACCGAGAGCCACAAAGCTTTTCTTTTGCAAGCGCTTTGGAAATAGACCCTGAGGCCTATGGATTAAATACCATCATTCCTGCAATTGAAAACGCAGCAAAAGACGATCTTGTTGCTGGAATTAGCATTCAAAACATCTCGGCAATGGGCGGGATTTCAAACATGCACACGCTCAGAAAAGCCCTAGTGGCATTTAAAGAAAGTGGTAAATTTATTTATGCCTACGGAGATTACTACTCCCAATCCGATTATTACCTCGCATCTGTTGCAGACTCTATTTTTCTACATCCTGAAGGCAATGTTGACTTTCGTGGATTGAGTGCAGAAATTCTCTACTATAAATCTGCCCAAGAAAAGTCCGGAATAAGTATGGAGGTCATTCGAAGTGGCAAATACAAAAGCGCTGTTGAACCTTTTCTCAATGACTATATGAGTGAGGAAAACCGCACCCAAATTCAGTCTTATATAGACGATATCTGGGATACATTATTGGGAAATATTGCCACAAGTCGCGGTTTGTCTGAAAAAGTTCTCGATACACATGCAGACAACCTTGCAGGTTCAAATGCACAAAAAGCTATCTCCTCTTCACTTGTTGACGGAACTGCCACAAGACGAAGTTATAAAGAAAAACTAGCGTCGCGTTTTGATGATGAAGTGGAAACGACCAATTTCGTTGACTATATGAGCATTGCCAGTCGCAAAAAAGGGAAAGGCAGTAACCGCATTGCTGTGTTATACGCTCAAGGTGAAATTATTTACGGAGATGGTGGGAGTGAAATGATTGGGCAAGAAAAAATGATCAAAGCCCTTAAGAAGATTGGCAAAAAGAAAAATATTAAAGCGGTTGTAATGCGGATAAACTCCCCTGGTGGAAGCGCTTTGGCTTCTGAGCTTATTTGGGAGGAAATAGAACACTTAAAAGAAACCAAGAAAGTGGTGGTTTCTATGGGTAATGTGGCCGCCTCAGGAGGTTATTATATCGCTGCAAATGCCCACGAAATTGTCGCAGAACCCACAACCATTACAGGATCTATTGGGGTTTTGGGGGTTTTACCTAACATCAATCGTTTGTCAAAACGTTGGGGGATTAATGCGGAACAAGTAACAACTAACAAACAAGCGCTGCAGTATTCACCTTTTGAGCCCTTGACCAACAGCACGAGAAACGAAATCAAAGCGGGCATCAACCAAGTATACCAGACTTTTTTAACGCGTGTTGCCGATGGTCGAGGCATGACCAAAGAAGAAGTACATAAAATTGCACAAGGTCGCGTGTGGTCTGGAGTAGAAGCAAATGCTATTGGACTGGTAGATCATCTTGGTGGTCTTGACCTTGCCTTGGAGCGTGCTGCTGCACTAGCCGAAATTGAAGATTATCGTTTAACCTCCTATCCTAAATTTGAGGATGATTTGGAAGGTATTTTGGAAGAGCTTCTTGGAGGTCCTTTTGGAAAAATAAAAACGCAACTGCCAGCTGAAATATCACTTTGGACTCAAGGGATTGAAGCTTTAAAAAACCCTGCAAATCAAATTCAAGCACGCCTACCCTACACAATAAATGTGAACTAGATGCATAGGCCTGCTGCACGAAAGCTTTATTTGTACTTGGCAGCCTTGTTCATCACCTCATTGGTGGTGTCTAACTTAATCTTTCAGAAGTTTTTTTATTGGCGGCCTTTTGACTGGGAAGTCTTTGGCATGCCTATTTTTGAATTGTCTGTAGGTATACTACCATATCCAATCACATTCTTAATCACCGATATTATTTCTGAAATTTTTGGCAAAAAAAGTGCCAATCAAGTGGTGGTGGCGGGGATATTTGCATCTTTTTTTTCCATTGGAATTTTGCTCTTGGCTGGGATAGTTCCAGCAATTGAAAGCTCGCCAGTAGACGATCCAACTTTCCATAAAGTTTTTGCCCTTTCACCCTTGGCGGTTTTGGCTTCCATGATGGCTTACTTGTCAGCACAATTTGTAGACATTCGTATCTATCATTATTGGAAGAATCTAACACAAGGCAAACATTTATGGCTGCGCAACAACTTCTCTACCTTTAGCTCTCAAATTATTGATTCTACTACAGTTATTTTACTCTTATGCTCGTTTCAAGTACTACCTTGGGAACTTTTTTGGGGCTTAGTCGTATCAAGTGTGATTTTTAAGGTTATGGTTGCCGCTATTGATACGCCTTTTTTGTATTTTTTTGTTTGGATGATTCGACGTCGTTTTGACCTAGAAGTTGGTGAAGAAATTCATTTGGATTGATATGGAAACTGTTCGGATTAACAAATACCTCAGTGAAATTGGCTACTGCTCTCGTCGTGCTGCTGATAAGCTGATTGAACAAGGACGTATTACTGTTAATGGCAAGGCCGTGGAGATGGGCATGAAGGTAAGTCTACAAGATCTAGTAGCTGTAGATGGCGAAACGGTTGGCAAAAATACAGAAAGGCCTGTCTATATTGCCTTTAACAAGCCCGTTGGTATCGTTTGTACCACAGACACCAAAGTAGAGAAAGACAACATTATTGATTTTATCAATTACCCAAGCCGTATATTCCCCATTGGTCGATTGGATAAACCGTCAGAAGGACTTATTTTTTTAACCAATGATGGTGACATCGTAAATAAAATCTTGCGTGCCCGTAACAATCACGAAAAGGAATATGTGGTATCAGTAAACAAGCCCATTACCAAAGTCTTTATTGACAAGATGAGTAAGGGCGTTCCCATACTAGATACGGTAACTAGGCCATGCAAAGTTAAGCAAACACATCAGCGGGAATTCCGTATCATACTCACCCAAGGACTCAATCGACAAATAAGACGTATGTGTGAGTATTTAGACTATCAAGTAGTCCGACTTAAAAGAGTCCGCATCATGAATGTAAGCCTAGACGTAGGTAAAGGAAAGTGGCGTAATCTAACCAACAAAGAGTTGGCAGAAATCAACCGATTGGTTGCAGACTCGAAAAAAACCTATAAAGGTTAGCTGAATGAAAGTTCTACTATATGCCCTTCATGACCACGTACATTCCAAACGGTATCGTCTTCAAAAATCCAATACTGACCCTTAATACCTTTGAGCACACCTGAATATTCAGGTGTTTTGGTAAGGTTTAAACTTTTTACTTTTTCCGGGAAACGAGACACGGGAAAATCGATTGAAATGGGCGGGGTTTGTACAGCATAAGCTTGCACTTCGAGTGGCAACTTGGCAATACAAGCCTCACGCTCAGCTACCAAGTCCAAAGGTTCACCTTTATTTTGTAGCATGATACGCCAGTTGGTTTTATCATTGAAATATGCTTTTAGTGCAACCTCTGTTATACCTGCCAAATAGCGATTAGGCACCTCCACAATGGGCAGGGCTTGGTGTGCACCTTGATCGATCCAGCGCGTAGGCACTTGGGTATCACGTGTTACCCCAACTTTGAGGCCGCTTGATACCGCAAAATAAACAATGTGGGGTTGCAACTGTACTTTTTGCTCATATGCCAAATCCCTATCTTCAATCCCTAAGTGGGCTTTGCTCAGCTCAGGTTTCATAATCCATTCACCAGCACTTGGCGTTTCAAAAAAACAAGACTTGCAAAAACCCTGTCGAAAAATTTCTTTGGGCTGTGAACAGCTAAGACACTGAGAGCCTGTATGTGTGATATGTACTTTTTTTTCGAGAAAACTATTAACAAGAACGAAGGAATCTTTAAAGACCAAGTAGTAGTCTACAGGGCTTTTAAATTCCGTTTGCATTTTGGTCAGCACACCTTGAAACATAATTTGTATTTTCGTTAAGCAATATACCCAAAATGGCAATACCACTACTACATACTGTTGTTTCATGGCTACTCAAAAAACGGGTGCATGACATTGAACTTTTTATCAAATATCCTCACGAAGTGCAACGTGACGAGCTTTTGAACTTATTGCAAACCGCCAAAAAAACAGAGGTCGGTAAAAAATATGGTTTTGCTGATATTCAGCAATATAAAGACTTTGCCGAGCGTGTTCCAGTACGTACCTACGAAGAAATAGCGCCCATGATAGAACGCTCCCGACAAGGCGAACAAAATATATTTTGGCCTACCCCAATTAAATGGTACGCCAAGTCAAGTGGCACTACAAATGCCAAAAGTAAGTTTATCCCTATCTCTGATGAATCTCTAGAAGACTGTCATTTTAAGGGCGGCAAAGACATGTTGAGCCTCTATTTCAAAAACAACGAACAGTCTAGTGTATTACAGGGTAAGGCATTACGCCTTGGAGGCAGCAAGGAAATTTACGAAGAGAATAACTCCTATTTTGGGGATTTGTCGGCTATTATGATTGACAACCTGCCCCTTTGGGCAGAAATGGTAAGTGCGCCCAGCCAAAAAGTGTCGCTTATGGCAGAATGGGAAACCAAAATGAAAGCCATAGTTGAAGAAACTTTAAGTGAAGATATCCGCAGTATGGCAGGTGTTCCTTCTTGGATGTTGGTACTGCTACAAAAGGTATTGGCAGAAACGGGGCGAGAGAGTATTTTGGACGTATGGCCCAATATGGAAGTATATTTCCACGGAGGGGTAAACTTTATGCCCTATAGAGAGCAGTACAAAGCCCTTATGCCAAGTGATAACGTACACTATGTGGAACTATATAATGCCTCCGAAGGCTTTTTTGGGGTGCAAGACCAACTCAACTCCGATGAGCTACTGCTAATGCTTGATTATGGGATTTTCTATGAATTTATAGACATGAAAGCTTATGGCACTCAAAACGAAAGAATAATTCCACTTTCAGAAGTCGTGGTCGGTAAGCAATACGCCGTGATTATTTCAACCAATGCCGGGCTTTGGCGCTATCATATTGGCGATACAATTCGCTTTACCTCCATTGCGCCCTACCGCTTTAAAATAACAGGAAGAACCAAACACTTCATAAATGTATTTGGAGAAGAGCTGGTGATTGAAAACGCCAATAAAGCACTACAGCTTATAAGCCAACGCCACCATGTACAATTGGTGGATTATACGGCAGCACCCATTTTTATGGATGGCTCCGAAAAAGGGGGGCACGAGTGGTTGATAGAATTTAAGACCCCACCCACAGATGTTAATGCTTTTTCTGGAGATTTGGACAAGCAGTTGCAAGCTTTAAACTCGGATTACGAAGCCAAACGCTATAAAAACATGACGCTTATGCCGCTAAAACTACATGTAGCAAAACCCAAAACCTTTTATAAATGGTTAAAACAAAAAGGTAAAATTGGGGGGCAACATAAAGTCCCGCGCCTATCCAACACCCGTGAGTATTTGGATGAGTTGTTGGAGTTATGATGGGTTTACAAAACTTAGTTAACACAAATATTAAGAAGCCGCCTTCAGCTTGTTGAGTTGCACGACGCTCAACTTATTCTCGGCATATCGTTTGGTAATCTTTAACTCCGAAGTATTGGTGCTGGGAAGCTCGTACATGGCATCGGTGAGAATGGCCTCACACAAGGAGCGTAACCCTCTTGCACCCAGGGAATATTGTAACGCTTGCTCCACGATAAAATCCAGAGCTGTTGAGGTAAAGGTCAAAGTAACCCTGTCCAAATCAAATAGATGCTGATACTGCTTTACCAAAGCATTTTTTGGAGCTGTTAAAATCTCACGCAGTGCTTTTTCGTCTAATGGATTCATGTGTGTAAGCACCGGAAGGCGCCCAATAATTTCAGGGATAAGCCCAAAGTCTTTAAGGTCTGACGGTGTAATATGTGTCAACAAATCGTCTTCAGTAACAGATTCACGTTTAGCAGCAGTACTGTAGCCCACTGCTTGCATATTCATGCGTTTTGCAATGTAACGCTCCACACCATCAAAAGCACCTCCTGCGATAAACAAGATGTGCTGGGTATTAATTTCTACAAATTTTTGATCTGGATGCTTACGTCCCCCTTTGGGCGGTACATTAACCACGGTACCTTCTAATAATTTTAGTAAGGCTTGCTGTACTCCCTCGCCAGAAACATCACGTGTTATGGAGGGGTTATCACTTTTACGTGCAATTTTATCTATCTCATCGATAAAGACAATGCCACGCTCCGCTTTTTGATGATCGTAGTCGGCAGCCTGTAGTAATCGTGTTAAAATGCTTTCTACATCTTCTCCCACATAGCCAGCTTCGGTAAGTACGGTTGCATCTACAATGGCAATGGGTACTTGAAGCATCTTAGCAATAGTCTTGGCCAACAATGTTTTACCTGTACCTGTGCGGCCAGCAATAATGATGTTGCTTTTTTCAATTTCGACATCGTTTTCAACATTTTGATTCAGTCTTTTGTAGTGGTTATATACTGCAACAGAGAGCACTTTTTTGGCTTGCTCCTGCCCAATGACATAATTATCCAAAAAAGCCTTAATCTGCTTGGGTTTTTTAAGTAAAAACTCAGCATTGGTGGTGATGTTTTCGGTTTGTGTGGTTTCTTCTTGAATTATGCCAACAGCTTGGTCAACACAGCGTTCGCATATGTGCGCGTTTAATCCCGCAACCAGAAGTTTGGTCTCGGCTTTTTTACGTCCACAAAAAGAACAATTCAATTCTTCCACTAACTAGTTTCTTGTCAATACTTCATCAATCATGCCATACTCTTTGGCTTCTAACGCCTTCATCCAGTAATCACGATCAGAATTTTCATAGACCTTATCGTAAGGCTGGTTGCTATGCTTAGCAATGATCTCGTAGAGTTCTTTTTTAAGCTTTAGAATTTCACGTGCTGTAATTTCGATGTCAGATGCTTGTCCTTGTGCACCTCCAAGTGGTTGGTGAATCATCACACGAGAGTGTGGCAAACCAGAGCGTTTTCCTTCTTGACCAGCACAAAGCAATACAGCAGCCATAGAAGCTGCAATTCCCGTACAAATGGTAGCTACATCAGGACTGATAAACTGCATTGTGTCATAGATGCCCAATCCAGCATATACACTGCCCCCAGGAGAGTTGATATAAATCTGTATGTCTTTAGTCTTATCGGTACTTTCTAAGAATAACAATTGTGCTTGAATAATATTCGCAACGCTATCGTTAATTCCTGTTCCTAAGAAAATTATACGGTCCATCATTAAACGTGAAAAAACGTCCATTTGCGCCACGTTCAACTGTCGCTCCTCAATAATATAAGGTGTAAGACTACTCACCAACTCGTCGTAATACATGGAGTTTATACCGTGATGCTTTGTAGCGTACTTTTTAAATTCTTTTCCGTAATCCATATCCTAAAGTTCTAAGCTAAATATAGCGATTATTTTTTGTAAGCTTCTTTGATAAATTTGCCGTAAGATAATTTTTTGACTTTGATGTTTCCTTTTTCTAAAAACAATTGTCGCATTTTCTCACTCATCACCTGATCAGAAATGCGTTTTACCTCTTCTTGATTATTCAAAATACGCCCCATAATTTCAGTAAGTTCTTCCTCCTGAATATCTCTACGGCCATATTGCAACATTTGCTTTTTAATCAAATCTTTAGCAAATACTTCAACTTCTTCTCTCGTTATTTGAAGGTTGTGCTCCTGCATGATTTTTGACTCAATTAATTGGTAGCGTAAACCTCGTTCTGATTTGGTGTATTCTGCTTCTGCTTCTTCAGCGGTAATTGGGTTTTCACCTGCTGTTTGCATCCATTTCTTAAGAAAAGCATCAGGAAGTGAAAACTTGGTATTATCGATCAGGTGCTCTGTCATGTCATTTATAAATTTTTGATTGGCTTGTGTCTCAAAATGAACCATAGCATCCGTTTTAAGCTTTTCCTTACAATCTGTCGCAGACTTCACATTGTCTTTGCCAAACACCTTATCAAAAAATTCTTGGTCTAAATCTGCCAAATTTCGGTTGTTTCGTTCTTGTAGTGTAAGCGAAAGTATTAAAGCTTTCTCTGGAGGAGTTTCCATTACACGGCGTAATACGTGTTCATCCTTAAAAAGTCCTTTAGTAGAAAAATCAAGTACTTCGCCAATAGTTGCCTTTTTGAAGGTCTTGATTGCTTTCTTACTTTTAAGATCACTAGCTGTAAAAGTGGCGCTTTTTTGTTCTTTATTTCCTTCATATGAAACACCTACTGTCAATTCTGTATCTTCTTTTACTTGATCTGTAGGAACAATGGCTCCATACTGTTTTTGGAGGCGCTCTAACTTTTCATTTACAAATTTTTCGTCAGCTTGAATTTCATACCGAGTAACTGGTTTTCGATTGGGAAGTTTTACCTCCACATTTGGTGTCAACCCCAATTCAAAATCAAAAGAAAAGGCAGGGGCGTTCCAATCAATATTGTCTACAGGAACAGGGAGTGGATTACCTAAAATAGAAATTTTTTCTTTGTTGAGGAAGTCATTCAGTGAAGATTGTAACATCTTATTTACCTCATCAACCAAAACAGCCTGACCATACTGTTTTTTGATTACGCCCATGGGCACATTTCCTTTTCTAAAACCCGGAATATCGGCACGTTTACGGTAGTCTTTTAAAACTTGCTCTACCTTGGGTACCACATCCTTTTGGCTAATGTCAACGGTGATTATCGCATTTAGTGCATCTACGTCTTTTCGCGTTACGTTCATCCTTTTGATTTAATAACTGGCAAAAGTAGGCTATTTTTAAGCAAGGTCAAAGTAATGCTTATGGGCAAATTATATTAGGAAATCTTTAAGGGCATTGGTGAATCCTTTAGGGTTTTCGGCATGTAGCCAGTGGCCCGCATTGGCAACCCAACTTAGACTAGCATTGGGGAATAGGGCATGTATGGCGGTGATATCTGTTTGCAATACATAATCGGAATGTTGCCCTGCTAAAAATAGCGTATCCCCTTTGTATGGTAACCCTTCTGGTGCATCTCCAATTTCTTTTAGCTTATGTTGAAGTACTGCAACATTACAACGAAGTTTAAGGGTTCTTTGTTCAGTCCAAGCTAAATTTTTGAGTAAAAACTGGCGAACGCCCATATCAGGCACATATGACATAAGTACCTTGTCGGCTTCAAATCTTGACGTTAGCGTCAAAACGTCAAGTTGTATAAGCCCTTTTATGATATTTGAAAACTTGGTTGCTACATTGTAGTGTTTAGGCGCTATGTCTGCAACTATGAGTTTGGATATTCGGGTTGGGTGCTGTAGTGCCAAGCTCATAGCTGTTTTGCCACCCATAGAGTGTCCGAGTATAATCGCTTGTTGAATATTATGATAATCCAAATATGCAACAATATCTGCTGCCATTAAGTCGTAATTAAACACTTGGCTGTGAAAACTTCTCCCGTGATTGCGTTGGTCAATGGCGTGAACTTCATAGTAGGCAGACCAAAATTTAGCGTGTGTGCGCCAATTGTCCGACATACCCAAAAAACCATGCAATATAATTAGGGGGTCTCCTTGTCCAGTAACCGTGCTGTTGACTAATGCTTCGATAGCTTGGAAATGTATTGGTTAATAACATTTTCTAGTCCCAAATACAAAGACTCACAAATAAGAGCGTGTCCAATAGATACTTCCAAAAGTCCAGGGATATGTTTCGCAAAAAAGGCAATATTATCTAAGCTAAGGTCGTGGCCAGCATTGAGTCCTAGCCCTACTTCATTTGCTTTTGTAGCTGCCTTAATAAATGGGGCTATTGCTTTTGCCGTGTTTTTTGGGTATTCTTTTGCATAAGCTTCCGTATAAAGTTCAATACGGTCTGTACCTGTTTTTATGGCCGCTTCCACTTGTGCCACATCGGGGTCCAAAAATATGGAAGTGCGAATTCCTTTTTCTTTAAATTCTTGGATAACCTCCCTCAAGAATTCACAATTTGCTATCGTATCCCAGCCCGAATTTGAAGTAATTGCATTTGGAGCGTCTGGTACCAAAGTTACTTGATGGGGTTTAATTTTGCATACCATATCTACAAATTTTGGAATTGGGTTTCCTTCGATATTAAATTCAGTGGTAATCACAGTTGGCAATTCGCGAGTGTCTTGGTAAGTAATGTGTCTTTCGTCGGGTCTGGGATGGACGGTGATTCCTTGCGCGCCAAATGCTTGGGCATCTTTTGCAACTTGCAAAATATTAGGTTTATCACCACCTCTTGCATTACGCAGGGTAGCTATTTTATTGATGTTAACACTAAGCTTTGTCATGGCACTTTATGTGCAAAAATACCACAATAATTTGCCTTTAAGCATTTTGGTCTAACTTTGCAGTATGAAAGTAGCTTTATACAGCTTGGTTCACGATGAGGCATCTCTAAAAATAGTAACTGAAATTGTTGCTTTTTTTACAAAAGAAGGTGCTGGAATTCAAGTGGAAAAAGAATTGTTACGGCATATTCCAAATACTGCTTCTATTCCATTTGAATCACATACAGATTTAGATCCAAAATCAGATGTTTTTTTTGCAGTTGGTGGTGATGGTACCGTGCTACGTGCCTTGCGCTATATCCGTGAATCAAAAATACCATTGATAGGAATTAACGCTGGCCGATTGGGTTTTTTAGCAACCGTTCAACCAGATGAAATGGAAGCCACACTTCATGATATTGTTGACAAAAACTACACTACAGAAGAACGAAGCATACTTGAAGTCAAAACATCACCTGCTGTTGCTGAACTCAATGAATTCCCATTAGCATTGAACGAGATTTCTCTAAGCCGTGAAAACACAACCTCAATGGTTACTATCAATACCCAAGTCAATGAAGCATATGTCAATGTCTACTGGGCAGACGGTTTGGTAGTGGCAACACCAACTGGTTCAACTGGATATTCCTTGAGCAGTGGTGGGCCTATCATTGCACCTGATACAAAAAGCATGGTATTGACACCTATTGCGCCACATAACCTCAATGTGAGGCCACTTATTGTAGCAGATGATGTTGAAATTAAAATTCACGTTGAAGGCAGAGGAGATTCATACCTCATTTCTCTTGATACCCGGCTCTTCTCTGTACCAATGAATACTACCATTAGTGTCCAAAAAGCTAACAATCCAATTGTCTTTATAAGATCTAATAAGCATGGCTTTTTTGATACCCTACGCAATAAACTACTATGGGGGCAAGACAAGCGCAACTAACAATAAATTTGGTGCTTTTCAGTTTTCAGTTAATAAAATGAATATTAATCGCATCTGGTTTTGTATTATGTTAGCTATTCTAATGAGTAGTTACAGCACTGCACAAAGACACGAAATTGGTGTTATTTCTGGTGGTGTAAATTACATCGGTGAAATAGGAAGTACACAATATATACAACCAAGACATCTAGCAATAGGTATTATCTACAAACGTAATTTTAATGAACGTATAGG
Source organism: uncultured Flavobacteriaceae bacterium (assembly GCA_964014735.1). Taxonomy (GTDB): domain Bacteria; phylum Bacteroidota; class Bacteroidia; order Flavobacteriales; family Flavobacteriaceae; genus UBA7446. The sequence goes on along the minus strand of CAXHBH010000001.1, from coordinate 117,469 downwards.
TCTACGTGCTATTTTTAGTAAGGGTAAATTAAGTGGGAATGATGTAAATGCATCACAACTGAGTCGCTTAGACCGCGGTTTATCTTTTACCAACGATTACTCAATCCTAGGTGCAGGTATAGAAATCAACTACGTGAAGTTAGCTGTTGGTGAATTTGGGTTTTCATGGACGCCCTATATACATGCGGGTTTTAATCGCATGGTTAGTCAGGATATTTATTTTGAACCTTTTGAAAAAATGTCACGCCACGATGGAAAAGTATTAACCGTTAGTGTGCCATTTGGGGTAGGTGTGAAATTTAACTTCGGGCAATCTTGGATTTTAGCTGCAGAAATACAGCCACAATTTACGCTTACTGATAATTTGGACGGTAGTTATCCTAACTTTGAAAAAAAACCCGATGCAAGACAATTTTCGTCAGTTTTAAGCAACGATTGGATTATTTTTACAGGGATTTCAATAACTTACGGGTTTGGAAGATTGCCGTGTTGCCGTGAATAATTTATTATGAGTTTCGATGAATTTAATATAGATGAAATACCAAAACATATTGCCATTATAATGGATGGCAATGGGCGTTGGGCACAACAGCAAGGGAAAAATCGACTCAGAGGCCATGAGGCAGGTGCAAATGCAGTAAAAAAAACAGTTGAGGCAGCTGCAGAACTCGGCATTAAGCATCTTACACTTTATGCTTTTTCAACTGAAAACTGGAACCGACCAAAGGCAGAAATTGCTACACTGATGACACTATTGGTAAGAAGCCTAAGACGTGAATTACACCAAATGACAGAAAATAACATTCGTCTTTCAGCAATCGGTTCATTAGAAAAGCTACCTAAACAAGTACAGCAAGAATTAATTGAAGTAATTGAAAGGACAAAATACCATACAGGAACAAATTTAACCTTGGCACTTAGTTATGGGGCTCGAGAGGAAATCAAGCGAGCTGTTATCGATATCAGTAAAAAAGTTAAAAATAGCATAATTCCTGTTGAAAGTATTGATGAAACCATAATTAATGAGCATCTTTATACGCAATATTTGCCTGATGTAGATTTACTCATCCGCACCAGTGGCGAAGTTCGTATAAGTAATTTCCTATTGTGGCAGATTGCTTACGCTGAACTTTACTTTACTGATGTAATGTGGCCAGAATTTAATAAGCAGGAACTTTACCAGGCAATTAAAAGCTATCTAATAAGAGAACGTAGATTTGGAAAAACAAGCGAGCAACTTAAATAAGTTTCTACTCCTTCCCCTTGTTATTTGTATTGTTTTGTTCAGCCTCGGACAGCTCAATGCACAAGAGACTTACTTTGATAAAGGTAAGTTTTATCAGCTTGGAGAAATTACAGTTACTGGTGTAAAAAGTTTTAGTCCACAAACTGTTGTGGCATATACTGGACTTAGAAAGGGTCAGCGTATTCAAATTCCAGGAGAAGAAATTAGCGCAACCATCAATAAGTTATGGAAGTTAGAGCTCTTTAGTGACATTGAGTTTTTTATTACTAACATTGATGGCGAGGTGGCAGATTTGGAACTATACATCCAAGAACTTCCTACACTTTCTGACTACACTATCAAAGGCATTAAAAAGGGTAAGATTGAAACTATTGTTAAAGACACTGAAATTAAAAAAGGGAAAAAGCTCAGTAAAAACTTTCTTGCTACTACTAAAAATTATATCGAAAATAAGTACAGAAAAGAAGGGTTTCTAAACGTTAAAGTAACCATAGACACTAAGTCAGACACAGCAGCTGTAAACAACCAAAAGATGTTGATTTCTGTAGATCGTGGTGATCGTGTTAAGGTGCGTTCAATTTCGTTTGAGGGCAATGAGGTATACAAACCTAAAAAGCTTCGTAAAAAATTTAAAAAAACAAAACTAGAACTACCAGGTCGTTTTTGGAAGCGCTCAAAATACATAGCAGCCGATTATGATGAAGACATAAAGGAGTTTCTAGACTTTTATAAAGAAAAAGGCTATCGTGATGCACGTATCGTTTCCGATAGCATCATCGTTGATGACAATAAAATTGATGTAGTTATAAAGCTCCAAGAGGGGGACAAATACTATTTTGGCGATGTTGATTTTATTGGTAACTCCGTATACAGTGATGCGCAACTTAGAAGGGTGCTTGGCATTAAGCCAGGAGACACATACAATGGAGTATTGTTGCGTAAGCGTATTGCAGACCAAACTAAACCAGATGGAGAAGACCTCACGAACCTTTACCAAAACAACGGTTACTTATTTTCGAGCATAAACCCTGTTGAGGTAAGCGCTGCAAATGATACCATAAACTTTGAAATACGCATTACCGAGGGTAAGCCTGCTTATTTTAATAGAATCAGCGTAAGAGGTAACGATCGAACAAATGACCACGTTATTTATAGAGAAATTCGTACACGTCCTGGTGAACTCTACAGCAAGGATAAAGTAGTGCGTTCGGTACGTGAATTAGGACAATTGGGCTTTTTTGATGCAGAGCAAATATCCCCTGACTTCAAAGATGTAGATCCCAACGCTGGCACTGTAGATATTGAGTATGGTTTGGTTGAAAGAGGCGCAAGTCAAATTGAACTACAAGGTGGTTATGGCGGTGGTGGATTTATTGGAACCCTAGGGCTTTCGTTCAATAATTTTTCCATGCGCAATATATTCAATAAGAAAGAATACAAACCGGTTCCTATGGGTGACGGACAGCAATTGGCGCTTCGTCTTCAAGCTAGTCGTTTCTTTGAAACTTATAGTTTTTCGTTTTCAGAACCTTGGCTTGGTGGGGAGCAACCCGTACGCTTTTCAACTTCTATTTCTCAAACAACTCAGTACCGATATAATTATATGACAGGACTGGCTGATAAGTCACAATATTTCAAGATTCGTGGTATAAATTTTGGTTTGGCTAGAAGACTTCAAGTTCCTGATGATTATTTTACGCTTTCACAAACAATAGGGTATCAATACTTTGACTTAAACAACTATTATACTGGCTTATTTACTTTTGGAGATGGCGTTTCAAACAATCTGTTTTATGCAATAGCATTATCCAGAAACAACACCTATACAAATCCTATATTCCCAACTGGTGGCTCCTCATTTACTATTGGTGCTAAACTCACCTTTCCATATTCATTGGTAAACAATATTGATTATGCCAACTTGAAAGATCAAGCTGAATATCAAGATGCAAATGGCAGTCCTGACCAAGCAAAAATTGATCAAGAAAGATTTAAATGGTTGGAGTACTATAAGTTAAATTTTGAAGGATCTTGGTATACCCGAATTATTGATAAATTAATATTGCGTACCCACGCAGAATTTGGATTTTTAGGCGCATACAACCCTGACAGGGGGAATATTCCATTTGAACGTTACTTCTTAGGTGGTGATGGGCTTCAACAATATGCTATGGATGGTAGGGAAACCATTGCACTAAGAGGTTATGAAAACCAATCACTGTCTAGTAGAGATGGATCAACTGTGTACAACAAGTTCTCGCTTGAATTGCGTTACCCCATAACGTTAAAGCCAAGTGCTTCTATTTATGCTTTAAGTTTTTTAGAAGCTGGTAATGGTTATAACAATTTTCGTGAATTTAATCCGTTTAATAGTAAACGCTCAGCAGGCTTTGGCGTGCGAATTTTTATGCCCGCTTTTGGATTGTTAGGCATAGATTTTGGATATGGATTTGATAGTGAGTTGCCAAATGACTTAAATCCGAATGGATGGGAAACACACTTTATCATAGGTCAACAATTCTAATAAAAAAAATAAATGCGGCTTTTTTGGTCATTATTATTGTGCTGTTCTGTAACGGGTTTTACATATGGACAACGTAATGTCAGGATAGGGTTTTTAGATATTGACAAGGTTTTGGCAACACACAGCGGCTTCACAGAATCAAGCCAAGACTTGGAAACAAAGATTGCATCATGGCGAAACGAAATTGACATAAGGCAAAAAAAATTAGATGAGCAAACAAAGATTCTTGAAATTGAAAGACCACTTCTTACCGATGAAATAGCTGAAGAACGTAAAGATGACATTGCCTTCGAGCAGGAGAAACTTAATCAGTATATAGAACAGCGCTTTGGAGTTGAGGGTGACTGGATTCAGCAAAAGCTAAAACTAGCACAACCAGCCCAAGACGAAATACTAACAGCAATACGTGAAATTGCCAGTGACAGAAAACTAAACTATGTTTTTGACAGTACCGCGGACATTCTAGTTCTTCATTCTGAAAAAAAATACGATATTAGCGAACTTGTTATTAAATTCCTTGAAATTAATGACAAGAAAAAGGCTCAAGCTTTTTTGGCTGAAACCAAAAAACAAGAACGTAAACAGAGTTCTAACCCAACAATTAATGAGAAAGGAAAAAAAATACAGCAACAAAACGCAGAACGCCGAAAGTTAGCGGAAGAACGAAAAGCTGAGCGTAAACGACAAAAAGAAGCTAAAAAAACAGAAAATAAAACACAAGCTGATGCTGCTTCTATTCAAAGTAAAGAAGAAATAAGAGAGGCACGAAAAGCTGAGTACGAAATTAAAAAACAAGAACGCGAGCAAGAAATTGCAAGGAAGAAAAAAGAAAAAGAAGAAGCCCTAACCAAACGAAAAAAAGAACGATTAGAAGAGCTTGAAAGAAAAAAAAATGAATTTAAAGAAAAACGTAAACAAGCACAACAAAAAAAGTAACACTTAATTAACTTAATAAAATGAAATATTTATCTACATTATTACTCACAGTAATTTTAATGCTTAGCAACGTAACTTATGCACAAAGCAAAGTAGCACACTTAGACTTCCAAAAAATAATCAGCGAAATGCCGAGCGTAATTGCCGCTCAGGAAGAGGTTCAAAAACTAGAAAAAGATTATCAGACAGAAATCGAAGCCTCTATAAAAGAATACCAAACCAAATTACAAACTTATTCTGCTGAAGCTGAAAACCAAACAGACGTGACAAACCAAGCGCGTCAACAAGAGTTGGCAGGTATGGAACAAAACATTCAACAGTTCAGGCAAACAGCTTCTCAAGACATTCAAAAGAAGCAGGCAGACTTATTACGTCCCATCATTGAAAATGCGCGTGCCAAAGTGCAAGAAGTTGCCAAAGCACAAGGTTTTGATTACGTTATTGATGCAAGTCTTGGTGGTGCTTTATTAATGGCAGAAGGAAAAGATCTTTCATCAGACGTTAAAAAGGCATTGGGAATCTGAGCCCAACAAAACATATTATCTAAAAAAACTGCCTCCTTTCGAGGCAGTTTTTTTATTTTTAAGCATGCATTCTAAACCCATTGGTGTTTTCGATTCTGGAGTAGGCGGATTATCTGTGCTTAATGCACTTAAAGAAATGCTTCCCAGTGAGGATATCCTTTACGTGGCTGACCAGGCTTACACACCTTATGGAAAAAGAACAAAACAGACAATTACATCACGTGCAATGGCCGTTACCAAATGGTTGGTTGCGCAAGAGTGTAAACTAGTAGTGGTAGCCTGCAACACGGCAACGACCAATGCTATTTCACAGCTCAGGGAGCATTTTTCAATTCCATTTGTGGGTGTTGAACCTGCCATAAAGCCAGCAGCATTAGACAGTAAAACAGGAGTTATAGGGGTGCTTGCAACTGCTGGAACCCTTACCAGTACACTGTTCCAAAGCACAGCTCAAGATTATACACAAGAGCTTGAAGTAATCAGCCAGGTAGGGCATGGACTGGTAGGGTTGGTTGAAGAAGGTAAAGCAGATAGCCAAGCAACTGAAAAACAACTGCGTGATATCTTGTACCCAATGCTAAAAAAACCTATCGATCATTTAGTTCTGGGATGTACCCACTACCCTTTTTTAACGCAGACCCTAAGAAAAATACTTCCCGAAAATGTAGCAATTGTGGATTGTAGTACGGCGGTAGCCGAGCAAACTCGTAGACTACTAGACTTAAACAACCTCTACAATAAAAGTGGCGGTAGGACTGCCTATTATACCACAACTTCTCCAAAAATTGACCTCTGGAAATCTTTTGGTGTTGACCATGTTAATCAGCTAAAAATTTAATCCTTAAACCAGCTTGCATATAAGCTGTAATTTTTTGCGATACGCGCTATTTCTCCTGAAATTAGTTCAGGTGAAGTATCCCTAATTTTTTTGGCAGGCACACCACCAAAAACCGTTCCGGATGGCACTATGGTGTTTTTGGTAACCACCGCTCCAGCAGCAATAATGCTGTTGGATTCCACAACTGCGTCATCCATAATAATAGCACCCATACCAACCAATACGTTGTCGTAAATGCTGCATCCATGAACAATGGAATTGTGCCCAATTGATACATTGTTACCTATTGTAGTAGGAGCAGTCTTATAAGTTGCATGAATAACAGCCCCGTCTTGAATATTGACGTTGTCTCCAATGACAATACGATTTACATCGCCACGAACTACTGCCTGAAACCACACAGAGCAAGAATCGCCCATCAATACATCTCCAATGAGAGTAGCATTATCAGCAAAAAAACAGTTTTCGCCATAAGTGGGCGTGTGATTTAATATGGTTTTTATTAGCATGCTGTAAAGTACAAAAATCTACTGTGTAGTTTCTACTACTATTGTTCTAATACGTATTTTTGCATAAAAAGTTTATGAGTCGTTTTCGCATATTACCATCTGAAAATCCAGATTTACTTGTTTTAAGTACTGATATTACACTTGTTGAGCGCGCTTATGCGTTTAACAATGTTTCAGAAGCCATTGAAGTTCCATTAGCACAGCAATTATTTTATTTGCCTTTTGTGAAGGCTGTAACCCTCAACGGCACTCAATTGACCTTAGAACGTTTTCCCATTGTGGAATGGAGTGATGTACAAGGAGAAGTTGTTGAACAATTAGAAAAGTACCTCGCTGACGGAGGTGAAGTCACCAAAACAAAAAAAGCGGCTCCAGCTAGTGTTTATGCCGAAAGCACTCCGAACCCTGCTGTGATGAAGTTTGTGGCAAATAAAAAACTGGTGCCCGCAAGTGTGGAGTTTACTTCCATAGATACAACCCAAGATGCACCCCTAGCACAAGCTTTATTCCACTTTCCTTTTGTCAAAGAAGTATACATGGACGAAAACTTTGTGTCCATAACAAAATACGAAATTTCAACTTGGGAAGAAGTAGTGCAACAAGTACGCACTTTTATTAGAGAGCACATTGCGGAAAACAAACCCATATTGTCCCCTAGCTTCAGTCCATTTTCGAAAGAGGAAGCAAATGTAGAAATTAATCACACTCCAATCGAGCAAGAGATTGTACGGATATTGGATGAATACATCAAGCCTGCTGTAGCTTCTGATGGCGGGAATATTGTGTTTCAATCTTTTGATGAAAACGCAAAGGCCGTCCACGTCGTCTTACAAGGCGCTTGTAGTGGTTGCCCTTCCTCTACATTTACCCTTAAGAATGGTATCGAAACCATGATGCGCGAAATGCTACCTGGAAAAGTTGAGCAAGTTGTGGCTATTAATGGTTAAAGTGCCAATGCTTTTTTGACATCACCATGCATCAGTAAGTTGACGGGATCTTCTAGTGCTTCTTTTACAGCTACCAAAAATCCTACACTTTCGCGTCCATCAATAATCCGATGGTCATAAGAAAGCGCCAAATACATCATAGGGTGAATTTCAACCTTACCATCAACAGCAATTGGACGTTGTAAAATATTGTGCATACCTAAAATAGCTGATTGTGGTGGATTGATGATTGGTGTTGAAAGCATAGATCCAAACACCCCTCCATTGGAGATGGTAAAGGTCCCACCTGTCATTTCATCAACAGTGATTTGTCCATCACGTGCTCGGATTGCTAAACGCTTAATTTCGGTCTCTAAATCCTTAAAGTCCATGGATTCAGCATTTCGAACTACAGGAACCATAAGCCCTTTAGGTCCCGAAACGGCTACACTAATATCACAGTAGTCGTGCAATATTTGTTCGTTGCCATCAATCATGGAGTTTACGTCTGGGAATTCTTTTATTGCACGGACCACGGCTTTGGTGAAAAAGCTCATAAACCCAAGTCCAACATCATGTTTTGCTTTAAAGGCTTCCTTATACTCGGCCCGCAAGTCAAAAATGGGTGACATATTGACCTCATTAAATGTAGTAAGCATGGCTGTTTCATTTTTGGCAGCAACCAAGCGTTCAGCTACTTTTCGGCGGAGCATGGACATTTTCTTGCGAGATAATGGCCTGTCACCTTCTGAGGTCCTCATTGAAGGAACAGCATTTAGGGCATCTTCTTTTGTTATACGGCCGTCACGACCGGTGCCTGGAATAGCAGCTGTATCTATTCCCTTTTCAGTAATAATTTTTCGAGCTGCTGGGGAGGCTGTCCCAGTAGCATAAGATGTTTTAGCGGGAGCAGTTGTTGTTGAGGCTTGTGAAACGGTTGCTTTGACCGGAGCAGGTTTTATATCCAGACCTTCTGGCTTGATTGCAGCAGTGTCTATATGACATACAATGCCGCCTACAGCAATCGCATCACCTTCTTCGGCCTTAAGTGTAATGATTCCACTCTCCTCCGCGGGGAGCTCAAGGGTAGCCTTGTCGGAATCGACTTCGGCAATGGTTTGATCTTTTTCTACATAATCACCATCACTAACCAACCATTCGGCTATTTCTACTTCTGATATTGATTCGCCCGGAGAGGGCACTTTCATTTCTAAAATCATAACTCCTGTTTTGGCGCTGCTCTAGCGCATATTGTCTTTGGTTTTATCAAATACGTACTCAATAATTTCTTTATGGCGTCGCTTGGATCGTGTTGAACTTCCAGCTGCAGGGGCACCGTAAAAACGGCGAGATGCAACACGGAAATCCCGTGCTTGCGGAAGATGTAACAATAAATGTCCATATGCGCCCATGTTTCGTGGCTCTTCCTGTGCCCACACCACTTCTGCTTTGGTATACTTTTTCATAACCGCGGCTATCTCATCTTTAGGCAAGGGGAATAATTGTTCAAGGCGAACCAATGCCACATCTTTACGCTTTTTGTTATCGCGGGCATCAAATAAGTCGTAATAAAACTTACCTGTACACAATACAAGTGTCTTTACCTCCTTAGGCTTAACTGTGTCATCATCAATTAAAGGCATAAACTGACCTTTTGCCAACGATTCTTTGGAAGAAACGGCCATTGGATGTCGCAATAAACTTTTGGGTGTAAATACCACCAATGGTTTTCGATATGTTGATTTAAGCTGCCGCCGTAACATATGGAATAGATTGGCCGGTGTAGTTACGTCAGCCACGAACATATTGTCTTTGGCACATAGCTGTAAATAGCGTTCCATGCGAGCAGAAGAATGCTCGGCACCCTGTCCTTCATAACCATGGGGAAGAAACAAAACCAAACCATTCTGCATTTTCCATTTGTCTTCAGCAGATGAAAGGTATTGGTCAATCATAATTTGTGCGCCGTTACTAAAATCACCAAACTGCGCTTCCCATACAGTTAAGGCACTTGGGCTGGCCATGGCAAAACCATAGTCATATCCCATAACGCCATATTCAGAAAGAGAAGAGTTAAAGATGTTAAAACGCCCTTGAGATTTGTCCAAACTATTTAAAAGAATTACTTCTTCTTCAGAATCTTCGACCTTCATGACGGCATGGCGATGAGAGAATGTACCGCGCTCAACATCCTGCCCGGAAATACGAACATCATGCCCTTCTGAAAGTAAGGAGCCGTATGCCAACAACTCGCCCATGGCCCAATCCAATTGATTACGCTCAAAATACATGGCCTTTCGGTCTTTTACCAAGCGCTGTGTTTTACGCAAGAATTTTTTATTTGAAGGTAGTTCGGTAAGTGTACTTGCAATGGCATCCAATTTTTTGAGCTCAATGGTGGTGTCAACAGCCTGCAGCATGTCTTTTTGCTTGGCACGTTGATATCCAGTCCATTCGTCTTTCATGAATGGTGTGATAATTGTATTGGAAGCCTGTCGAGCATCTTCGAGCTTTTTTTCAAGTGTTTGCTTATAATCGGCTTCCATCTGGTCCAAATCAACTTGCTTAATAACACCTTTAGACATCAGTTTGGCAGCGTAGATATCTCGTGGGTTTTTATGCTTACCTATGGCTTTGTAGAGCTTAGGTTGCGTAAATCGTGGTTCGTCCCCTTCGTTATGGCCATATTTTCTATAGCCAAGCAAGTCAATAAATACATCACGTGAAAAACGGTTGCGATAGGCCAAAGCAAAATGCATGGCATGAACCACAGCCTCTACGTCATCAGCATTTATATGCAACACAGGTGAAAGGGTAACCTTGGCAACATCTGTACAATAGGTGCTTGAACGCCCATCTAAATAATTGGTGGTAAAGCCTATTTGGTTATTGACCACAATATGTATTGTACCGCCTGTTCTGTAGCCATCGAGTTGTGCCATTTGCACCACTTCATATACCACTCCCTGACCTGCAATAGCAGCATCACCATGAATGAGAATGGGCATTACTTTTCGGGTATTGCCATTGTAATTATTATCTTGTTTCGCACGTGCAATACCTTCGACTACAGCGTTCACTGCTTCCAGATGAGAAGGGTTGGGTGCAATATTCATGTTTACTTGATAGCCTGCATCTGTGAGGCGTTTTGAGGTCCATCCTAGGTGATACTTAACGTCTCCGTCAAATACCTCCTCTTCATAGTCTTTCCCATCAAACTCACTAAAAATGTCTTGAGCGGGCTTACCAAAAATATTGGTCAGCGTATTGAGACGACCTCTGTGCGCCATGCCAACCACAAACTCCTCTACCCCGCCTTTGGCAGCGCCTTCAATCAAGGCATCTAAGGCTGGAATCAAAGACTCGCCACCTTCTAGAGAAAAGCGTTTTTGGCCAACGTATTTGGTGTGTAGGAAACTCTCAAAAGCAACGGCCTCATTTAGTTTTTTAAGAATATGCTTTTTTTCATTATCATCGAATGATGGATGATTACCGTTCTTGTTGATCCATTCTTGAATCCAGTTTACGCGTTGCGGATGACGGATAAACATATACTCCAAACCTATGGATTCGCAGTAGATACGCTCCAAGTGCACAATGATATCAGCCAGTTTTGCCGGGCCAATGCCTATGATTTCGCCAGCCGAAAATACCGTGTCCAGATCTTGGTGGGTCAATCCAAAATTTTCGATAGCAAGGGTTGGCTTATATTTTCTACGCTCTCGCACGGGGTTGGTCCGTGTAAAGAGGTGTCCACTTCCGCGGTAACCATCAATAAGTTTTACGACGCGGAATTCTTTGAGAACAGACTGTGGAACCTTTTCGTCAGCATATTCAGCACCATTCTCTACACCAAAGTCAAATCCTTGGAAAAAGGCACGCCAGCTAGGCTCTACGCTATCAGGGTTTATGAGGTATTGGTCGTAAAGCTGCGCAAAATGAGCCGTATGGGCTGCATTGAGAAACGAATACTTGTCCATCTAGGAGTGGTTGTACTAAACAAATGTACTGTATTTGCGTTTATTAACGCAGGATTTAGTTGAAAAAAACTATTTAATACTACAGTAAAAAAATGTAGTTTTGAATGTGTTTGCTTTAGTCGATTGTAATAACTTCTACGCTTCTTGTGAGCGCATTTTTCAACCCACATTAAACGACAAGCCCATTGCTATTTTGTCCAACAATGACGGTTGTGTGATTGCGCGCAGTAACGAAGCCAAAGCCCTTGGACTACCCATGGGGGCGCCTGCACACAAGTTTTCGTCTTTTTTTAGACAATACAACGTTCAGGTTTTTTCGTCCAATTATCCACTCTATGGTGATATGAGCCAGCGTGTGATGGATGTCTTGCGTCAGTTTACACCTGAGCTAGAAGTGTACAGCATTGACGAGGCATTTTTACATTTTGACGGCTTTGACCGCTATCACATGGAGACCTATGCACAACAAATACGCAAGCGTGTGCGCAAATGGACTGGCATGCCCGTTAGCATTGGACTTGGCCCAAGCAAGGGTCTTGCTAAAGTAGCCAACCGTGTGGCAAAAAAATTTGCTGAAAAAACCAAAGGCGTCTATGTAATTGATTCGGAAGAAAAGCGCATTAAGGCCCTCAAGTGGCTACCCATTGCAGATGTTTGGGGCATTGGTCGTCAACACGCATGCCGGTTGGCACTTAACGAAGTGAAAACCGCCTATGACTTTACCCAGCTAAGTGACAATTGGGTACGCAAACAGATGAGTGTCGTGGGGCTGCGCCTAAAAAAAGACTTAGAAGGAAGCGCAACAATTCCGATGGAAATGATAGCCTCCCCCAAAAAAGCCATTGCTACTACCCGCAGTTTCGAGTCACTTATTACTTCCTATGAGGAAGTGCGCGAACGCATATCGACCTATGCAACGCTTTGTGCCGAAAAACTACGCAAACAAGGCAGCAGCTGCCATGCTGTATATGTATTTGTTCGTAGCAATCCGTTTATGCCTGACTTGCCGCAGTACCGCAATGGAATGTTGGTTACCATGCCCTTTACCTCACAGTCAAGTTTGACCATTAGCAAGTATGCCCTAAAGGGTTTGGAACATATTTTCAAAGATGGTATTCAATATAAAAAAGCAGGTGTTATGGTCACGGGAATTGTACCCAAAAACACACAACAACTCACGCTATTTGATGGCGAAGACAGCCGCCATGACGCATTGATGAAGCGCATTGATCTACTGCACCGCAAGTATGGCCCGTATAAAATCAAACTCGCCAACCAAGACCTGAGCAGAACTTTTAAAATGAAACAAGCCCACTTATCGCCCCGTTACACCACAGATATTCAAGACATTATTACGGTAAGATGAAAAAAGCAACAACCCTCCATTTTTACAGCCCCGACACAAGCAACAAAGCCGATGTTTGGCTTGCCGGCGAAGGCATTTCGGCGGGCTTTCCCTCCCCCGCCGACGACTTTAAAGAAGTGCGCATCAGCCTTGATAGGGCTGTGGTAAAAAACGAAGCGGCTACCTTCTATGCGCGGGTTGCAGGGCAATCTATGGTAGGCGCTGGCCTAGACGACGGCGATTTGCTCGTAATTGATCGCAGTTTAGATCCTGAAGACGGCAAAATTGCCGTGTGCTTTGTGGATGGGGAGTTTACCGTAAAACGGCTCAAGGTGGCCGAAGACTGCGTGTGGCTGATGCCCGAAAACAAACAATACAAACCCCTACAAGTAACAGAAGACAATGAACTTATCATCTGGGGTGTTGTAACCCATGTGCTGAAGGCAGTGTAAAAATGTATAACTGGCGTTAAAGAAATGAATAGAAGCATCTTTTTTTTGATCTTTATGAGCGTTTTCTTTATAGTGGGGTGTAACGAAACGCATAACGCTGTTGAAATTGGCAAAGACAATGACAAAGGCTCAAACACCGCGAATAAGAATAGGCTAACCCTTGAACACAATAGTCTCACTCGGGAATACGTGCTTTTTGTGCCCAGCAACCATAACAGCACAACCGCAATACCGCTAATGTTCAATTTTCATGGTTTTGGCGGGAATGCGATCGAGTACATGATATATGCAGACATGCGATCGCTAGCAGAAAGTGAAAACTTTATTTTGGTGTATCCATAGGCAGTAATTTAGATGAATCTCCACATTGGAATACTCGCCCAAATGGGGGCGACAACAAAAGCGATGCGGACTGCTTTGGCTTTATAGCAGCACTTGTTAACGAACTTTCAACTAACTACAGCGTAGACAAAGACCGTATTTATGCTACTGGTTATTCGAATGGTGGCATGATCGCTTATGGGCTAGCCAACTATAAAAGTGAAACCTTTGCGGCGGTGGCTTCGGTTTCAGGCACCATGCTAGACTGTACAAAAACCCCCTCGCATCCTATGCCTATGGTTCACTTACACGGCACTGCAGATGACACACTTCCATATGTTGGAAACAATTATTTTAAGGGCGCACAAACAGTCCTAAACCATTGGGCTGCATTCAACAATACAGACACAAAAACAACAGTTACATCAGATGCCAGCAGTGGTATGACCATTGAAAAGTATGTTTATGATCAAGGGGGTTATGGTGTTGCAGTAGTACATTATAAGTATATTAGTGGTGGGCATAATTTGTACACAACGTACTCCAATTATCAAACTTTTTCTTGAAAGACCTTGAAAAGCTGAGAGAGTTTACAGAAACTTATAAAAGTGAAAAATTAACTTATTTTATTCAACTAAATCAATAACTTGTGTAAGTTATATCTGCTTGAATATTTATCCATTTGGAATTCCAATACCCATCTGATGTGTCCTGAAGTCCAAGTGGTGAATTTATGGTTATAGGAAAATCATATTCATTATAAGTGTAAAACCATGGGTTACCATTAGTAGATATCACATTATTATTATAATCACCATAACTTATGGGGCTACCATACCTTACAAAAACAGATTCTCCCAAAACATTTTTAAATGGGTTGTTTTTGTTGTCGTAGCTTGATTCTAAATAGGTGGTAATCTGTGTAGACCCATCCCAGGTATTGTATACATTCGTGACTCTAATAATATTTCCATTTTGATCTAAATAATAAACATCCGATGAATCTTCGTCAGTTTCAAAAGCAAATGATACAGTACCATCTTGATTGTAAGTGTAGTTTCCAATACTAATATTGGGGGTAGGAAAATCATCTACATCAGTGTAAGTATAAATAATTACACGCCCAAATTCATCATATTCATATTCGGCTGAATCTCCTCCCTAGATATTGTATTTTGTAATTTGATTAACATCATTATATTCTAAACTATAAGCTCCAATAGTTTCATTTCCATCAAAAGAGATATCAATAGAAACTAATTTATTTCCAATGTAGTTGTAATGCTCGATTACCTCAACTTGATTTCCATAATCAGATGAGTTTGTGTCATTATCTATGTAAGAGTATGTAAATGTGTCAACCAGTGCATTCTCACTTGTTATATTTTGAATATTTGAGTTTTCATCCTCAGAACATCCAAGTATTAATAAAGCGGAGAATAAGAGTACTTTTTTCATTGGTTAAATATTTGAAAAGCAAGTTAAAAAAAATTATCCCCAAAAATAAAAAATTATTCTTGGGGATAAATTGTACCTCGGGTGGGAATCGAACCCACACTCCTTGCAGAACCGGATTTTGAATCCGGCGCGTCTACCAATTCCGCCACCGAGGTAAATGGACGACAAATGTAGCCAATATTTTTAATGCCTGTCAAGAAAAAACCTTTAAGCATTTATACATGCTCAAATAAATTCCTACATTTGCACCCCGCACAAAAAACTATGGGAAAAACAACCATCGAATCGAAGATATTTGCGTGTTCGCAAACGAAGACACTTGCCAAAGATATAGCCAAGCAATACGGCATTCCCGTGGGCAACGTTTTATTCACCCGCTACAGCGATGGTGAATATCAACCTTCTTTCGAAGAGTCGGTGCGTGGCTCACGCATATTTATTATAGGCTCTACCAATCCATCTTCGGATAATTTGATGGAGATGTTACTTATGTTAGACGCAGCAAAACGGGCTTCAGCAAGACATATTACTGCAGTAATGCCTTATTTTGGATGGGCCAGACAAGACCGCAAAGACAAACCAAGGGTTCCGATAGGTGCCAAATTAGTCGCTAAATTGTTGGAAACAGCTGGTGCTACTCGCATTATAACTATGGATTTGCACGCAGATCAAATTCAAGGATTCTTTGAAAAACCTGTAGATCATTTATTTGCATCTTCATTGTTTTTGCCATATATCAAGTCATTAAACCTTGACAACCTTACCATAGCCTCACCCGACATGGGAGGGTCGAAGCGAGCATATGCCTATTCTAAATATTTGGAAAGTGATGTTGTAATATGTTACAAGCAACGCAAAAAAGCCAATATAATTTCTCACATGGAACTTATTGGAAATGTACAAGGAAAAAATGTTGTACTTGTAGATGATTTGGTTGACACGGCAGGAACGTTGACTCGTGCAGCTGACCTGATGATGGAGCGTGGGGCAAAAAGTGTACGTGCTGTTTGTACCCATCCCTTACTGTCAGGCGAAGCATACAACCGTGTTAAAGTATCAAACCTTACTGAACTCATTGTAACTGACTCTATACCACTTGCGAAAAAGATTAAAAAAATTAAAGTATTGAGCTGTGCTCAATTGTTTGCTGATGTGATGTATAATGTACATAATAACGAGTCTATATCAAGCAAATTTATCATGTAATAAACAATAAATATGAAATCAATTACCATCAACGGATCTAAAAGAGAAAGCGTGGGCAAGGTAGCTACCAAAGCCTTACGTAATGCTGGAGAGATTCCTTGCGTATTATACGGAGGGGAAGCGCCAGTGCACTTTGCCGCAGACGAAAGAGCGTTTGCCAAGCTTATATATACTCCAAATGCGCATACGGTGGTTATCGACTTAAGCGATAGCGGAACGTTTAACGCCATTTTGCAAGACATTCAGTTTCACCCTGTTTCTGATAAAATCCTACATATTGACTTTTATCAATTATTTGACGATAAGGAAGTTTCAATGAACATTCCTGTTGTGATTAGGGGAGCAGCTCCTGGTGTGCTTAACTCAGGAGGGGTATTAAGTCGTAACAAGCGTAAGCTCAGAGTACGTGCCTTACCAGCCAACCTGCCAGATAGTATTGAAGCAGACATATCAGGACTTGAGCTTGGAGACAAGCTTTATGTAACAGAAGTTGCTGTCGAAAAATTCAAATTCTTACACCCTGACAACACCGTTGTGTGTCAAGTACGTACATCTAGGGTCTCACTTCAAATTGAAGATGAAGTGGAAGGTGCTGAAGAAGGTGCTGAAGGAGCTGAAGAAGGTGCTGAAGGAAGTATTGAAGGAGGCGCCCCAACAGAAGAATAGATCAAAATAAATCAATTTTTAAAAGCATCTTATGAAACACTGGGATGCTTTTTTTATTTTTACACTGATGAAACTACGCATACCTTTTTTTTCATCAGCCAAAAAAAATGAAAAGGCTATGAAATCTTTCTTAATTGTTGGTTTGGGCAACATAGGTTTGGAATACAGCGGTACCCGACATAATATTGGTTTTGAGGTACTTGAAAAGGTAGCTAAACAAAAAGAAGTCAGTTTCGAAACCCTACGCTTGGGTGACCTAGCTCATTTCAGACATAAAGGAAAAACAGTTTATCTATTAAAGCCCAATACCTTTATGAACAAAAGCGGCAAAGCCGTGTGCTACTGGTTGAAACAAAAGAATATTCCGCTAAAAAATGTATTGGTCATCACAGACGATATCCACTTAGATTTTGGAATCTTGAGAATGCGACGAAAAGGTTCTGCAGGAGGTCACAATGGCCTTCAAGATATCTGCGGCCAGTTAAATACAATAAACTATGCAAGACTACGTTTTGGGATTGGCTCAGCTTTTGGCAGGGGTAGGCAAGTTGATTTTGTTTTGCAGCCGTGGACATCAGATGAAGAAAAGTTGCTTCCATTTGGTGTAGATAAAGCAGCACAAGCGTGTTTGTCTTTTGTGGTTGACGGTGCGTCTAATGCAATGAATATGTTTAATGGAAATGCCCTAGATCCCGCATGAGCATAATCAGAGATAGCGCCACGTTTTCAACATCCAAAAAAACCATTGTTACTGTCGGTACTTTTGACGGAGTACACTTAGGACATCAAGAAATCATAATAAAAGTGGTGGAAAGGGCAAAAAAATCAGGTCATGCTGCAATATTATTGACCTTCGATCCTCATCCTAGAAAAGTACTTCAGCCCAATACACCAATGCTGCTCATTCAAACATTAAAAGAACGTGCTGCAACATTGGAACGGCTTGGTTTAGACCATGTAGTAGTGCATCCATTTACCAAAAGTTTTTCACAGTTGAGTGCTGCGGCATACGTTGAAACCATATTAATAGACATGCTTAACACCAAAGAAATTGTTATTGGCCACAATCACCGATTTGGAAAAAACAGAGCTGCAGATGTGGATGATCTAGAACATTTAGGCAATATTTATGATTTTGGCGTCACACAGATCAGTGCCCAGCAGTTGGATAATATTTCCATCAGTTCAACCAAAATTAGAGCGGCTTTATCAGATGGTTACATTGCAACTGCAAACGCCTATTTGGGCCATCCATTTACACTTTCCGGAGCAGTTGTTAAAGGGCAAGAAAAAGGAAGAACTATTGGATTCCCAACAGCAAATATCTTTATAAGTCACCTAGATAAAATAATCCCTAAAAAAGGGGTTTACGCAGCACAAGTTAATGTAGATAATATATGGTATCTGAGCATGATGAATATTGGTACAAATCCAACATTAAACGGTCAACAACAGAGCATAGAGATACATATAATAAACTGGTCTGGTGACTTATATGGTCAAAATCTTCAAGTGGCTTTATTGGACCGTGTTAGAGACGAAGTAAAGTTTGATTGTATGGCAGACTTACAAGAACAATTGGAAAAAGACAAGGATTTTATTCTTACTGATTACAAAACTTTACCTTTGTAAAAAATACGATTATGCTGATTCCTGCACACGTTCGTGAACATTTTGACCAAGTGGTGGCTGCTATGCAAAAACGCAATATCGATGCAGCGCCTCAGTTAAAAGCCCTTCTGTCCTTGGACGAAGAACGTCGTTCTACCCAAGCAAAGCTTGACCAAACCCTAGCAGAAGCAAATACCATTGCCAAAGAAATAGGACAGCTGTTAAAACAAGGAGCTGGAGAACAAGCCGCAGCCAAAAAAGAAGAATCGGCTGCCTTAAAGACAAGCTCAAAAGAACTTCAAGATAAGCTTCAAGATGTCTCTGTCCAGTTACAAGAAGTCCTATATCAACTACCTAATATTCCACACCAAAGTGTTCCAAGTGGTAGTTCTGATGAAGACAATGAAGAAGTTTTTCGAAAGGGAAGCATCCCAGCCTTAGACGATAATGCGTTACCGCATTGGGAATTAGCTAAAAAATACAAGCTCATAGACTTTGAGTTGGGCGCAAAAATCACGGGTGCTGGATTTCCTGTTTACACTGGTAAGGGCGCCAAGCTACAACGAGCACTCATTAATTATTTCTTAGATTTTAATACCGCTGCTGGCTACACTGAGGTACAAGTTCCCCATTTAGTAAACCAAGCATCTGGGTTAGGAACCGGACAATTACCAGATAAAGAAGGTCAAATGTATCATGTCACAGAAGATGATTTATACCTTATACCAACTGCAGAAGTACCTGTCACAAACCTATTCCGTGATAGCCTGATTCAAGAAGACGAATTTCCTGTTAAACTAACAGCCTACACCCCTTGTTTTAGACGTGAAGCAGGTAGTTATGGCGCACATGTTCGTGGTCTTAATCGCTTACACCAGTTTGACAAAGTTGAAGTGGTGCGCATAGCGCATCCAGATCAATCTTACGCTACATTAGACGAGATGGTAACTCATGTAGGAAAGCTTTTATCTTCCTTAGATTTACCTTACCGTATACTTCGGCTGTGCGGCGGTGATCTTGGGTTTACCTCAGCTTTAACATATGATTTTGAAGTTTTTTCTACTGCACAAAATCGCTGGCTCGAGGTGAGTTCCGTTTCTAATTTTGAATCCTTTCAGGCCAACAGATTAAAACTACGCTTTAAAGCCAAAGACGGAAAAAAACAACTGGCGCATACACTCAACGGAAGTGCACTAGCGCTACCACGTATTGTAGCAGGAGTACTGGAAAACCATCAAAAATCCGATGGCATACACATACCAAAAGCACTTGTACCCTATACGGGGTTTGACATCATTAACTAATATGCGGATTTACAACATCACTTTTATTGTTGAGCCTAATATTGAAAAAGATTGGGCAACATACGTTGATAAAGAGTTGCTGCCAGAAGTTGCCAAAAACGTACAACAAATAGACTTGTTGCGTGTTGAATTTGTGGATGGTGTGGAGCCCATTAAAGGAACCACTTTTAGTATGCAATTCTATTGTGCAGATCGCGAGCATATGCGTTGGGTTAAAGAATTAGGGCATCAACTGGTACTGCAAAAACTATATCGTGTTTTCCCTCAAGACTGGGTGGCTTTTGCCAGTCGTTTGGAGTTTTTGAAGTCATACGCATGAGTGTTCGCCCAAAAAAACACCTCGGACAGCACTTTTTAACCGACCTAAACATTGCGCAAAATATCGCCAATACCCTATCCGGAACGGGTTATAAGCATGTACTAGAAGTTGGTCCAGGTATGGGAGTACTTACCCAATACCTATTGGAAAAACCGTTTGATACATACGTAATTGAAATTGATACCGAGTCTGTTGACTACCTCAAATCTCATTTTACCCAATTGAAAGGCCGTATCTTGGAGGGTAATTTTTTAAAAATGGTATTTGCTGATCATTTTGATGCGCAAGTAGCCATCATAGGAAACTTTCCATATAATATATCCAGTCAAATTTTATTTCGGATTATTGAACAGCGAAAAATGGTACCCGAATTTGCTGGTATGTTTCAAAAAGAAGTTGCAGCGCGTATCTGTGAAAAAGCAGGTAGTAAAGCCTATGGCATTTTATCAGTGTTAACGCAGGCATTCTTTGAAACAGAATACCTGTTTAATGTCTCAAGATTTGTATTTGATCCACCTCCAAAAGTAGCTTCTGCAGTTATTCGTTTGAAACGTAAAGCAGATTACAAATTGCCCTGTGACGATAAACTCTTTTTTAGAGTTGTAAAAACAGCCTTTCAACAAAGACGAAAAACCTTGCGTAATAGCCTAAAATCCTTTGGGCTTTCGGCTAGTTTAAAAGAAGATAGTATCTTTGATGAACGCCCAGAGCGCTTGGGTGTATCGGAGTTTATACTGTTGACACAAAAAATAGCTGATGACACCCTTTCAACTCAATGACGAAATCCTATCGCAATTCAAAAGTGACATTGAGCAACGCAATGCAAAGGCATTAAAAAAACGCGCTAGTGAATACCACTACGCTGATTTAGCGGAAATAGTTGACGAACTATCCATTGATGAAGGTATTTATCTAATTAAACTGCTCGACTCTGAGAAAACTTCCGATGTATTAACAGAAGTAGACGAAGATATTCGAGAGTCTATCCTTGAGTTGCTTTCCGTTAAGGAAATTGCTGAAGAAGTAGAAGAGCTGGATACCGATGATGCGGTTGATTTGATTGCCGAACTACCAGAAGAGCGACAAGCAGAAGTAATTGCGCAAATAGAAGACGAAGAACGGGTTCAAGATATTCAAGAACTGCTTACCTATGACGAAGATTCTGCAGGTGGATTGATGGCAAAAGAATTGGTTAAGGTCAATGAAAATTGGACGGTTACCAAGTGTATGCGCGAGATGCGAACACAGGCTTCAGAAGTCAAAAGGGTACATTCCATTTATGTAGTTGATGATGAAAATATACTGATAGGTCGTCTATCGCTAAAAGACTTGCTTACCGCAAAAGATAAAGCCAAAATCAAAAGCGTATATATTCCCAAGGTTGATTTTGTCAATATAAACGAACAGGGTGAAGAAGTAGCCAAGCTTATGGCTAAATATGATTTGGAAGCAGTTCCAGTAGTAGATGACGAAAAAAAATTACTTGGCAGAATTACTATTGATGATATTGTGGATTTTATTAAAGAAGAAGCAGACAAAGACTACCAATTGGCAGCTGGTATTGCCTCTGATGTAGAAGCTGATGATAGCATTGTAGAACTTACAAGGGCACGTTTGCCATGGCTGATTTTAGGACTAATTGGTGGATTGGGGAGTGTATTTATTCTAGAGGGCTTTGAACAAGTAATGCAACACCCATCATACAAAACGCTATTCTTTTTTACCCCACTAATCGCCGCAATGGCTGGAAATGTAGGTGTACAGTCCTCGGCCATTATTGTGCAGGGTTTGGCGAATGATATTGTCAAAGGAAGCCTATTTAATCGATTAATTAAAGAAGTGGGACTCAGCCTTATCAATGGAATTGCCTTAAGTGCACTCTTGTTGATATTTGGGCATTTTACTGGCCTTGAAATATCTGTGAGCCTTACAATTGCCTTGTCAATGTTGTGTGTGATTGTGGTCTCTGCGCTTATAGGAACCTTTGTGCCCATCATTTTAGACCGTAACAATATTGACCCAGCCATAGCCACTGGGCCTTTTATAACCACAAGCAACGACATTTTTGGCATTTTCCTTTTTTTCTACATTGCCAAGGTCATTTTAGGCTTTTAGCATGATGCGCATTTTACACCTAGACAACAATCACCCCTTTCTTGAAGAGCAATTGGTAGTTTTGGGATTTGAAAATGTTGTGGATACCCAATCTTCAAAAGAAATCATCACGCAAGATATTTCGCAATATTATGGCTTAGTGATCAGAAGTCGGTTTCCCATTGATAAGCCATTTTTACAGAAAGCCAAAAAATTGAAGTTTATTGCCCGTGTAGGTTCAGGACTAGAAAACATTGACGTGAAAGCAGCAAAGACAATGGGTATTGCTGTATTGGCTGCCCCTGAAGGCAATAGCCCATCGGTAGGCGAACATGCCCTTGGTATGCTATTAGGTTTGATGAATAAATTACCACAAGGCAATAAAGAAGTGCGCATTGGCAAGTGGTGCAGGGAAGCAAATCGCGGTGAAGAATTAGGGGGAAAAACAATAGGTATCATAGGCTATGGACATACTGGCAAACAGTTTGCACGTAAAATAGCTGGTTTTGATGTACAAGTTTTATGCCATGACATGTTGAATAATATAGGTGATCAATATGCCAAGCAAGTGCCGCTTGAAACAATTTATAAACAAGTAGATGTAATTAGTATTCACCTCCCGTTAAATGAAAGTACGCATCAATACGTAGATCATTTATTTATCGACAAAATGAAAAAGTCATTTTGGTTAATAAATACTGCCCGAGGCAATCAAGTGGTTATTGAAGACCTTGTCAATGGGTTAAAATCCAGTAAAGTCAAAGGAGCTTGCTTAGATGTACTCGATTTTGAGACCGCAGCTTTTGATTTAAATGTTGAGCAATCTGATGATTGGCAGTTTTTGAAAGAAAGCAACCGGGTTATTCTTTCTCCTCACGTTGCAGGATGGACAAATCAAAGCCACCTACGCCTAAGCAAAGTAATTCTATCCAAAATCAAGCAATTGATGGATACGGGTCATTTTTTAAGTGAATTTAAACTTTAAAAAACATTTTATTGTTTCAAGAGATGTTACTTTGTTTATTATGAAAAAAATTTTAATTCTTTGTACTGGAAATTCGTGTCGAAGCCAAATGGCACACGGATATATGCAGTTTTTTGGCGGTCAAAGCGTTTCGGTATATAGTGCAGGTATCGAAACCCATGGCTTAAACCCAAGAGCGGTTAGCATCATGCAAGATGCTGGAATTGACATAAGTCAAAACACATCTAACAACGTAGACGAATATTCGGGAATATCTTTCGATCACATCATAACAGTTTGTGATCATGCTCAAGAAAACTGCCCACATATCCCTAGTGAAAAAGCACAACGATGGCATCGAAATTTTACAGATCCTTCTAAGCTTATTTCGGAAAACGAGAACGAAATTAACGCAGCTTTTGCTAAAACAAGAGAAGAAATAAAAGCTTTTTGTAAAAACTTCGTCGACTCTTATTTGCTGTTGTAAGTTATTTGTTCCAGTGAAGCCTGAAATTCTTCGAGAACTGGCTTAACTGTACTTGAGGGGATGTCTTTAATTTTGATATACATTAAGCTATCTATGGCGTTATTGAAAAGAGGGTCTGAGTTAAAAGAGACAACACGAGCATTTTGTTTAATATACTTTTTAATAAGCACTGGTAATCTTAAAGTGCCAGGTTCTAACTCATCAATTAATTTATCAAACTTATTAAGGTCGCCTAATGTCTCACCAAAGACAAACTCTTTATCCGCATCGTCGAGCTTAACTTTAAATTCCTTTTTTGGAGTTATGTATTGTGCCAAGTAAGGGTCGTAATAATGCGAACGCATAAACTCAATCATAAGCGATTTGGTGAACTTTGAAAACTGGTTACTGATGCTAACACTACCCATTAAATAATCATATTCTGGATAACGCAAGGTAGCGTGAATAATGCCCTTCCATAGTAAGAAAAGTGGCATAGGACGTTGTTGGTATTTTTGGCAGACAAAGGCCCTGCCAAGTTCTATACTGTTATTGAACATATACATTATTTCAGGTTCAAACTTAAATAGTTCAGCCAAATAAAATCCTGAAATGCCATGTGCGTTCATCAACTGTTTACCCAATCCCAGTCTATAGGCACCAACCAAGGCATAGGCTTTATGATCCCATAAAAATAGATGCAGGTAGCTGTTGTCGAAATGATCCAGATCAAGTGGTTTGTTGGTGCCTTCACCAATAGCTCTAAAAGCAATCTCGCGTTTACGACCAATTTCTGTTAATATATTTGGTATCAAGTCTGAAGAAGTCAAAAACAACTCATAGTCTTTTAACATAAGCAATGACTTACCCTCGTTTTTAAGATTGATTATTTCATGCTCTTGCAGTGACGTTGGCACAGCTTGGGCAATGGGCATCGCTTTATTATTTTTTCGCTTTATTGGAGTTGGTACGCGTTTGAGAATAGACTTGCGCTCATAAATATTGGAAAGCATATATAGCTTACGTCTTACAAAATCCGTATAATCATTAATGGATTGATGATTGTCCTGGTCTTTTACGGCAATCGACTTGCCTACGCGAATATTTATTTTTCTGTGGCGTTGTGTAAGTAATTCGGCAGGAAGCCTTGCGGTTCGAAACAGGGGGTGAATCTTTGCCAATCGATAAAAAAATGGGCTATTTCGAGCATGAAAATAAACAGGCACAACTGGGACTTTAGCACGTTGGATTAAACGCATAATTGCCGCATTCCAAACTGAGTCAATTGGCACCTGTTTTTTTAATTGGGATGCTACTTCCCCTGCAGGGAAAACCGCGAAAAGACCACCATTATCAAGATGACGTAATACCTTTCTAAATCCACCTATACTTGATTTTGAAGTCAAGGTGTCATCAAATGGATTTACACCTATAAACCAACTCTTAAGTAAGGTGGCCCGGTCCAATATGAAGTTTGCCATCAATTTAAAATCTGGGCGTACGTCTTGTAAAAAATGTATAAGTATGATGCCGTCCAATCCACCTAAAGGGTGATTAGAAACAAGTACAACAGGTCCGTGTTTAGGAATCCGCTTCAATTCCGTAGGGCTAATGTGATAATTGGCCCCAAATTGGGAAAGAAGAGATGAGGTGAAATGTGTTCCGTCCCCATTTGCAACACAACAGTCATAAATAGTGTTGATTTTGTGAAGTCGTAAAAACCACATTACAATAGAACCAATAGAGCGACCTAGAAATCCAATTTTAGAAAGGCCAAGGGCTAGTGCTATATCTTTTGGGTATACAAGTGGCATTGGGATAGGTACTACCGAAATATAGTTATTTTAAAACCAATTGAAGGGTGGTTGCAGTACGCTGCTCTAGAATAGGCTCTTTTGATTTTAATATAGAGGCGGCGGAGTTTTCCTCAAAATGACGAATTGTATAAAGAGAAACATCCGGTGTATGTTTTACATCAAAACGAGATCGTAATGAAAGCAATAAGTCGTCCATATTATTATACTTGTCCTGTACGCAAACAGAAAAACTGATGGCAGAATTTTGAATTACATCTACCGACATCTTATGCTCATGTAAAAGCTTAAAAATATCGCTGATATTATCTTCAACCACAAAAGAGAAATCCCTTGTCGATAGGCGCAACAAAGACAAACTTCTCTTGACAATATAACAAGGAACTTCAGGTTGCATGCGCACGCCTTTACCTACTTTTGTGCCGTTTTGCTTTGGGTTTAAAAAAGACTTTACATATAGAGGGATTTCTTTTTTTTGAAGTGGCTGTAAGGTTTTGGGGTGAATGACAGATGCGCCATAAAAAGCAAGCTCAATGGCCTCTTGATATGACATGTGCTCAAGCAATTGAGTTTTGTCAAAAACTCGTGGGTCGGCATTCAAAACACCATCTACGTCTTTCCAAATTGTCACGTCTATTGCCCCCATACAATAAGCAAAAATAGCAGCCGAGTAATCCGAACCTTCTCTGCCCAAAGTGGTGGTGAAGTTGTTTTCATCAGAGCCAATAAATCCTTGTGTGACTTTTAGTACATTCCCCTGAATTTGATCTTGAATGGCCGATTGGGTTTGCTCCCAATTGAGGTGTGCGCTACGATAAAAGTTGTCGGTTTTTATACAGCTCCGTGCGTCAATCCATTTAGCAGCAATACCTACATGATTCAAATAAGCACAAATAATTGATGTTGATAATAGCTCGCCAAAACTCACCACTTGATCATATACAAAAGCCCTATGTGGTGATCGGTTATTGATCAAAAAAGTTTCGCACTGAGCGCACAAATTTTTCACCCGTTTTGCAACTGGACCATTTGAATCTTTAAATAGTTTCTTCACAATATCTTGATGAAATATTTCCAAGTCTTGCAAAGCCGCTTTGCAAGAGTCAGGAGCTTTAAAATAAGCGTCTACAACTCCCTCAAAAGCATTGGTAGACTTCCCCATTGCGGAAACAACAATTAGTGTGTCTTTATTTCCTATTTCGGTAAGTACCTTTACCACATTAATTACACCTTCTGCATCTTTTACAGATGCTCCTCCAAATTTAAATACACGCATCGTCTTGTTCTGCTATAAATTTTTGCATTGCTCCGGCTGTCATTTGTGTTATATTCCAGTCAGACAGCGCTTTTGCTCCATGTTTTTCATAAAAATTAATGGCGGGGGTATTCCAATCCAATACCACCCATTGGATTCGACGCACTCCCGTATTATGGGCGAAAAAGATAAATTTCTTTAACAGCGCAAATCCTATTCCTTTTCTTCTGTAAGGTTCAGTTACAATCAAATCTTCCAAATGCCATGACTTGCCTTTCCAAGTAGAATAACAAGGATAAAATAAGGCCATGCCTACTACTTTACTTTCAATAGTAGCGACAAAGCAACTAAACGATGGGCTTTCACCAAAACCATCCTGTAAAAGTTCCGGTTCTGTTACTGCTACAGCATCTGGTTCGCGTTCAAATGATGCCAGCTCTTCAATCAGTCCAAGTATTAATGGCACATCGTTTTGGGTGGCTTTACGTATTATTAGATTATCCATTGGGTGGCAAATGTAATAACTCTAAATAATATTGAGGTGTTATTAACTCACAGCAAAGAATAAATTTGTTTAAAAAATAACGTTCTTTAGTCATACACGCCAACTACTTTGTATTTTTGCTAAAAAGCAGTCGTGAACGAACTCCCCGTTCTGTATCAAAACAATCCACAATTTAGGGCTGTATACCAAAGTGCTTCAGACCACGGTAGCGTATTGGCTTCTGGTCTTATTGGATCTAAACAAAGCTTTTTAGTCAGATCGCTATACAAACAACACAACGGCACCTTGATTTGGGTGCTCAATGATAAAGAAGAAGCAGCGTATTTTCTAAACGACTTGGAGGTTTTACTTAACGAAGCGCCCATTTTTTTTCCTACAAGTTACCGACGCCCCTACGTGACTGAAGAAACGGAAAATGCCAATGTGTTGTTAAGATCAGAAGTGCTTCTAAAAATCAAGAATACTACACGGCAACTCATCATTACATATCCTGAAGCACTTTCAGAACAAGTATTGACACCAAAAGAATTACAGCGCAAAACCCTAGCCATAAAAAAGGGTGATAAATTAAGTATCGATTTTGTCAACGAAACGCTTTTTGAATTTGGCTTTAAGCGTGTAGACTTTGTTTCAGAACCTGGAGAATTTGCAGTTCGGGGTGGCATTTTGGATGTGCACTCCTATAGCCATGAAGAACCCTTTCGAATAGAGTTTTTTGGTGATGAAATTGATACTATTCGAAGTTTTGACGTTAGCAGTCAGCGTTCGACCCAAGCCTTAATTGCTGTACAGATTTTAGCCAATATAGAGCAAAAAAAAATAAACGAGAAGCGGCAATCTTTATTATCGTTTATAGAAAAGGGGAGTTTGATTTGCTTACAAAATATGGACACAATTCAATCTTCATTGGACCATTTGTATGCAAACGCAGAAAAATCATATGTTGCACTTTCTGGCCAAATTAAACGCTTACAGCCCGAGGCTCTTTTAGTAGATGGAAAACAGTTTGAGTATGATTTGGCTGTACACAAGCAGGTGCATTTTACTTCCAAAACCAAGGAAAATGTTGTGGTTTTTGAATGCCAACCACAGCCACGTTTTCAACGTAGATTCGACTGGTTTGTAAACCAGCTGAATGAAAACACAGAAAAGCAGTTGATTAATCATGTTTTTTGTGCCTCAGATGCCCAAAAAAAACGACTGGTTCAAATTGTTGAGGAGCTTACTCCTGAGACTTCTTTTCATTGCTGGGTCGCACCGTTATTTCAAGGTTTTATAGACATAGATGAAAACATTGTTTGCTACACTGATCACCAACTTTTTGAAAGATATCACAGGTTTAGATTAAAAAATGGCTATGCCAAAAAACAAGCCTTATCTCTAAAGGCACTGACTGAATTAGAAGTTGGAGATTATGTTACGCATATCGATCACGGTATTGGAACTTTTGGGGGTCTTCAGCGTATTGACGTTGAGGGCAAAACTCAAGATGCCATCAAGCTTTTTTATGGGGATAGGGATATCCTTTATGTGAGTATACACTCGCTTCATAAAATTTCGAAATACAACGGAAAAGACGGTGCTGCACCCAAAATATATAAATTAGGTTCTGGAGCATGGAAAAAAATCAAGCAAAAAACCAAAAAAAGAGTTAAGGAAATTGCTTTTAACCTTATCAAAGTCTACGCCAAAAGACGTATTAACAAAGGCTTTGCATCTGGACCTGATACCTATTTACAACACGAGCTTGAAGCATCTTTTGTTTTTGAAGATACGCCAGATCAGCGGACAGCTACGGAAGCCGTTAAACAAGATATGGAAGACCAAAAGCCCATGGATCGACTGGTTTGTGGTGATGTTGGGTTTGGCAAAACAGAGGTGGCAATTAGAGCAGCATTTAAGGCTGTTGATAATGGTAAGCAAGTAGCTGTATTGGTCCCTACAACCATACTTGCATTTCAGCACTATAATACCTTTAAAAATAGGCTTAAAGACTTCCCCGTAACGGTGGATTATCTCAATCGATTTAGAAGTACAAAACAAAAAAAGGAAGTTTTAGAGGGAATTGATAATGGTACCATAGACATACTTATTGGTACTCATCAATTGGTAGGGAAGTCAGTTTCTTTTAAAGACCTAGGGCTCCTTGTAGTTGATGAAGAACAAAAGTTTGGAGTTGGCGTTAAAGAAAAGTTGCGCGCGCTGAAAGAACATATGGACGTACTCACACTCACCGCCACACCCATACCAAGAACCCTTCAGTTTAGTCTAATGGCTGCAAGAGACTTATCGGTTATCAATACACCACCACCAAACCGACATCCTATCGAAAGTCAGGTTTTATCTTGGAACGAAATACAAATTCGCGATGCTGTTATTTACGAATTACAACGTGGTGGACAAGTTTTTTTTGTACACAACCGTATTGAAAATATTAAAGAAGTTTCTGGAGCAATACAGCGTCTTGTGCCTGATGCGCGCATAGCAACTGCACACGGCCAACTTCAAGGAAATACATTGGAAAAGCTGATGCTTGGTTTTATAGCAGGAGACTTTGATGTTTTGGTAGCCACTACTATTATTGAAAGTGGCTTGGATGTTCCAAATGCCAATACCATATTCATCAATAATGCCAATAATTTCGGCCTGAGTGATTTACACCAAATGCGTGGTCGCGTTGGTCGCAGCAACAAAAAAGCGTTCTGTTATTTTATTACCCCGCCTTTTTCAGTACTCACACCATATGCTCGGAAACGCATGGAAGCCATCAGCCAATACACAGCACTAGGGTCAGGGTTCCAAATTGCCATGAAAGATTTAGAAATTAGAGGCGCAGGAGATTTATTGGGTGGTGAGCAAAGTGGATTTATTAATGATATTGGGTTTGAAACTTATCAAAAAATACTAAAAGGTGCCATTGAAGAATTACAGCAAAATGAATTTAAAGCATTATATCCAGGTGAAGAACCCAAACCAAAAGAGCTGGTTTTAGACACAGATGTTGAGGTTTTCTTCCCTACGGATTATATCAACAATGTTAAAGAACGAATGGTACAATACCAAGCACTTTCTGCACTAAAAACTGAAGACGAACTCACTGCTTTTGGAGATGCGCTCAAGGACCGATTTGGAAACTTACCTGAGCCAACATTAGCACTTTTTGAAAGTGTTCGCTTCAAATGGTTGGGTGAATCGTTAGGATTCGAGAAAATAGTATTAAAAAAGCACAAATGCATTTGTACTTTTGAAGCCAGCCCTGAAAGTGACTTTTATCAAACAACAGCATTTCAACATTTGTTGAGTAAAGTTGGAAATTTAGGTAAAGCTCAAATTAAAGAAAAAAAGAGCATGGAAAAACACAAATTGGTGCTGGTCATCAGTGAGGTGAAATCCTTAGAAAATGCCATCCAATTATTAAAAACATTACAAATGCCTACAGTTGCTTAAGATCTTTAACAACCCTAAAAGCCTTGTCAACTTGCACATCATTGACAAGTATGGTAAACTCGTTTGATGTAGAAATGACTTCGCAAATATTGATTCCCTCCCACGAAAGCCGCTGAAAAACAAAGTAATAAATTCCTGGAATGGCAACATTCTCTGTTGGGAGCTTTAATGTAATAGAAGATAAATTTTCCTCTTTGTGTAAACAAAGCTCTTGCGCAAGATGTTTGTCAACCAGAGGAGCTAGGTGTTGGCTCACAACAATATTACACTCGTGGACGCCTCTTGAAGAGGTATAAAAGTTTTCGCTTGATAATTGTAGTTGGGAAAGTAGCTTAGCTTGGGCTGCAAGCAAGGTGTCTGATACTTTAAAATTATAATCAATAAGTGCAGAGCGAACTGTTATATCTCCAATATTTTTTAAGGTCTTGATTATTTTGTGCGAGTGGCGAAACTCCAAATCTGTAGATAGGCGTTTGAGCGCCATCACAATGGCGCCTGTGCGAACAGCTTTTTGGGTTTGTCCCTGAATCTCATCTTGCATCATGCGAGATAGTGATGTAAGGTTGATAATTCCTTGGGTAAGTGCGCTAATTAAAAAAGGCTTTGACTTGATATGCGCTTCTACAGCAGCGGCAATAGTTTTCATGAATTGTAATTATTTCATAAAGTTATTACTAATTAAACAAACTGTTATAATTATAACATTTTAATTAAATAAAAAGCATGTTTAATATGATTTATCTCATGATTAAGGGTCTGGCCTAAAATACTAATGATAACAAAACGTGTTTCACCTTGCCAGTTAAATTTTTGCACATAGAAATCTGCGGCACTCCCCAAAAGCTTCTGCTTTTTTGGAGTTACAAATGTTTCCGGAGCGCCATAAAAATCTGAGATACACCACTTAACTTCAACAATGGCGAGTATTTCATTTTTAGATGCAATGATATCAATCTAGGCTTTTTGATGTTAGAAATTACGATGTCTAATGTTATAGCCCTGCTTTTCTAAATAGGCGCAAGCTATGTCTTAACCTTTCTTACTTTTAATATGTATACTCATAATATTGAGATTTGAGATTATTAAATATAAGCAGCCTCAAGTAAGTTAGGGTATAAAATCACTATTTTTATGCGCATAAATTTTTCATGACTAAACGCCACACCATTACCGCTGCACTACCATATACAAATGGGCCTATCCATATTGGCCATATGGCTGGCGTATATGTACCTGCTGATATCTATACCCGCTACTTACGCCTAAAGGGGGATGAGGTATTGTTTATATGTGGGAGTGACGAACATGGCGTTGCCATTTCGATGAAAGCCAAAAAAGATGGCGTAACACCTAAACAAGTTATTGATAAGTATCACAATATTATCAACAAAGCATTTAACGATTTTGGCATCTCTTTTGATTATTACGGGAGAACTTCGAGCAAAGTGCATCACGAAACAGCACAAGAGTTCTTTAAAGCAATTCATGACAAAGATGGGTTTGAGACCCAGACTTCGGCACAGTTTTATGACGCCAAAGAAGATCAGTTTTTGGCTGATAGGTATGTTTTGGGTACCTGCCCAAAATGCCATCATCCAGAAGCCTATGGCGATCAGTGTGAGTCTTGTGGAAGTTCGCTAAACGCAACGGATTTGATCGATCCTAAGTCAGCGATTTCAGGCGAAGTTCCAAGCTTTAAAAAAACTAAACATTGGTATTTACCGCTTAATAGATATGAAGCTTTTTTACGTTCATGGATACTTGACGAGCATCAAAAAGATTGGAAACCAAATGTTCTGGGTCAAGTCAAATCATGGCTTGACGAAGGACTAAAACCAAGAGCCGTAACCCGTGACTTATCATGGGGTATTCCAGTCCCAGTTGATGGGGGTGAAAACAAAGTACTTTATGTTTGGTTTGATGCACCAATTGGATACATCTCTGCTACAAAAGAATGGGCAGCAAAAGAAGGTAAAGACTGGGTGCCTTACTGGAAGGATGAAAATACTGAACTTGTTCATTTTATCGGAAAAGACAATATCGTGTTCCATTGTATTATTTTTCCAGCTCTTCTAAAAGCTATGGGCAATTATATACTACCTAAAAATGTACCTGCAAACGAGTTTCTGAATCTGGAGGGGCAAAAGCTTTCAACTTCAAAAAATTGGGCCGTTTGGCTACATGAATACCTTCAGGATTTTCCCGATAAACAAGATGTCCTACGATATGTGCTGACGGTAAATGCACCCGAAGCTAAAGACAACGACTTCACATGGCAAGATTTTCAAACCCGAAACAACAGCGAACTAGTAGCTATTTTTGGAAACTTTATAAATCGTGTAATGGTCTTGATGAAAAAGTATTATGAAAGCGTTGTTCCAGAACCCAACAAATACAGCTCCGTTGATAATGAAACCCTTCAAACGCTTTCAGCTGCACCGTCAAAAATTGGAAAATTAATTGAGCAATATAAGTTTCGTGCGGCCTGTCAAGAAATGATGCAACTAGCGCGATTGGGTAATAAATATTTGGCTGACGAAGAACCTTGGAAGCTAATCAAAACAAACCCTAAGCGTGTAGCTACAATCATGCACATAGCCATTCAAGTAGCTGCTGGACTGGCTGTATTATCCGAACCCTTTTTACCATATACTGCCAAAAAACTTCGAGAGATGTTACTGTTAGATAAGGGTATTTGTTGGAACAGCTTTAAAGAAAAAATGCCTGTTAAAAGCAACCACTTACTTGGCAATGCTTCCCTTCTTTTTGGAAAAATAGAAGATGACGCAATTGCTGCTCAGCTAGAAAAGCTTACCTCATAGTACTTCTACTTCTTTCAAATTCTAAATAATTTGGTTGGGTTATTAAATAATTTTTACTTTTAAAAATCCTAATCTTATTGGGATGAAACACCGTTTTAACAAAAAGCTTTTCATTTTTGGTTTTCTAATAGACGCCCCTTGCTTTTCTTACACTTTGAGTCAAGATATTAATTCGATTTTTCACGTCTTATTGAAACTAAATTCAGACGAGGGCATTATTTTTCTAGTTTTCATAATTGGTTTTTTTAATGGTTAGTGCTTTAATTTTAAAAGCATGTAGAAAAGTCAAAGGCCTATATTTGTGGTAATGATTCGCATTGCCCATCATGCTGTTTACGCACATCCGCTTCCAGATGGACATCGTTTTCCCATGGCTAAGTATGAATTATTACCACAACAACTGTTATTAGAAGGAACCTGCCGTAAAGAGCAGTTTTTTGCACCCAAGCGAATTACAAATACGCACATTACACGAACACATTCTACTGACTATTACGAACAACTAAACACCTTGTCGCTTTCAAAAAAAGAAGCGCGCCGCATTGGGTTTCCCCTTTCTGCTGAACTCATTGAACGAGAGTGTATCATTGCTCAGGGGACATTACAAGGCTGTATTTTTGCGCTAGAAAGTGGTGTCGCATTTAATATTGCGGGAGGGACACATCATGCCTTTTATGACCGTGGAGAGGCATTTTGTCTACTCAACGATCAAGCTATTGCTGCAAATTATATGCTTGACAATAACTTAGCGAAAAAAATCTTAATTGTAGATTTAGATGTTCATCAAGGGAATGGTACGGCGGCACTGTTTCAAAACAATAAAGCTGTATTTACATTTTCAGTTCACGGCAAAGCAAACTACCCTTTCCAAAAAGAAAAGAGTGACTTGGATATTGCATTAGCGGATAACACCAAAGACACCGCATACTTAAGTATGTTGGATGAAGTGCTCTATAAGTTATTTGATAATTTCGAGCCTAACTTTGTGTTTTACCTTTCTGGTGTAGATGTCTTAAAAAAAGACAAACTCGGGCGTTTATCACTTTCGCTTGAAGGTTCCAAAAAAAGAGATGAAATGGTTCTATCCGCTTGTTATAGTCGTAATATTCCTGTGCAATGTAGTATGGGTGGAGGCTATGCCCCAGATGTAAATATCATCGTTGAGGCACACGCCAATACCTATCGTGTAGCAGCGGATATTTACGACTGATTAGAGTATCTGCATTTCGTTTAAATGGATTTCTGGAGTAGTCTTTTTTCACCAGCTTTTGTTTCAAACTCGCGATATTCCAAATGTCCTTGACAAGCTACATGACTTCCTTTTTTTAGGTGTTCGAGGCATATTTCAGCCAACTTATTCCACGCAACAACACGGTGCCATTGAGTTTTTTCAATAGGTTCGCCTTCTTTATTTTTATATCGCAAATTGGTAACTATTGAAAAAGTGGTTAACTTTTTGTTTGAGTCTAATTTTACTTCTTCCGGGTTATCACCCAGATGTCAGATTAGCATAACGCTATTTTGAATGGTGCTCACGATAAGGGGTTTTTAAGGTTATATAATTCACTTTAGCGCCATCGTTGACTTCTCAACAACAACGCTGCTTTAACAACATCCTGCCTACTTATTTGCCCTACCAGCCGGCCTTGTTCCAAAACAGGGAGCCTACGGCGGTTGGTTTTGTGAAACACAGTAGCGACATCAAAAATAGTTTTATCTGCTTCTATTGTATCTGGGTTTTCTGACATGCTATCTGATACCTTACGATCAAAGAAAGGTTGATTAAAATACTTGCTTTCCGAAAGATACTTAATACAGTCTGCCTCAGAAATAATCCCAATTAATCTAGACATTTCGTCCAAAACAGGCCCACCAGAAATTTTATTGCGAATTAGAATACGCATTACTTCAAGGATGGATTGCTGGGGGGAAAACGAAATCAAGTCGCGAGTCATATAGTCTCTAACCAAAAGGAATTTCTTTCGCTTAGGAATGAGTTTTTGACGGGCTGCTTGAAAACTTTTTATAGGCATTTATGATTTTTGCTGAGTAAAAGATATGGAAAAAAAATTAATCTTTGAGTTGTTGGTAAAAAAGATACATTTACAAAGATGAAAAAGATAGCTATTATTGGATGTGGTTGGTTGGGGAAATCACTTGCCGAGTCACTTATAGCACAAGGGCATCATGTTCGTGGAAGTGTTACATCTAAAGACAGTTTAGAGCTCTTACAAAATATGGGCATAGAGCCATTTTTAATAAAGCTCAATAACGAAGTTATTATTGGTAACTTAAACCTCTTCGTAGAAGATGTTGACACCCTTATTATTGCATTTCCCCCTGGACTTAGGAAAAACCCAGATGCCAAGTATGCAAGTCGAATCAAAACAATTGTAGCTGCACTTGCAAAATATCCGTCATGTAAACTATTATTGCTTAGTACCATAGGCGTGTTTGGTGCTTCGCAAGGCATAGTTAACGAAGAAAGTATCCCTAAACCTGATAGCATAATCGGACAACAACTATTGAAAGCTGAAAAAAGCATTCAAACTTGCACGAATCAAGCATCAATTGTGAGGTTGGGCGGACTGATTGGGGGCAAAAGACACCCAGCAAAACAACTTGCGGGCAGAACCAATTTATCAGCGCCAAAAGCACCAACAAACCTTGTTCATCAAGAGGACGTAGTACGTTTTCTAATGGCAGTAATCGAGGAAGGGCATTGGGGAAAAATACTTCATTGTGTTAGTCCAGTTCATCACCAGAGAGCCTAT
This sequence comes from uncultured Flavobacteriaceae bacterium, assembly GCA_964014735.1. Taxonomy (GTDB): domain Bacteria; phylum Bacteroidota; class Bacteroidia; order Flavobacteriales; family Flavobacteriaceae; genus UBA7446. Next base: position 81,163 of record CAXHBH010000001.1, on the reverse strand, counting down.
TTTTATACTCAAGCCTGTGAACATCTAAACTTGCCATTACCTTCGTTTTCAAAAATGGCAAGTAAACGTAACAAAAAAGTGATAGACAGCAGTAGCGCAGTACTATTCGGTTTTGTTTATGGGTTGGCCGATTGCGGGGTTAAAAGGAGCTAGCGTTTTATCACTAGTAATTTGATTAGCAAATATATTCCAGCTTTCTTTCATCTTATTGATAGCTTGACCTTGTTGTATAAGGGCATTGTCCTCCAATCTTTGGTCTGAAGCAATACTCGCATGTGTTACAAACACATTAAAACGCGCGCGAATAGGCTTAATGTCCCATTCTTTTGGCCACGGTTGGGCATTTATTTTGGCGGCTTCTTCCTTAATATTTTTAAGCGTAATGGCACGTTGATCTGAGTGGATTTCGTGCAAAGACTCCATCAATGCTAACAAGTTGGACCAGTTTATTTCATGGCTTGAGGCGGGTATTTTAAGTGGTGTTTTTTGAACAATAGTATCAACTACAACAGAGCTGTCAAAAGAAAGAGGTGGCTGCTTTTGCTTACATCCGACCAAAAACATAAAAAAAACCAAATAATAAAAACGCATGCTCAAAGATACACTTCTTGCGCGTTGTCTAAAAGACTATTCATAAGTAAGACCACTGTTCATAGGAAACAGTATGCCTTTCCCGTCATGCGTCAAGTCCCAATCAAAGCTAAGTTTTGCTTTGGGTGCTGCGTCTCCAAAAAGTACATCTGCTAAGCCTTCGCCTGCCATTCCTGGTAAAAAAGAAGCAACAAAAGCATCCCAATTTTGTAGCTGTTCGTGTACCATAAGTGGTCGGCCAGACATCAACAAAACGATGGTCTTATTTCCACTAGCATATACGCGCTCAAGCGTTTCAAGATCGGCCTTATTGAGTCGTAAATCGCCGTCATCTCCAATTCCTTCAGCGTATGGATATTCCCCAATCACAGCGAGAACAATGTTGTTTTCTGATATTGTTGTGGCGTTTGGGCTATACGTGATACTGGCTTCGGGTGCTACCTGAAAAAGCCCTTCCAACACTGTTGTTCCGTTGGGCTGCAAAACACGGTTTGCCATAAATCCTTTAAAATCTGCCGCATTGACTTTTCCATCATTATCTAAGTCTATTTCTTCAAAATGACCCATCCAACTACTTTTTTCAAATTTATTTTCAAAAATCTTTTCGAGTTGACTGTAATACTCTTTGCTCGTCAGTTTTTCATCCGCGTTGTAATCTAGAAATACAAAGCCGGGGGTAAAAATACCTTGCCAGTCAGTTGTCCAACCGCCATTTTGAACACCAAGGTTGTTTGCTGCTGATCCAACTACAGTAATAGCTGCGTTTTTAGGCAATGGCAAAATATTTTCATTTTTGAGTAATACCGCTGACTTTTGAACTGCTTCACGTGCCAAAGCTCGATGTTCTGCAGTTCCAATTTGATTTAAATAGGAATCATCAATATATGGGCTGTCAAACAATCCAATCTCCAATTTTACTTTTAAAATACGGCTTACTGCATCATCAATTCTTGCCATGCTAACACTGCCCTCATTTACAGCTTCAATAAGGTATTGAATGAAAACCTTGTAGTGTTGCTGGTTTTGACCTTGCATAATACCTGGGACCATTACCATGTCAATACCCGCATTAACTCCATTGATTACATCAGACTTGTAGTCGCCAGGAATTTCATCAATTCCAGCCCAATCTGATACCACAAATCCTTTGAAGCCAAGCTCGTCTTTTAAGAGGTCACTTAGAAGATATTTGCTCCCGTGGCATTTTTCTCCGCGGACACTGTTAAAACTTACCATTATGGTTTTGACATCTGCAGCAATTGCTGTTTTATAAGGTGGTAAATAAAGTTCTCTTAACGTCTTGTCGTCTAACTGAACATCCCCACGGTCAATATAGTAGGTGTGTAAACCGTCTATTCTTGTGCCAGTTCCCCAAACGGTTGCGCCATCGCCAATAAAGTGTTTTGCACAAGCCGCTACCTGTTTGTCATTTGTTTCAGCAAGTTGATCTTGATACCCTTTTATAGCTGCTGTGGTAAGTCCATTTACAAGCTCCGTTGACTGACCAAAGCCTTCGTAGAAACGTCCCCATCTGGGATCTTGTGGAACGGTAATACAAGGAGAAAACGTCCAATGGATTCCGGTTGCAGCAACCTCAGTTGCAGTGGCCTTATTTATACGATATACCAAATCTGCATCGTTGGCAGCGCCTAATGCAAGGTTGTGTGGAAATACAGTTGCGCCCAAAACATTATTGTGTCCGTGTACGGCATCTACGCCATAAATAATCGGAATTGCCAAACGATCTTCCATGGCGGTTTTTTGAAACCCATTGACCATCTCAAGCCAGCCCAATGGCGTATTGTTTTTTGGAACGGCGCCACCTCCACTCAAAATAGAGCCTATATGATAGGTTTTAATATCACTTGGGTCGTCTAACAAACGTATGTCTATCTGTGTCATCTGACCAACCTTTTCGGCTAGGGTCATCTGTTCTAATATGTTGGCTACTTTTTTTGAAATGGCCTGCTTATCTTTGTTATTGGAGATGAAGGTGCAGGCATTTATTAATAAGAGAGTTAATACTGCAATACTAAATCGCTTAGTGCACATGTTTTAAGTAAAAAGGTTGGGCGTAAAGTTAAAACTTTAAATTTTCATTTTTATCCCAAATGCCCCAGTATGCGCCTACTGGTACTTCAGGGCCAACTTTGCACGACTCATCAAAGGACGAAAAATAGAGTTGTTCCAAGTAGCTATAGTTTTTGTAGACACAAATGTATACGTTTATATTAACTATGAACAACGCGTAAAAATACCAACAACAAAATTATTTATGAAAATTGGCTTGTTGATACGTATATTTGAAGACGGTTTAAAATTATATAAAATGAAAAAAATCTATTTACTGTTGTCGTTTATATTTTTGTTAGTTTCATGTGCTAAGGATGATGAGCCTAACGACGTTAGTTCCGCCACTATTTGGAATGGTGAAAAAATTACATTTACAAAAATTGATGGTGCAGATCCAACAGATGAAGCTAACCAAGATCGCATTAATTCCAAGGTTTGGATTACACGTGGTAACAATGGGGGTCAGATTTATAATATCAAGACCGAAACAAACGAAAGTAAGTATAGTAGTCCATCTGGGACTGAGTGGTCTATTGGGACAACAAATGTTCTTAGTACATTGGTTTTTGATAACTTTAGAACAGCTGTTTCAAAGCCAAAAAATGTTGTAGGAAAAGACTTGGTTTTACATCTAATTGAAGATGACATTTATCTGGATATAAAATTTACATCTTGGTCCCAAAATAAGGCTGGTGGTTTCTCTTATGAACGAAGTACTCAATAAATAAAATAGTTGTTCACATAATAAATGTTATTTGAGAAATAAATCTTTTTCTCAAAAAATTTTAACTTGTTTCATTTGTAGCCCCGCTAAGAATTACCCAAAAGGTATAAACCTCGATTCGTTATTGCGCAACTGCTGCCAAGGCAAAAAGTAGCCTCGCCAGGAATCGAACCTGGATCTAAAGTTTAGGAAACTTCTATTCTATCCGTTGAACTACGAGGCTAATTGAATAAGGCTAAACACGCCGAAAAAGAAAAACTGCACCAAAACGAGTTGAAATGAAAAGACGCGGTCTTTAATTTTTACTTGTGTTTGATAAATCCATTGTATGGGAAAGGCAACCAGAAACCATCCAATATAATTAGACAAAGGAGCCGTAACATTCGCAAACTCCCAAAAATCAAACTTTGGGGCTACAGGCTCTATCACCAAATCTATAAGCACCATTAGAAATGCACCAAAAACAGCAGCTCTAAATGCAGATGTATTAAAAAATATCGCAGCCACGGCACCTGTTATAAAGGTAAGCATGACCCAATTGGCGCCTATCAGTAATGGTACGCCACCTACTTTTAAGCCCAAGTTATTGCCATAGGCATACTCTCCAAAAATAAGTCCGTAATTAACACCCAAAAACTCCACGGCGAAGCCCACAGTAAAAGCAAAACCCGCAGCCAAAGCCACGCCCTTGTCCATTTGTGGTTGGTTGACAAATAGCATGATAAAGGTTACAAATAAGTTTATCGGCGTCGTTTCTAAAAATAACTCCCGATCTATAAACAAGATGCCGCAAAGCCCAGAAATATGGAACAACCAAATAAGCCCGACCGATATTTTGGCGGTACTTGTCACTGGAATTAGGTAATCTTTCATGGCGTTGGAATTAAATCGCTTACAATTTTTGCCGACAACAAACACAAGGGAATCCCTCCTCCTGGATGTACACTCCCCCCACAAAAATACATGTTTGAAATTTCACGAGAGAAATTTGGGTGTCGCAAAAAAGCAGCCATTTTATCATTTGATGAGGCACCATACAGCGCACCCAAATAAGATTGGGTGCGTTGCTCAATAATATCAGGTGTCATCACCCACTCTTCTTCAATAAGTGGTAGAATGTCGGTATTGAGGTTACGGTTTAGTTTGGCAATTACCCATTCACGTAACTGTTGTGCCACAGCCGTCCAGTCTTGCCCTGTGTTATGAGGCGCATTGATCATCACGAACCAGTTTTCTTTGCCCGCTGGGGCATCGGCCGGCACTTCTTTGCTGGTGATGTTGACATAAACCGTAGGGTCTTGATAAAGCGTTTTGGTGTTGAATATTGCAGCAAACTCTTCCTTATAATTATCAGAAAAAAAGATATTGTGTAAGTCGAGTTGTGGAAAGGATTTCGAGATACCCCAATAAAAAATAACCGCAGCGCTTGAGCGCTCTTGTGAAAGGATTTTTTCAGGTTGTTTTTGGTTTGGAAGTAGCTTCCTATACGTAGGCACTATGTCCATATTAGATACCACCAAATCAGCAGCATGCTTTTCCTCTTTTACACGAATGCCAACTGCCTTTTTGTTTTCAATCAGGATTTCAGTCACAGGACTGCTTAAATGAAAGTTAACTCCCATGCGTTTGGCGAGTGCATATAACGAAGCACTGATGTCGCCCATTCCCTTTTTAGGAATATAGGTGCCATAGTGCTGTTCCAGATGCTGCACCAAGGTCATCATGCCAGGTGTTTTATACGGATTTGAACCGTTATAAGTAGCAAAGCGATTGTAGAATTGTACCAAATGGGGTTCTTTGAGCTGAGCCGTATTCACACGGTTTAAGGTGGTGTCTATTTCAAATGAGAAATAATTAGCAATTCCTATGAACGTTTCCTTGCGCATATAAGTTTGCCATTTGTGTAGGGAGTGTTCCAAAAATAAACTGCGGGTAAGGTCAAATTTCTTTTTTGCTTTTGACAAATAACGTTTAAGGGTGTTGGCAGGAACAGCTAGTTTGTCTTCCACTTCCTCCGCAAAGCGATCTGTATCACCATAGGCTGTGAGGCGTTTGCCATCTTCCCAAAAATAGCGGCAGGCAACTTCTTTTCGCGAATACTGGAAGAAATCAGTCGGGTTTTCATCGCAAAGTTCAAACAAGGCATCTACAAACTGTGGCATGGTAAATAAAGACGGACCTGCATCAAAGCGGTAATCCCCAAGATTAAAGGTGGATAGCTTTCCGCCCACATATTCATTGGCTTCAAAAACCTCAACGGCATAGCCTTTTTTGACCAACCGGATGGCTGTTGCCAATCCGCCAACGCCAGCACCAATAACAATTGCTTTAGTCATCTTTCAAATGTAGTGGACGCACAGCAAAGCGTGCAAATAAATCTTCTTTATACCAATTTCGTTTGCGTGTTTTTTTGACAATCGCAGCATGGTGGGTGCTTTTATAAGCAAAGTCTTTTACTTCCGCTAGGCTGTTCCAAAGGCTAAACGTAGCCTGCTGTACCAAGGGCCATTCGCCAATCCCTTTGTACCACAACACCCCTTTGGCTTGCTGTATAGCTTTTGAAGCCGCAGGTACTTCACGCCAAAATTCCAGCAAGCGGCTAGGCCTAAGCGTGGCTCTGGTGATGATGCCTATTTTTTCATCGGGTGCTAAAGGCCTTTTTGACGGCTCAAATGGATTTGTTTTCCCCCAAAGGCCGTGACTTTGCAAGGGGTGTAATTGAAAATGTTTTTGGGATACTGATTTGACCACATAACTTTCCATTAGCGAACTTGTATTCAAAAAAGCTGTGGCTGCTGATTTAGATTCCCAAATGGTAAGCAACGCATAGGTAGAAAAATCAGGCCAAAGACTAAAGCCCAAGCCAGCACCTGTGCCTAAGGTTCTGAAAAACTGTATGCCTGGTTGCTGTTGTAGCTGTGGGATGGCACGTTGCATTTGGGTGAATGCCCAAAACTTGTTTTTGTTATAAGTAAAAAAGCTTAAAACTACTTGTTGCCCCATGAGTTAAAGATAGGGGAACAAAAATAAGGATATAAAAATGTTAGAGCATCATATTTAGTGTTTTATATTTGTTAAAAATAATTTGAGTGGGACATCTACACAAACAAGGTTTACTTTTATTACTGGTCTACTCCTGCGTCTTTGCACAAACAGCAGTTGAAAAGTACGATCTGCCAGATATTCTTGAAGAAACTTCTGGTCTAGCCGTACTTAATGATACGCTATGGACCCTCAACGATTCTGGAAACGAGGCCACGCTCTATGCCATCAGTACAAAAGGAAAGCTCCTTGACAAAAGGATAATAAACAAACAAAATATTGATTGGGAAGACATGACTATAGTTAACGGCAACATGATTATTGCCGATATGGGAAATAACTTTGGAACCCGAAGAAACCTATACCTATTGGAAGTAGACTTAAGTAATGGTGGTGCTAACACTTTAGACTCCATCCCTTTTAATTATCCAGAACAAGATAATTTTGACTTTCAACAAGCTACTCACTTTGATGCGGAAGGCATCGTCCACATAGAAAATAAAATGGTGGTTTTCACCAAAAACAGAAGTACGCTTACTTCTGAGGTTTATGTGATTTCTCCCTCAGGAGGGCCTGCAACAAAAATGGGGTCGTTGCCTGTTGGGTCGTTGATAACGGGAGCTGATTTTCACCAACAAAGTAAAATCTTGGCGCTGACGGGTTATAAAAGAGACGATAGCCAGTATTTATATGTGATTGACAACTTCTCCCTGTCTGCTATAGCGGATGCAAATATCAATCAATATGAACTTAATTTTAACGGAGCACAAATTGAAGCAATAAGCATTATAGATGCCAAAAACTTTTGGATAACATCCGAAGAAACAAATTTGTACGATGCATTCTTGGCTAAAATTGAACTTCAATAAAGCAAACTATTTCCTTACATTTTTGCAATTGCCTATCTTAGCTAAAAAATAAGCTATGCCTAACATTGTTGCCTTTGGCGCGAGTTCGAGTCAAAATTCCATCAACCGAAAACTGGCACACTTTGCTGCCCAACAAGTGCCCGATGCTCAAATTAAATTGTTAGATTTAAACGATTATGAGATGCCACTCTACAGCACCGATCGTGAAAAAGAAGGCATTCCAGAAAATGCACATTCCTTTAAGGCTGCACTGCAAGCAAGTGATGGTATCATCATTTCCTTTGCTGAGCACAACGGCGCTTATACAACCGCTTTCAAAAATATATTCGATTGGATTTCAAGACTCGAAAAACCCATTTGGTGTGGCAAACCCATGTTTCTACTATCCACCTCAACCGGGCCTCGTGGTGCTAAAACAGTTTTAGAGCTTGCTTATTTACGCCTCTCTAGAGATATGCCAAATATTCCATGTTTTGCTCTGCCTTCATACAAGGAAACCTTTGATGAGGAAAAGGGAATTACTGAAGCAACGCATCTTGCTGCTTTTAATGATGCCTTGGAAATTTTCGTTAATCAGTTAAAGTAACAAACTTCCAGCCATGACAATCATCATGGCATTTTCGATAAAAGTGGCTTCTGTCATGGGAAGCTTTAGCACACTACCCAAGCAGGCACATTGAATGGCGCTCTTTTTTAGCAGGGTTTTAACTACGCCTAACGTAGTGGTGCTCAAAACAACAATGGTAACCCATAAAACCCAGTCGGGTATAAAATCACGGATATAACATACGCCTAAAGCAAGCTCGATAAATGGGTAAAACAAAGCATATGCTGGCCATGCAGCAGCCAACGGGTCATACATCTTAAAACTGGCTTGGAATCCCTTTATATCCAGCAGCTTGAAAAATGAAAATACCATAAAGAATGTCCCCATAAAATCATACATCATGACTGTCATGTTCCACTCAGACCAGTGAATCAAAACAATTGCGTTAATGATAAATCCAAAAATCAGAAAAAGGGGAAATAGTTGCTTGAGCTTTGAAGGTTCTTGTGCTGCTGCATCAATAAGCACATATTTTTTAAGAAGTGTAGCTTTAATAACAAGGTCTGAAACAGCTGGTTGTGCCCATATTGTTAATAGGTCTTTTTTGTGATTGGCTACAGCCTTAAATACGCCTTCTATTTGTGTTACAGCCGCAACAATAGCGGCCTCACAGCCTGAACAGGTCATGCCAAAAACCTTGATGTTTTGTTTTATCATTAAGAGCGTTTTAATCCACCACCATGGGCACCTCGATCAACAACACTTGGGTGTCTTGATGTGCGCTAATTTCAAAGGTAGCAGTTTCTGTAATACCCAAGGCATCCCGTTTTCCAAGTACTTGCTCTCCTATTTCTACCTCTCCTTCTATGACAAAGGCATAAACGCCATTGCCTTCTGATTTTAGTTCATAGTAAGTGATATTTTCCGCTTCCAAATCAAGCATATGAAACCAGGCATTTTGATGAATCCAAACCCCTTGATCTTCGGGGTATGGTGACAAAATCTGAAAGGGCTCATTTTTTTTGTGAAGGCTGTCAATAGGGATTTGATCATAGCGGGGTGCTACGTCGCGTTTGTTTGGAAAAATCCAAAGTTGAAGCAGGCTGATTTCCCTATCTGTATTTTTGTTATGCTCAGAATGGTATACGCCAGTACCAGTCCTCATTACTTGTATCTCTCCTTCCCGAATCACTTCAGTATTACCCATGCTGTCTTTGTGCTCCAAATCGCCAAGCAATGGAATGGTAATGATTTCCATATTATCGTGCGGGTGGGTACCAAAGCCCATACCACCTTGAATGATATCATCGTTAAGCACGCGCAGTGCGCCAAACTGTATACGCTCGGGGTTAAACCAACCAGCAAAGCTAAAGCTGTGTTTGGCTTGTAGCCAACCGTGATCGGCACTGCCTCGAGAATCGGCTGAGTGAAAAATAGTTTGCATAATTAAATTGGTATTTATTGAATAAAATCTGCCACAATTTTTCCTGATATTAAAGCCGGTGGCACTCCAGGACCAGGAACGGTAAGCTGACCTGTAAAATATAGCCCGTCAACCGTTTTACTCTTCATTTTAGGTCGTAAAAATGCAGTTTGTAAAAGCGTATTGGCCATCCCATAGGCATTTCCTTTGTAGGAATTATATACTTCTTTAAACTCTTTGACACAAAAAGATTCATTAAATAAAATATGTGGTTTTATTTCGGTATCGGTCAACTGTTCCATGCGGTTGAGTACAATTTCAAAGTACTTTTCTCTCAACTCTGGGGTGTCCTCTAAATTGGGAGCTATGGGAATCAAAATAAAGCAAGCTTCCTTTCCTTTGGGCGCCATTAATGGGTCACTCTGTGATGGTAAATTCACGTAAAAGAGAGGTTCGTCTGGCCATTCAGGGGTGTCGTAAATACTCCCTGCATGGGCGTCAAAATCCACATCAAAAAAGAGGTTGTGGTGCGCAAGTGAATCCAGCTTTTTATCCAACCCTATATAGAACAACAAAGATGAGGGCGCAAAGGTCTTTTTGTCCCAATAGGATTCACTATAAGCGCGCTTTTCTTTGGGCAATAAGGTTTCAGTATGGTGGTAGTCTGCTCCTGAGATGACTATATCTGCTTCAAATGTTTTGTCTCCAGAGCGAACCCCAGAAGCCTTACCGTTGTTAAGTAAAATTTCGTCTACGCCATGGCTGGTGTAGTACCTTACACCTAGCGATTTCCCCAAGCTAACCATACCATCCACAATTTGGTACATACCACCTTTAGGATGCCAAGTGCCCAGACCAAAATCGGCATAATTCATAAAATTGTAAAATGCAGGAGTACTCTCTGGTTTTGCTCCTAAAAACAAAACGGGAAACTGTAATAAAGAGCGCAATTTGGGATTGGTAAACTGCTTTTCAACCTGACTTCTAATATTGGAAAAAAACAGGCCTACTTTTTTGACGGTTTGAGGCGTAACCAATTCTAGTGGCGATACACCCGGCCTATACACCAAATCCTTAACGGCTATGTCGTAATTGTAACGTGCTTTTTCTAAAAACCGTGTGAGTTTTGCGCCACTTCCGATTTCAATTTCCTCAAATCGGGCTGCAATTTTGGTGATGCTATCCTCCACAGGAAAGATATCGTCCTTACCAAAAATAACTTGATAGCCTGGCGACAAACGATCAAGTTTGTAGTAATCAGATACTTGCTTGTCAAAATCGCCAAAAAACGATTCAAATACATCGGGCATCCAATACCACGATGGGCCCATGTCAAAAGTGAAACCGTCTTTTTTAAACTGTCGGGCGCGTCCGCCAAGTGAATCGTTTTTTTCCAGTACTTGTACTTGATTTCCCTTTTTTGCCAAATAACAGGCGGCGGATAAAGAAGAAAATCCAGATCCGATAATAATAATCTTTTTCATAGGTCTACAAATTTACCATATATTTTGGTTAGATGGTGTTGTGTTAAAATTGTATATTTATAAAAATCAACTAATGCTATTTTGCGCAGAATACATTGGCCTTAAAATCTAATGAAACACTACAACGCAGCAAGTATTTTTAAGGCCCTTGACACGCATGCTAACGATTGGCAATGGGATGCAGGGTTCATCAAAACAAATTTGGTATTTAAAGACTTCAAAACAGCCTTTGATTTTATGTCAAAAGTTGCAGACATGGCCGAAAAACTAGGTCACCATCCCGACTGGAAGAATAGCTACAACCGCATTTCGATTTCCCTACGCACCCATGACCAAAATGCCGTTACCGCGCTTGATGTAGCGTTAGCCAAGCAAATAAGCATGTTGTATAAAAGCATAAAATAGCCAAAAATAGACGTTATTAACCCGTCATAAAGGCACCATAATGTCCAACAACAGGCGATACACCCGCCACAAAGGCAAAGGCCACGGCTTCAGGTACCAAGGCTAAGGCGACCGTAATTCCAGAAAGTAAATCATTTTTAACACTGCCGCCAGTGGACTTATCTACAAATTGAAATCGTTTCAAGGATATTAAATTTAAGCGGCAAAAGTAGACTAATTGTTGGTAACCATAAGGTAATGGGACTTATTTAACGAAATGATAAAAAATAACAATCAATAGACAGTCCATTTCCTCCTCTTATTAATTACTGTATCTTTATATATGCATTTACAAAACCTCCTGGAGCACAGGCGTTCTGTGCGCATTTTCAGTGATAAAAAATCAATTTCGCCAAATGACATTGAAGACTGTCTCAGGCAGGCAACACTGGCGCCTACAAGTTCAAACATGCAGCTGTGGCAATTCATACATCTCGTTGACCCTAAGTGGAGAGAAGCGCTAACCAAAGCCTGTCTGGGTCAAACAGCAGCCTCAACCGCAGCGCAGTGGGTTGTTTTTGTCACCCGCCAAGATCTTTTTCGATCCAGGGCCAAGTTCCTACTAAATTTTGAAAAAGGAAATGTCAAAAGAAACAGCCCAAAAGACAGACAAGCGAAACGCATCGCAGTAAGAGAGGTGTACTACGGCAAATTGATGCCGTTGTTGTATGCGCGATTTTTCCGATTGCTGGGAATAATAAGAAAACTCATCGTATTTGTAATGGGGGTTTTTCGACCAGTAGTTCGTGAAGTCTCCGAAACCCAAATGAGAACCGTCGTACACAAGTCTTGTGCGCTTGCGGCACAGACCTTCATGCTTGCCATGGCTGAAAAAGGATACGATACCTGCCCCATGGAAGGTTTTGACAGCAAAAGCGTAAAAAAATTGCTCAAGCTAACAAGGGGGGCAGACATAAATATGATTATATCGTGTGGCGTGCGTGATGGTAATAAAGGCATTTGGGGCGAACGCTGTAGGGTGCCTTTTGAAGAAGTTTACGAACAAAGGTAGCCTTAGAAATTAGGTCACCATTGGCTGATTACCATTGTAAGACTCGTATTCTCTTTCTAAAACAATTTCTTTTAGACTACCTTGCTGTTCAATAAAATAGGTTGCCCCCAACAAGCTGAAGCAAGCTAAATTTGTACTTTTGTAAGACTAATAGCAGACATCGCATGAAAGTAGAGCAGTTATACACTGGTTGTTTGGCGCAAGGCGCATACTATATTGAAAGTAATGGCGAAGCAGCCGTCATTGATCCGTTGCGCGAAACAGGCCCATACTTGGAACGGGCTGAGCGAGATGGTGCTAACATAAAATATGTATTTGAAACGCATTTTCACGCAGACTTTGTAAGTGGTCATTTGACCCTTGCCAAAAAGACAAATGCACCAATTATTTTTGGTCCAAATGCCAACCCAAATTTTAAAGCACTTATTGCCACTGATGGACAAGAATTTAAATTAGGTGAAGCCAGTATTATCGCTTTACACACTCCAGGTCACACCATGGAAAGCACCACCTACTTACTACGCGACGAAAACGGAAAAGACCATGCTATTTTTACGGGCGATACGCTCTTTTTAGGAGATGTTGGCCGTCCAGACTTGGCACAAAAAGGAGCAGATATAACCCAAGAGCAATTGGCGGGAATACTCTTTGATAGCTTGCGTAACAAAATCATGCCTCTTGCCGATGATGTTATTGTATATCCAGCTCACGGTGCAGGATCTGCCTGTGGGAAAAACATGATGAAAGAAACGGTTGACACCCTTGGCAATCAGAAAAAAATGAATTACGCACTTCGTGCCGACATGGACAAAGAGACATTTATTAAAGAAGTCAACGAGGGACTACTTCCACCTCCAGACTATTTTCCGCTCAATGTTAAGATGAACAAAGAAGGGTATGCGGATTTGGATGCAGTAATTGAAACTGGGAAACACGCCCTATCGTCAGGTGCATTTGAACTTGTAGCCAATGAAACTGGTGCTATTGTTTTGGATGTAAGACAGCACAACGACTATATAAAAGGACATATTCCAAGGTCTATTTTTATTGGTCTTGACGGTGGTTTTGCTCCGTGGGTAGGCACACTAATCGCTGATGTAAAACAACCTATTTTGTTGGTTGCCGATGATGAACGCGTAGAAGAAGCCATTACGAGACTATCACGAGTTGGGTTTGATAATACTATTGGCTATTTAGCGGGTGGTTTTGACGCTTGGAAAAAGGCTTCTAAAGAAATAGACAGCCTTGTTTCTGTTTCAGCAACAACGCTTAAAGCCGATCTTGAAAAAGACAGTATTCATATTTTTGATGTGCGTAAAACAACCGAATATGATTCAGGGCATATACCAATTGCAGAAAATACGCCACTTGATTTTATAAACCATCATTTGGCTGAATTCCCCGCAGATAAACCCTTTTATGTGCATTGTGCGGGAGGTTATCGTTCTGTGATTGCTGCTTCAATTCTTAAAAGCAGGGGCATCCACAATGTAATTGACGTTGCTGGAGGCTTTAATGCCTTCAAAGCTGCAGATATTGAGGTTACCGCGCGAGTTTCAAATGCAAAGCTCTAAGTATCTATTAATTTTTTTAAAACAAACTTTTTTAAATTTATGGTGTCTAATAACCATACCATGGCGAGAACTATTAGCATCCTTTTAATGATATGCATTCTTATTTTGTCTTGCGGCAAACAAGAAGTCTCTGAAAAAGAAGTCATTTCGGAAACACCACCGCCAAACATTCTGTTTGTAATTGCAGACGATATGGGCAAAGATGCTACTCCAAACTATTCAGAGGGGTCAAAAAAACCTCAAATGCCAACACTTGAAATGTTGGCCAGTAGCGGAATTACTTTTGACAATATGTGGGCTTATCCTGTATGTTCTCCAACAAGAGCATCTATAATAACGGGAAAGCTTGGCTACCATAATGGGGTTTTGGAGGTGGAGCAAGATATTTCGTTAAGCGAAGAAACCTTGCATGATTTTATTAAAACCCAATCAAATGGCACTTATGATACTGCACTAATTGGGAAATGGCACTTGTCAAATAACATTACAGACCCCAACACCATGGGTATAGATCATTTCTCTGGGGTTTTAGGAGGTGGTGTGAGTTCCTACACCAATTGGAAAGAGGTTATCAATGGTATTAGAGTAGACAATACTACCTATACCACCACAGCATTTTCCAATAGAGCTATAGAATGGATCGGTAGCCGAGAAAAACCTTGGTTTTTATGGCTTGCCTATAACGCACCGCACACGCCATTTCATCTTGCGCCTACAAATTTACATCAACAAGGAAGTTTGCCTTCTGATGATGTTAGCATTGAAACAAACCCATTGCCATATTACTTTTCAGCTATTGAAGCTTTGGATAAAGAGCTTGGGCGCGTAATTGCTGCCATTCCAAATGGCTTAGAAAATACCATTGTCATTTTTTTGGGTGACAATGGAACGCCAAGTCAAGTTATTCAAACACCATATAGACCTAGACGGGCAAAGGGAAGCATCTATCAAGGTGGTATTAATGTTCCCATGGTAATTGCTGGTGCTGGGGTCAGCAGGAAAGGGGTACGTGAAGCAGCGCTTATACAGTCTACAGATCTTTTTACAACCATTGCCCAAATGGCAGGTGGGGAAATAACAGCAAAGCACAACAGCAGGAGTTTTTATTCGTTAATTGGAAACGCAAATACCACTATAAGAACACATGCGTATGCAGAAAAGTCGCTAAATGGAGTGGTAAGTTATGCCGTTAGGGATAACCAATATAAGCTCATTGTAAAGGCCGATGGAACAGAGTTACTTTATGACTTAAACAGTGATGCTTATGAGCAAAATAATCTTTTAAATAACCCAACACAAGAAATTGAAATTATAAAAAGCAACTTGTCTGAAGAAGCGCAAAGGATTCGGAATTAAGTATTATATTCATAAAAAACACAAACAATGGTAAGAAAAGTAAATGCGATTTGGAAAGGTGATGGCGCCAACGGAAATGGTTTCTTAAATGTTCAAAGCAAGGCATTTAAAGATATGCCTTATAGTTTTAAAACAAGGTTTGAAAATGATAACGGTGAGCTAGGAACAAATCCTGAGGAGCTGATTGCAGCTGCTCTAGCTGGCTGCTTTAATATGAAACTAAGTTTTGTTTTGAATGAAGCTGGATATAGCCCAGATGAGTTAAACACTGATGCGGCTCTAACTTTTGAAGACGGCAAATTTGTTTCTATAATTTTAAATCTAAAAGGCAAAGTTTCAGGAATTAGCATTGGAAAGTTTCAGGAGTTGGCAGAAGAAGCAAAAAGGGACTGCCCCGTTTCAGGCGTATTAGATTGTACGATTATCCTAAACTCATCTTTAGAGAGCTAAAGTTATTTAATTAAATTCTAATTCTCCAGACTAACAAGTTCAAATTGAATTTGACTAGACAATTGGATAATACCGTTTAAGGTAATTATTACCAACCTCCGCTAGCGCCACCGCCGCCAAAGCCACCACCACCAAAGCCGCCGCCGCCAAAGCCGCCGCCGTAAGATCCTGAAGATTGTTGACTGGAAATGCTTCCGCCTGGATGGTATAATACCCCATCATTGAAAGTATAGTCCCTAAATATTTCGCCAAAGGTAACATCTTGTCCGTCCTCCTTTCTTTTCTTCCATTCGCGCCTTATCCACATCAAGTGCGCTATAATAATAAATGGGACCAGAAAAATAAAAAGGAAAAAGTAATCCCATGGGGTAAAATCTCTTTTCTTTAATTCGCTCGCGTCAAAATTGCCATCAAGTATTGCAATAATTTGATCAGTTGCTTTATTAAGACCTTTGTAGTAATCGCCCTTTTTAAACGCGGGTCTAATGGTATTATTGATAATTCGCTTGCTTAAGGCATCAGTGAGGTATTCTTCAACACCATAACCCGGATTTATGGATATTTTTCTGTCGCCCTTGGCTACTAAAATAAAAATTCCATTGTCTTGTTTTTCTTGACCAATACCCCATTTGTTGGCCCATTGAGCGCCCAAATAAAGTATGTCTTCACCTTCAGTTGAGTTTATGGCAGCGACCACAATTTGAGTAGAGGTGCTGTCTGCATACCTAACAAGCTTTTGGTTTAATACCCTAACTTGGTCAGGCTTTAATATTTTGCCTTTTTTGTATTGATATACTGCTCTTTGATTACTTGGCTTTTTCGGAATTTCGTATTGTGCGTATGACTGAGCACCAAAGCACAAAAGAGCTATTACATATAAAAACTGCTTTTTCATGTTAGATCTTCTTCAAAGGTAACATGATTTTCGAGCTCATTTATATCGTCATGTTGATAGGGGAAATGTACTCTTAGCTGCCTGCCGCATTCCATGATGGTGTTGGAGATTCCCTTAAAATAGTCTTGGTTTTTAAAGGCGCGTCTTAGTCCATTGCCAAGCGAAGTCCAAAAACGTTTGGAAAGATTTTTATGAATGCCCTTGTCGCCACATAAAGCAAATTTTTGATCTCCGTATGAAATATAAATCAATACACCATTGTTGAGGTTAGTATGCTCCATACCAAGCGTTTCAAACACTTCAACAGCACGTGCTTGGGCGTCAATTGTACACTTCTCTTCAAGGTGTAGTCTTATCTCTCCAGAAGTTAAAAGCTCTGCTTTTGAAATTACAACTACAAGCTCTTGGATTTGTTCTTGTGAGAGAAATGATGCTAATTCCATATGAGACTAGTCAAAACTGATTTCTGGAGCATCTTGGGAGCCTTCGCTTGATTGAAATCTTTGAAATTCCTCAGAGAATCCTAACCAGTCTGCATAGATTGCATTTGGAAAAACCTTTATGTGTGTATTGTATGTATTCACCGCTTGATTATATCGGTTGCGCTCCACATTAATTCTGTTTTCTGTACCCTCTAACTGAGATTGAAATTCTAAAAAGTTTTGTGTAGCCTTAAGCTCAGGGTAGCGCTCCACGGTTACCAAAAGTCGTGATAAAGCACCTGACAAAGCTTGCTGTGCATCTGCAAATTGATTGATGCTATTGGCGTTTAAGTCATTTAAATTGATGTTTGTTTGACCTGCTTTTGCCCTTGCTTCAACCACTTCGGTAAGTACTTCTTTTTCAAAGTTTGCTGCACCCTTAACCGTATTTAGAAGTCCTGTTATGACATCAGCTCTTCGCTGGTAAGATGACTCTACATTTGACAAACTTGTTTTAACAGCTTCTAATTTTCGAACAGCGCTGTTATTAAAACTAAAAAGTGAAAAAAATAAAATAACAATAATTGCAAGGGGAACAATCCAAAATAAATGTTTTGTTTTCATAATACAAAAATACTAAAAATAAGGTAGCGTTTATCTTTAGCCTATGTGGGCATCATCGATATATGTGAATTAATATTTTTAGCGTGGTTTATATTTTTTGAGCTTTAGAAGTTATTAGAAGCAGTTGTTTTCCATTTTTATCTTTCATAATAACTTTTACATTGATTATTTCATCTGACTTAAACTTTTCAATTATTTCACCGCTGATACCAGTACTTGAAAAATCTATATAGCTCCAAGTCATAGTGCTCTCCCTTTGATTCCACTTTCCTGTCCAAAAAGTATTGCTACTGTCGCTTTTAAATTCCCATCTATTGAACTGGTTTGAATTTTGGTCATAACAAACAATATGTTTGTTAGTTTCACTTCCACTGTAAGCTGTCATTTCAATATAATTATTGGAAAGAATCAACTTTGAGTCTGTTATCCCTCGAGTTTCAAAACTTTTAGACACCCAAACAGATTCTTCAAAAACCACACTATTTTTCCATTTACCTTCCCATTTTGACAATACATCAAATACATCGTTTTTAGACAATTGCTGGGCGTTTATGTAATCTGTTGCAAAAAAATTTACTATAATAAAACCTAAGATTAATTTTTTCATTTGAACAAGATACCGAAATTAAAGTTAAGAGTGTTAGAATTAGCAGAACTATAAAGCGAAGATACGCCTATGGTTTAGGTAGTTTTGATATCATTTCTATAACCCCGTGCTCTTCCTTTTTTTCCATATTTTTCTATCGCCTTTTGACTTTTTTATGAAAACCACGAATGCGACCCAAACTGGTTCTTTTTTACAACTGTCCTATTGGTTAGGTAAAAATTTAGTCCTTTCAATACGGAACTTAAATACTTTTTCAACTTTGGTCTTACGATAAAAACATTCACAAAGGGATATAATATCTTAGAAACCTTACTTGACTTATATGGCCAAATTGAAATTGATATTAAACAGCCCGAATTTGACATTGTAATTTCCCATTTGACTTTTGATTTTTTTCCATCCCTCTTTCCAATGGTTAATTCAAAGCCGTGGTTTGGATTCCATGAGGTAAATTCTCTAATAAAAACTAAGCCATTTAAATATACTAATTCATCTACCTTAGTATCACCCCAAGAAATCACCTTATTTTTTAAGCAATAAGGATGGAAAAGTTCCAAAGACTCTTTTGAAGAAATGACTTCCCAAACGTCATCTAAACTTTGCTTCAAAAACAGCTTTCTAGAAACCTTAAATTCATTCATAATCAAATGTAAGGATAATATATAATTACCTTACACCTGTCATACAAAGAGGATTAAAAGTTAAAAGAAGAAGATTTGCCTATGGTTTAAGTGAGGGGTCTCTTATAAATAACCTTTTGCTTGCCTATTGAGCAAGAGTAAATATCCGTATTCTCTAAATCAATAACACTCTCATCTGTGAATCTTTCAATCATTTTCAATGCTTGATTTAAATTTGTTCTTCCTTTTTTGTATGTTTTAAATAATACCATATCATTAGAATCAATAAACCAAAGTTCGCTGCGAGTGTAGGTTATTTGTCTCTTGCCCCCCTCCCTTTTGATTCTGACTATTGCATAATTATTTATTTGCGCCCATCTTTTTTTAATACTTTTTGAAGGAAACAAAAGATATTTTAGTTCAATACCAAACGAATCAACAATCAATACATTAAATGATTTCAAGAAAAAGTAAATAGTAAGAACAACTGACAAAAAAAGTATAAGGGCGAGGAATTGATCATTATTAACATATGGGTAATCGTTCTTTATAATTCCCGCTATTAACGCAACCCCTGCTATTGGAGAAAAAATCGCATAGGATAGTCTATCATAATTAATTCCAACCGATTTCACCTCTCTTATAGCTTAAATATAACTCTTATTTTAAAGGTAGCAGAACTTAAAGAAGAGAATATGTGTATGGTTTAAGACATCACAAATATTCTAATTAATATTTAATAAAGTGCTTTAAGGTATTTTAATTCTAATTTGAATTCCCCTTCTTGCTTATCAGATATTTGCAATCCAATGCTATTTATTTTATCGATTTGTAAGTCAGGATAATTATTGTAAGTATTGCCTCTCCAAGTTGGTTTAAAGTCAGTAACTAAAATATTTATTTCTGTCCATTGGTCCCTCAAGGATTTGAAACTATGTGAGTAAGAAGCGCGTCTGTTATTTTGCCTAAGTCTGAGTTTATATATATTCCCATCACCTCTAAATTTAATTTTGAAAGATTTTACTCCCACTAGTGTTTCTTTGCTGTAATTTAATCTCGATGATGCAAACCCGCCATTATTTTTAAGTGATAAGAAACCGCTGAAAACTATATTATTCTGATCATTTATAGTAATGTTAGATGATGAAACTCCACCCATAACATCATCATTAATTATACTCCAATTATTTACACCAACACCATTTTCAGGGTTAATTATATCAATACTTTGGCCATTCATTAAAATTGAAATTAAAAGAAATAAAAAGCTTAATTTATTCACAATTTAAATATAATGATTGACAGTAGCAGAACTAAAAGAAGAGGATATGCCTATGGTTTGGGGGGTTTATCCTTTTTATCACCAAATTTCTGTCTCAGAACAATTTTAAAATAAAAGAAGTTGTATATCACAAAGATTATACATCCTACAATAAACATTAACTTATTATTCATAAAGTCTAATTTGAATCTTTTCGTCTTTGTCTAAAGGCTATTGCAAAACCCAAGATTGTTATTGGCCAAAGGCCTACGTATATTCCCTCTAGTTCATTTCCTCTAAACCATAGATATATTGAATATAAGAAACTAAAAAAGGCTAATAAAAGAGGATAGTATTTTTCTAAAAATTTCATAAACTAAATATAAAAATATTAGTTGTTTTTATATGGTGGTGCTCAAAAAAATATTTAACCTTTTTTTTAACATATCTAAACATTTTGAGTAGCCCATTATTGTAACACAATTAGTTTGTAATTTGGGATATAATATCTGAAAAGAAACTCACAATATTAAGCCTAAGGATGTGAAGTCAAACTATTTTGAGTAAAGTTTAATGAAACTGGAGCTTTAATTGAGCAACTACCATTATAAAGGCTTAATCAACTAATGAGTGATATTCATTAAAGTATCTTTTCCCTAGCTCTCTTTGTCCAGCGGCATCATAGTGGATAACATCTACAAGGTTATCTGGTTTTTCAATGCGGAATGGTAGTTCGGGATTGGCATATCCGATATTTTTGTGGAGGTTTACAACATTCATTATTATTTGTTGTTGTTTAATTCTTTCTGTCGTCTGATCAACCCAAAATGGCACCATGCCACCAACTATGAATGGAGTATCAATGGCATCTAGGTCAGATCTTAAATTTAAAATAAAATTATCTAAATCTGTTTGATAGGACGGACTTCCCACATCACTTTCGCCTTGGTGCCATAAGATTGAAGTCAATTCACTTCCTGGGATATTATCTATAACTGTTCTTACTCGTTTAACTGCATCTGAATACAAATAATCCCCTTTATTCCAATGATTTCCTTGAAAGCCAGTACCACCAAAGCCACACGGTATTAATATAATCTGGTTTGGGTAATCTAAATATTCTTTAAGCAATTTTGCGAAGGTTAAACCAAAACCAATTTTGTTATCATCTTTAGTGTGGTGTTGAAGTGGTTCTTCAGCCCTGATGATTTGCATATCGTCATTACCGAAGCGCCCAAGCTGACTGATGCCATCTACTGAACCGTCTAGTTCACGGTTCATGCCAATTCCTGCATGGGTATTTGATTGCCCTACAATCAATACAATTGAATACTGAGCCTCTGTATTTGAAATGTGACCGTCTTTACACCCTGAAAGGGTCATCAAAGTAAATAAAAAAAGTATTCTTAAGAACATTCTAAATCGGCACATAGTAATTTATAAATATAATTATTTTCAAAGTTTAAAATTAGCAGTACAAAAAGAGAGCAATGTGCCTATGGTTTAATTCTTTACAACCTTACAGGTTAACTGTTCGTTGTTGGACTTGTCTGTTGCTTTAACTATGTATGTAGCGGTAGACAGTTGTTCCATATTGATAGTGTTTCCTGTAAGTGCCATTACTTTATTACCTGTCATATCGTATACTTCTATATCATAGTCTTTGTCGCTGTTTAAAGACAATTGAGATGTGGTAGGGTTTGGAAAAAAATCTAGCAAGTTCAAAACATTATAACTATTATTTGTTAAACTTGGATTTACAATCTTCATTACACCAACTTCAGTATCTCCAAACGCATCAGTGTCATTAAAAATTACATATCCGTTTTCAGTTAAATCTCCATATTCAGTCGCAGTATTTGTCTCCTCGTGGCAAAAAACATCACTTCTAATTATATTGCCATTAAAATCAGTAAATAAAACCCATCCGTTCCAAATATCTGAAGATTCAAAAGGAGCATTAACAGCAGAATATGACTCATTTTCATCCCCAGTTCCCCCAAACAAATAAATTCCTTCATCCGATATTTTTATTCCGTATAATTCATTTCTAATATATTTTAAATCGTATCCTCTTGGATTTGCATAATGTTTAGACCAGAGTATATTAGCCTCTAAATCAATTTTGATAGACGAATAGTCAAACGGCTCTCCATTACCCTCTCTTTCCCTATGTCCGCCATAATAAATTATGTCGTTATATATACCCAAATCCGCAGGTATTATTGCCTCTGTACCCAAAAGATTACGAGTCCATAATTCATTACCGCTATTATTTAACTTTGTTAGAGTCAGGTCATCTTCGTAATTAGTTGATCCGTAAAATAGATTTCCGTTCGAGGATTCAACAATTGAGACAGCATATTCTGTTTGACTATTGATTGCTGTC
The DNA here is from genome assembly GCA_964014735.1 of uncultured Flavobacteriaceae bacterium. Classification (GTDB taxonomy): domain Bacteria; phylum Bacteroidota; class Bacteroidia; order Flavobacteriales; family Flavobacteriaceae; genus UBA7446. Next base: position 58,756 of record CAXHBH010000001.1, on the reverse strand, counting down.
CAAATTTCCTGTCCATTTGAGGGATTTACTTTTATCACCATCGCATTTCCACCATAAACAATAAAAATTGTATCAGACTCGTCTCCGCCAATGAATCCTGAGCCATAAATATATCCGTCATTGCCTATAATAGTTGATCTTATACCATCAAACATTGATGAGCTTCCGCTTGAATTATAATCCTGACTCCATATTATTGACCCATCATCTCCATTTAGCCTTGCCAACCACCTTTCTTGTGTATTCCCTGATCCACCACTAACTATATAGTCAGCTCTGTTATTATCATTAATTTCTGTAATGCCAAAGCCTACAGTATTGTTTATAGTTATGGACCATATTAGTTCTCCGTTTTGACCATTAATTTTATGAATTCTTGATTTATTATCAGGCATAAAAACAACAGCTAAATTCCCGTCAGAATCTACTAAACCTCTATTTACTTTTCCTGGGTCACCTTCTGTGAATACACTTTCCCAAATAATATTTTGATTGTAATCTGAATATTCAGGGATTATTTGAGCACTATTGACTAAAGGAATAAATAATAATAGTAATAGTTTTTTCATAATATTAATCCCTTACCAAGCGAACAGAGTAACCATCTGTTTTTGAGCAACCAGACTCTACTAAAAAAGGGTAACTATTAATTAGAGTGCGGTCTCTTGCATAATCATTTAAGTCCTCACTTGAAGTCATAAAAATCGCATTATCTCCCTCAAGCATAAACCAACCAAGATAAGGGTCGCGATAACCAGCTGGTAAAGCATTAAACCCACTACTATTATTAGCGCTTTGGTCGTATCCTGGTGTTCCTTCGTTTATTGAAGGATTCCAGCCAGAATTAGAAGCCAAAGATTCAGCTATTTTATTATTAACTTGCGGACAAGGACTAAAAGAATATGAGGAGCCATCGTAATTGTATCCATTAGCAATCATATATTCTACTAATATCGACCATTCAGAGTCACTTGGTACGTGCCATCCCTCTGAAGCAAATCCTTTATTTGGTGTATTTGGGTCATCATCGTGTATACCCGCTACCGCATACCAATTGTATAGTTTACCTTTATTTGGGTCGTTATCATAATAACACCAAGCACCAGTTGTTAGACTTATCCATTCGCTATCATCTGTAACTTGAGGAATTGGTGTACCATCTGAATATGAAGTATAATCAGCATTTTCTACACTCCATTCTTGTGTGCCATAAACTATTGTTGGTACAATTCTTCCGTTGGAATTAAGTAATTTATTTTCATTATCATCAGAGCTATCATCACTACTACAAGCAAAGATTAATAAAGCGGAGAGTAAGAGTAGTTTTTTCACAATATGATTTTGAATAATAAAAATATAAAATTATTTTTCAGTAGGAAACTTATGCCTAAATACAGTCCCTATTTACACAGCCCACTATTGGAGTGTGCCTACTGTTTAATGACTTACTGCGTTTAATGATTCTTAAGAAAACGTTACAAAACGTCAGGTAGACAAGATTTTGGTAAAATTTTGGTAGTTTTGGGTATGAAAAAACTTATTTTATTCTTTGCTTTGGCTTCTTATTCTTGTCTGGGTGAACAAGAAGAAACAGTCAAAATTCAGGACACTATCTTTGAGCTAGAAGCTTTAAGACAAAACAATAACTTTAATATCCCCCATAGAGTTTTAGAGACTACAATTTCAGATGCCTCTGTTTTTGATGAACTTTATGGTAAAACTGAACAAACCATTGGATATGTACTTCGATATTATTTCTACACTACCATAAGGCTAAAATGTGATTCCAATCAATTAACCAGTATGGATGGTTCAAAATTTAATATTCAATCATCAAATGATGCCCTCAAAGTCGCTAAATCTACAATTGATGTTATTGCAGGTATGTCGTTTGGTTCAGAAGAGTATAGAGAATTTATTGATAAGTATTTTTCCGACTGTATTGATTACAATAAAGTTCCTAATCCCTGTGCGTCAACTAAAGAATATCAACCTGTTTGCGGTTGTGACGGCTTCACTTATAATAATAGGGGCGAAGCTTATTGTTCTGGAGTTCGAAGAGTTTCTGATTCAGCTTGCCAGTAACAAACAAATTTCTAACAGGGCTTTAGAATTAACTGCCAGTTTTCAGTTGATTTAATAAAACCACCTGGGTACTTATAGCAGGGAATATTTGTTTTACGTAAGACTAAATTTAACTGCCTGACAACTGCCAATTTTGATGTTTTTCGTATATTTATGTAGTCTATTTAGCTGAAAAGAGTTTTTGCTAATATGAAAAAAAACCCACCTTACAGGGTGGGCTTTGGTTTAAAATGTGTGATGTAGCGGTTACTACCTGCTCCCCCTCTTGGACTCGAACCAAGGACCCTCTGATTAACAGTCAGATGCTCTAACCAACTGAGCTAAGGAGGAAAATGTGGGCAAATATAATTTTTATTTTACTCGTATCAAATGCATATATAGAAAATAACATTCCCTTGATTAGGACAGTATAAAACGATATATGTCATTGCCATTGGCAAAAACAAACAAGCCCAATAATAAAATGATTCCTATCATCTGAGCATACTCCAATACTTTTTGGTGTGGCTTACGCCCGGTAAGCATTTCATAGGTTAAAAATACAACATGACCACCATCCAAAGCTGGAATAGGTAAGACATTCATAAACGCCAAAATAATAGATATTAAAGCCGTGCGTTCCCAAAAAACACGCCAGTTCCACTTGGCAGGAAAAAGACTGCCAATAGTACCAAAACCACCCAGCTGACTTGCTCCTTTTTTTGTAAAAATAAACTTAAATCCAGCTATATAATCAAATAAAGTCCAGTAACCGTAATTAAAACCCTCTACAATACTTTCAGTAGCACCATATTTTTGTGTAATGGACTTCGCACGCGTGTCTTTAAAATAAAAACCTATGTTAGAACCTATAGGCGCTGTGATTTCTACGTCTTTTAGTTCCCCTTCTCGGACAATCCGTATTACCAATGCGTCTTCTTTGCGCTGTTCTATAGCATTTTGTACTTGAGTAGTTGGTGTAGTTGCTGGATTCCATGAATAAATTTCCAAACCATTTATTCCAACAATTTGATCATTAGCTAACAATCCTGCGGCTTCAGCTATTGAACCAACATTTACCTTCTCAATTATGGCAGGCATATTCGGAATAAAAGGCGGCATTTCGCCACCAGCAAACAACTCCTTCCCAAAATCTTCTGGAATCGTAATGTATGCGTTTGTGCCATCAGCCTGGGTCACCTCAACTTGAGATGCATCTCGAAAAAGCAACCAAGGATTAATTTCGATCAGTCCATCTAAAGGTTCGCCGTCCACAGAAACAACCTTATCGCCAAGATTAAAACCTAATGCCTCAACTTTTGGTGATGGTGCCAATCCATAGGTAGAATCATCACTACTGAAAACTCTCTTACCCCAAATAAACATAATCATCATATAAATCAAGAAGCCGAGTAACAAATTAACAGTAACCCCACCCAACATAATGATTAGTCTTTGCCATGTTGGTTTGGCACGAAACTCCCAAGGCTGGGCTGGTTTGGACATTTGCTCAGTGTCCATGCTTTCATCTATCATCCCTGATATTTTTACATAACCACCAAGTGGAAGCCACCCTATACCGTATACGGTTTCACCTACCTTCTTCTTAAAAAGTGAAAACTTAACGTCAAAAAACAGATAGAATTTTTCAACTCGTGTCTTAAATAATTTTGCCGGAATAAAATGTCCTAATTCGTGTAATACTATAAGCAGAGATAAACTTAAAATCAGCTGACCACCTTTTATGAGGAAAAGCTCCATGGAAAAAATTTAGTGAACAAATGTAAGGGATTTGAACGAGCTATAAAACGTATAAATTGTATCTTTGACATATGGAGTTAGTACGTTTTTTTGCAAAGTTTAAAAAACTGGCTTTGGTGTTGTTAGGCTTATCTATCTTAATTGTGGGGTTATTTTACAAAGCACTAAAGCCTAAACAAGTATTGCCGGTATACCAACCTGCAATGGTTGACCCCGAATTGGTTGACGAAAGCATACAGTATGTAAAAAAGTACCACGCCATCTCTCCCTTTTCTATGATAAATCAAAACGGGGAAACAATAACAGAGCAAGATTATGAAAATACTGTATATGTAGCAGATTTCTTCTTTACAACCTGCCCGAGTATCTGCCCTATTATGACCAAAAACATGTATGCGCTGCAGCAAAAACTCAGTCCTTATCCAGATGTTAAATTGCTTTCTTTTAGTGTAACTCCTGAAATAGACTCTGTAGCGCAACTCAAACGCTATGCCATTGAAAACAAAATAGATGATAAACGCTGGAATCTTGTGACTGGAAATAAAAGAGAAATCTATGAGTTAGCGCGCAAATCTTATTTAGTGGTAAAAGATAATGGCGACGGCGGTCCTCATGACATGATTCACACTGAAAATTTTGTTCTTATAGATGCCGAAAAACGAATTAGAGGTTACTATGATGGCACTAAACTTTCTTCAATAGAATCAATTATTAACGACATTAATATTTTAGCAAATGAAAAATAAAAAAAGGCTTGTCAAATGTGCAATTATAGCATGTTTCTTGGTTACAAGTTATATTAATTCTCAAGAACTTATAATAGGAGAGGAAAGACTTGAGCAGGGTATTGTAATGATTTTTGAAGGTGCTGTAAAAGACCGCATTGAGCCAACTAATAGACACCTTGGTGTAGCGGACACAAATGTACATTTAGAAGCTAGAGTAAATTGGGATGTTACAAATATTCCAACCGGTACCCCTGCTGGAGGTTTTGTCCCATACCTGCATATTTCAGCAAAAGTAACTAATACCACAACTGGACTAACAAGTTTCGTTGATTTGGTGCCTCATATAAATTTAATTGACAACTTTCATTATGCCAGAAACATTTCGCTACCTGGTGATAATGCAGATTTATATAATGTAGCATTTAAAATAATGCCTCCTACATTCATTGATTTGTCATTTCACAAAGACTGGGTACAAACCTATGGGGCCTATCTAATTAAAGAAGTGGTTTTTAATTATAAAAGTGTCAGTTTCAATGAAATTGCGAATGCCAATAGAAAATAATGTTAACCTCCTAGGGCAACATCCAATATCATCATAACTACAAACCCTCCAATAAACCCTAATGTTGCAATATCTGTGTATTTGTCCTGTTGGGTTTCTGGAATCACCTCCTCGACGACAACAAAAATCATGGCGCCGGCTGCAAAAGCAAGTGCGTAAGGTAAAATAGGGGTGAAAAAAGTAACTGCTAAAGCTCCTATTACAGCAGCAATAGGCTCAACAATAGCAGAAGCCTGTCCATAAAAAAAACTTTTGCGTCTGCTTAGACCCAAGCGACGCATGGGCATTGAAACAGCAATTCCTTCTGGAAAGTTTTGTATACCAATACCAATGGCCAAAACCACAGCACCAGCAATAGATGCCTCTGGTAGTCCAGCTGCAACTCCGCCAAACAATACCCCCACGGCTAAACCTTCCGGTATATTGTGAAGCGTGATAGCCAAAACCATAAGGGTGGTGCGGTGCCAAGGGGTTTTGATCCCCTCTGACTCTTTAAAGTTAATGTGTAAGTGTGGCAAGACTTTGTCCAATCCAAAAATAAATAAGGCTCCAAGTGTAAATCCAACAGCAGCAGGTATGACCTTTACAAAACCATCGCCAGGGCTCATTTCAATGCCAGGAGCCAATAAGCTCCAAAAACTAGCTGCTACCATAACTCCCCCTGTGAATCCTAGCATGCCATCAAGAACAGCGCGGTTCATTCGTTTAAAGAAAAAAACAAATGATGCGCCTAATGCGGTAAGACCCCAAGTGAAAAGTGTAGCGTAGAGTGCACCCAATATTGGTGAGGTATTTTCAAAGAAATTAATAATTGATTCAAACATGCTGCAAATATAATTGATTGAAATGTTTATACTATTGTGCTTAATCGGCATATTTTGTACGTTTGGCAAGGTGGAAAAAGAACAGGTTTACGATTATATATTTGCTGGTGCTGGTGCTGCTACGCTTCAGATTATTCAAAAACTCATACAATCAGGAGAGTTTAATGACAAACAGATGCTTATTTTGGAAGAAGATCCCAATAAACAAAACGACCGTACTTGGTGTTTTTGGGAAACCAAAACCAATACACACTGGGCAGCACACATTGTCAAAGAATGGGATCGTATTTGCTTTAAGTCTTCAAGTCTAACTTTAAATGAAAAGATAAGCCCGCTCTCTTATAAAATGATGCGCAGCAGCTCCTATTATACTTCAATGCGATCACTTATTGAGCAAAACAACAACATTACTCTGAAGTTTGAAGTGGTCAATTCTTTTGAAGCACATGCGTCAGGAGTTAGGATAGTGAGCAATAAAAAAACCTATAACACCAAGCTTTTCTTTAATAGTATTTTTGATTGGCAGGTTGTACTAGAGCAAAAACGCTACCCCGTACTTCAGCAACATTTTATGGGTTGGTTTATCAAAACCAAAAAGCCCCTTTTTGATGTTAACACAGCAACTTTTATGGACTTTACAGTAGCACAAAAAGGTAGCACGAGATTTATATATGTATTGCCCTCAAGCGAAAAAGAAGCCCTAATCGAATACACCCTTTTCTCAAAAGAAAAATTAAAACCCGCCGCTTATGAACGGGAACTACGTGCTTACCTAAGCGAAAAAAACATTCGTGATTATAACATTGAAGAACGAGAAGCTGGAAGCATACCCATGACTTGTTACCCATTTGCCAAACACAATAGCAAATGCGTACTTCACATCGGTTCGGCCGGTGGATGGACCAAACCAAGTACGGGTTTTACCTTTGCTTTTATAGAACAAAAGGCTACAGCTTTGGTTAATTTCCTTAAGTCAAATACAGACATGCGACAGTTTGAAAAACGCAATAGATTTTGGTGGTATGATTTGCTCTTTTTAGATGTGCTGTCAAGACACAACCACAAGGGTAGCTTTTTATTTTCACGTATGTTTCGATACAATAAGCCTGCTACGATCTTTAGATTTTTAGAAGAAAAATCCTCTCCAAAAGAAGAGTTGCAGATCATGCGAAGTTTTCCGCTAGGTTTGTTTATTGGACAAGTATTTCAGCGACTATTGCGTGCGTTTCATTAACCAATTTCCAAAATCTTTAAATCGCTGCTGATGCATGGCATTTAAGGGTATTCCGTCCAAAACATCAAAAGCATTTTTGGTATAACGTGCCACCTCAGCTAGTGCAGCTGAGTCTGCCTTGGCTGCTTTAAACAACTCGGTAACAGCCATTATTTTTGTGCTATCGTCTTTATGTTTTTCTGAAAACCAATTTGTCAATTCTTGCTGCTGTGAAACTGTTCCGTTTGCATAGGTAAGATGTACCAGTATGGTTTTTTTGTTTTCTGCAATGTCTCCTCCGATGCGTTTGCCAAAAGTAGATGGATCACCAAAAGTGTCTAAATAGTCGTCTTGTAACTGAAAGGCAATACCCAATTGCTCCCCAAATCGATACAGGAGCTTGGCACTTGCTAGATCCGCACCACCAATTAGTGCCCCCATTTCCATAGCGCAACCCACCAATACAGCCGTTTTTAGACGAATCATTTCTAAATATTGGGCAATGCTTACATCACTACTCGTTTCAAAATCCACATCAAGTTGTTGGCCCTCACAGACCTCTAATGCGGTTTTACTCAAAAGTTGAGTGAGGAGTTTAAATTGATCCGACGGGTACACATTTAAACATTCATAAGCTTGTATCAACATGGCATCACCAGATAATATTGCCGTATTTATATCCCATTTTTGGTGAACAGTTTGCTGACCTCTACGCACGGCTGCATTGTCCATGATATCGTCGTGCATTAGTGTAAAATTGTGAAAAATTTCAATTGCCTTAGCTGCAGAAAGTCCCTCTTTTGCATCTTCCCCAAAGGCCTCGCAAGCCATCAAAACCAAAACTGGGCGTAGGCGTTTGCCGCCTAGCGACAACAAATAATCTATGGGCGCATACAGGCCTTTAGGCACTTTGATTTTATTTGATGAAATAAGCGACGCGGATAGAAGCTGTTCGTATGTAGTTAAAAATTCCATGTACGTAAAAATACGTTATGGAATTGTAATGATCCCATTAAGAGTATAAAAACGTTAAAAACTTTTTTGGTTTTTAAAGTTTCCTGTGTATTTTTATGTGCTATTTGTTATGAAAAATATACTTACCCCATGCACTGAAATGTTCCTTACGCTTGGTTTTAAAAGCGTAACAATGGACGATATTTCCCAAAGACTTGGGATATCGAAAAAAACACTCTACACGCATTATTCCAACAAACAAGCATTGGTTAGGGCCTGCGTGTTTGACTTTTTCAATTTCGTTACTAAAGAAATAAACTGCATTTGCGAGAAATCCAAAAATCCCATTATTGAACTGCACGACATCAAAATGTTTATGATGAGGCATATCAAAAATGAAAAAATTTCGCCCCAATACCAGTTAAAAAAATACTACCCTGAAATTTTTCATGAACTCAGCGATAAGCAACTCGACTTTATGATAGGTTGTGTCACTAAAAGCCTAAACGAAGGCGTGAACATGGGGTTGTTCCGTGATAACTTGAACGTTCCTTTTATTGCGCGCTTATACTTTAAGGGTATGATGGGCATCAAAGATCAACGCCTATTCCCAGCAGAATTATTTCAACACAGCCAACTAATGTTCGATTACCTAGAATACCATCTACGTGCGATTTGCACTGAATCGGGAATTGCCATTTTTAACACCCTTGAACTAACACCCCATGAATAAAATATTACTCCTAATCGCACTATTTTTTGTTTTTACTACTAATGCTCAAGAATTGGATTTGAACAGCGCCATACAGTTGGCAAAGAAAAACAACAGAAGCATGCAGAATGCCAATTCAGATATTAAAATTGCAAAGCAAAAACGTTTAGAAACTATTGCGACTGGTCTTCCGCAAATATCACTTTCCGCGGCTTACAACAATGCTTTTGAGCAACCCGTATCTCTTGTTCCAGGTCAATATTTTGGTGGTGTGGCAGGAGAATATAGCGCTGTTACTTTTGGCACCTCTCAAAGTATTTCGGCTGGGCTAATATTAAATCAAATGATTTTTGACGGTACCTATTTGGTGGGGCTGCAAGCTTCAGAAATATACCTCCGGATTTCACAACAAGCCTATGTCAAAACCGAGCAAGCCGTTGAACAAGCCGCGGTTGAAGCTTATGTAAATACACTCTTGGCAAAAGCACAACTTGTGTTTATAAATCAAAACCTAACCCTAGCAGAAAACAACCTAAAAGAGGCCCAACAAGTTTTTGAGAATGGCTTTATCGAAGAAGAAAATGTACAGCAATTACAACTGACGGTCGCTGCTTTAGAAAGCTCCCTTAATTATGCCAAACAAATGCATACCCTAGCCAAAAATGTATTGCGCTATGTAGTGGGCATGGACCTAGATGAACCAATAAAGTTGAGCAATTCGCTTGAAGGGCTGGTACTTGAAATGCAAAGCACAGCCGATAGTCCCTTGTCGCTTACAGAAAACATTGACTATCAAATGGCACAAAATGATATACGCTCCAAAGAACTCTTGCTCAAACTAGAACGCTTTAAGGCATTGCCCACCATAAAAGCGTTTTTGAGCGGTGGCTATGACGGTTTTGGCGAAGATTTCAATTTCGCAGAACCCAACCAAGAGTGGTATGGTCGTGCAATTATGGGGGTTAACCTCAATGTACCCGTATTTAGCAGCTTTCAATCTAAAGCCAAGCGGCAACAAGCAAAATTAGCTTTAGATCAATCTAAAAATCAAGCGCAAAATATTGCTCAAGAAATCTTGCTTGAAGAAAGTCGCATGAGAAATACCGTACAATTCCAATTGGAAAATGTGCAAACCACAGCCAAGAGCTTAAGGCTGGCAGAAGACATTGCGCGCAAAAATGAAATTAAATTTAAAGAAGGCTTGATCTCTGGATTTACGCTTAGGCAAATACAAACGCAGCTATACGAAGCGCAAAACAACTACCTCAACGCAATGCAACAACTGGTTGTTTCGAAAACAAAATTATACCTATTAGTAAACCCTATAACGCAAACAAAATGACACAAAGAACATTTATAACCTTACTTGCCGGCCTACTACTCGGCTGTGGTTCTTCAGAAAACCCAAATACCCAAACACTAATTGCACAAAAAGACGTGGTAGGTTTACGAGCAAAACAAGCAGAACTTGTTAAGCAAAACAACGCCATAAAAAAAGAGTTGAATTCGGTTATTGAAGCCATTGATGCTTTTGATGAAAATAAAAAACAGTCGTTGGTAACAGTATTGTCTCTTAAAAAGGAATTCTTTCAGCATACCGTTGTGTTGCAGGGAATGGTTAAAACAGACCAAAACTTAATGCTCAGTGCTGAGTTTTTAGGCAAGGTAAAAGCCATACATGTCAAAGAAGGTCAGGCGGTTAAAAAAGGAGATTTATTGCTTAGTATAGACGATGGTGGTCTTTCACAAAATGTTGCATTACTAAAAACACAACTCGATCTTGCCAAAACGATTTACTTACGACAAAAACGCTTATGGGATCAAAACATAGGTTCTGAAATTGAATACCTACAAGCTAAGGCTGCTTTTGAAAGCCAAGAAAACAGCTATGAGCAGCTAAAAAAACAGCTTGACAAAGCAAGTCTTTACGCGCCTTTCTCAGGACGAATAGATGACATTGTCGCTGAGGTGGGGCAATTGGTAAGTCCTGGTATCAATCCATTACTTAGGTTGATTAACCTACAAAGCATGTATGTTGATGTTGATGTGCCTGAACGTTATTTTACAGCCATTGAAAAAGGCACAACAGCAAACGTTAAAATTCCATCTTTTAAACACAGCTACCAAAGCCATGTGACACACAAAGGAACAAACATAAATCCTGGTAACAGGACATTTAAGGTCACGCTTGATGCAGACAAAAACCTAACACTTGCGCCCAACACCATAACGGTTGTTAAGCTAGTAGACTATCAAAAATCAGATGCTCTAGTCATTCCGCTGGAGGTTATTTCTGAAAACTTTGAAGGAACACAGTATGTCTATGTGGTAACCGAAAGTAATAAGGCTGAAAAAAGATTTATTGAAACGGGGCTTTTTGAAGGCGATGTTGTTGAGGTTATAAGTGGATTAAAGCCAGAAGACCGTGTAATTGATGAAGGTGCGCGTTTGGTTAAGGATAATGAAAACGTTCGAATTACCAATGCCTTATGAGCCTAGAAAATAAATCTAACACCTCTTTTGGTCTATCGGTTTGGGCCATAAGAAATAGCACCATTATATATGTTTTAATGGCCATCTTTCTAATTCTAGGAGGTACGGCATATGTAACCATGCCAAGAGAGAACTTCCCTGAAATCACAGAAACGACCATTTTTATAAGCACCCCCTATCCGGGGAATACAGCCCAAGACATTGAACGCTTTGTAACCGATCCGCTTGAAGAAGGCATCAAAGGCATCAGCAACATAACCGAAATCACCTCTACCTCGCAGGATGACTATTCCATTGTTTCCATTGAATTTGATGAGGACATTTACGTTGACCTTGCTAAGCAACGCGTAAAAGATGAAGTGGATGCAGTGGTTGCTTCTGAAGACTGGCCAACTTTTAACAATGCCAAGCTAGAACCTGCTGTTTTTAATTTGAATTTCTCTGAAGAGTTTCCCATACTAAACGTAAGCATACAGGGAGATTATCCCATAGACCGACTCAAAAGCTATGGTGAAATTTTAGAGGAACGCATTGAGCAGTTGAACGAAATCAAAGCTGTTGATATTAGGGGGGCACAAGACAAGGAAATTGAAGTCGCTGTAGATATCCGAAAAATGATGGCATCTAAGGTGAGCTTTAACGATGTGGTTCAGAGTATTGCCAATGAAAACATGACGGTCTCGGCAGGCAGCATGCGTGGTGGTGGGCAACGCAGAAGTGTGCGTGTTGTTGGAGAGGTAAGTAAGCCTTCAGAACTTGAAGACTTTGTCGTTACCAACGAAAAAGGAACCGTTTCTCTTGGTGAGATTGCTACCATATCTTTTAGGGGTCAAGAAACGACCAGTTATGCGCGCGATTTTGGCGTATCAACTGTTATGCTTGATGTCAAAAAACGCGGTGGCAAAAACCTAATACAGGCAGCTACCAACGTTCGCCAAATCGTATCGGAAGCCCAACAAAATGACTTCCCCGAAGATCTATGTGTGACAATTTCAAATGATATGTCATCGCTAACCCTCAACCAAGTCAACGATTTGGTAAACAACATCTTGTTTGGGGTATTGTTGGTGGTAACAGTACTCACTTTTTTCTTGGGATTCCGCAACGCTTTATTTGTTGGTTTTGCCATTCCCATGTCTATGTTTATCTCGTTTGTTATCCTACAAGCCCTAGGTTATACCATGAATACCATGGTACTATTTGCCCTGGTTATGGGGCTTGGAATGCTGGTAGATAACGGAATTGTAGTAGTAGAAAATGTATACCGCCTAATTGAAAAAGAAGGCATGTCACGCATTGAAGCTGCCAAAACAGGCGTAAGTGAAATTGCATACCCCATTATCATTTCAACGGCAACTACTGTAGCGGCGTTTATTCCGTTGGGCTTTTGGCCAGGCATCATGGGGCAGTTTATGATTTATTTTCCGATTACGCTATCCATTGTATTAGGCTCATCTCTATTTGTTGCACTGCTATTCAATTCCATGCTGGTTTCCAAATTCATGGATGTAGAAGAAAAAAACATGACACGAAAAGGGCTTATTCGCTTGAGCATAATCTTAGGAGGTGTTGGTTTGTTCTTTATGCTTATTTCGGCCAACACAAGAGGCTTTGGAAGTTTTATGATTACGATTGCTGCTCTGTTTTGGTTATACCGTTATTTTATCAAGGGGCTTGCCCAGAAATTTCAACAATTTTTCCTAAATAATTTGGAGCGCAACTATGAAAAGCTGCTGGAATTTGCCATGCGTGGTTGGCGTGCCTATGCCTTTGTTTTTGGAACTATCGCGTTGTTAATTACCTCATTTGTTTTGGTCGGTATTGCCAGTCCAAAAGTGGAGTTTTTTCCAGACAATGAGCCGAGTCAAATTATCGTGTATATTGAGTATCCACAAGGAACAGATATTGACAAAACCAATGCCATTACTAAAGGAATTGAGCAAGTGGTAATTGAAACGGTCAATAATGAAAAATACATGGATGAAGGCACCAATTTTATGGTGGAGTCTCTTGTTTCACAAGTGGGCGAAGGTGCTGGAAACCCGCAAACAGATGGCGGATCACAAGCAGAAATGCCACACAGAGGAAAAATTACTGCCACCATGCGCGAATACAAATTCCGCCGCGGACTCTCTAGTGAAGTGCTCAGAAGCGAAGTCCAACAACAACTGCAAGGCAAGTTTTCTGGTGTGAGTATTTCAGTAGAAAAAGACGCTAATGGTCCGCCTATTGGTTACCCCGTCAATATTGAAATATCTGGAGATAATTATATTGAATTAATCAAGGTCGCGAACGATGTGCGCAGCTTTATCATTAAGGAAAATATTCCTGGAATAGAAGAGTTAAAAGTAGATGTAAACCGCAACAAGCCTGGCATGGAGGTTACAGTTGACAGGCGAAAGGCAGGAAGTCTTGGCGTTAGTGCTGGTCAGGTTGGATTCCAATTGAGACGTGCGCTTTTTGGTGAAAAAGCAGGCGTATATAAAAAAGACGGTGAGGACTATGATATTAATGTGCGTTTTCAAGAAACAGACAGGTATAATCCTTCTGCGCTATTTAACCAGAACATTACCTTCCGTGATATGGCCAGTGGACAAATTAAAAGTGTTCCCGTATCGGCAGTGGTAGAAACCAAAAATGTTGCGGGATTTAGTGCCATCAAACACAAAAACATGCGCCGTGTGGTAACTGTTTATTCCGCTATTTTACCTGGCTACAACGCCAATGAGATTGTAGGTCAAGTCCAAACCCAATTACAGGGGTTCGATATTCCAAAAGGTATCGATTATGCCTTTACAGGTGAAATTGCCAAGCAAGAAGAAAATATGCGCTTTTTGTCTAGTGCACTTGGATTTGCTATACTGCTGATCATGTTGCTGCTTGTTTTCCAGTTTAACTCAGTGAGCAAACCACTCATTATTTTATTTTCCATTTTTATGAGTTTCACTGGTGTAATGCTTGGGCTGGTATTTTTCAATATGACCTTTGTCATTATCATGACCATGATGGGTATCATTTCTCTAGCAGGGATCGTGGTAAACAATAGTGTGGTACTGCTTGATTACACCCAATTGCTTTTAGACAGACGAAGAGAGGCGCTCAATATCACTGAAGATAATTTGCTTCCAAGAAAAGACATATTTGAGGCCATTGTTTCAGGTGGAAAAGCGCGTTTGCGCCCTGTATTATTGACCGCCATTACAACCGTTTTGGGATTAATTCCACTCGCTATCGGGCTAAACATTAACTTCTTTAGTTTGTTTGCTACAGGCGATCCGCAAATTTATTTTGGTGGGGAGAATGTTATTTTTTGGGGGCCCCTTGCGTGGACAGTTATATTCGGACTCACCTTTGCAACCTTTCTTACATTGGTGATTGTCCCCGTAACGTTCTTTTTAAGTAAAAGGGCTGCCATTCGTTTTAAAGCAACTTTAGGAAACTAGTCGTGAGTCACCGCAGGCGGAAATGCACGGCTTTGGCTTCTGCCCAAAATACAATCAGACATCCTTTTGCCCAACACGTTGTAGAAAAGGAATGTTTAACTTTTAAGTCGCTAGTCGTAGATTAATTCTATTTTTGAAAAAATTTAAAGGATGTATAGAAGCCATCATTGCGGCGCGTTACGTGAAATACATATTGGTTCAGAAGTTACCCTAGCGGGGTGGGCAGCTAAAGTTCGTGACAAGGGTTTTATGTTGTGGATAGACCTCCGCGACCGTTACGGAATCACCCAATTGGTCTTGGACGAAGAACGCTGTTCGACAGCACTACTCGAAAAAGCACGTAAAACAGGACGTGAAACGGTTATTCAAGTTACCGGGGTTGTAATAGAAAGAGAGGCCAAAAACCCAAATATGGACACGGGAAATATCGAACTCTTGGTGTCTGAACTAACGGTCCTAAATGAAGCCCAAACTCCTCCCTTTACCATTGAGGATAAAACAGACGGCGGAGAAGATCTTCGTATGAAGTATCGCTATTTGGATATTCGACGCACCCCTGTTCAAAACAGCCTGTTGTTTCGCTCAAAGATTGGTTTATTGGTTCGCAATTATCTAGCGGAACAAGCTTTTATAGAAGTTGAAACGCCTTACTTGATTAAATCTACTCCCGAAGGAGCTCGTGATTTTGTGGTGCCTTCACGTATGAACGAAGGCCAGTTTTATGCACTGCCACAATCGCCACAAACTTTTAAGCAATTGCTAATGGTAGGTGGTATGGACAAATACTTTCAAATTGTGAAGTGCTTTAGAGACGAAGACCTTCGTGCCGATCGCCAACCTGAATTCACGCAAATAGACTGTGAATTGTCTTTTGTGCATCAACAAGATATTATGGCCTGCTTTGAAGGCCTCTTATCCCATTTATTAGAAGAAATTCACGGCATAAGCCCTGCGCCATTCCCTGTGATAAGTTATGAGGATGCGATGAAAACCTATGGAAACGACAAACCGGATATTCGTTTTGGCATGACCTTTACAGAACTTAATGACTTGGCACAAAACAAAGGCTTTAGCGTGTTTGATACACAAGAGCTTGTCGTTGGTATTGCTGTACCAGGTGCTGCTAGCTGGTCAAGGAAACAAATTGATAAATGGATTGATTGGGTGAAGCGTCCGCAAATTGGCGCCAACGGATTGGTTTGGGTAAAATACAACGAAGACGGCACGTTCAAATCGTCGGTGGATAAGTTTTTTGATGCTGAAGCCCTTGCTACTTGGGCTACAGCCTGTGAAGCAAAAGCAGGAGATTTAATTCTTGTGATGGCAGGAGAAACCAACAAAACAAGAACGCAATTAAGCGCACTTCGCATGGCACTTGCCGAAGCATTGGAATTGCGAAAGCCAAACGAGTTTGCCCCCCTGTGGGTGGTGGACTTCCCGCTGTTTGAGGAAGATGAAGAAAGCGGAGCCTTACACGCCATGCACCATCCGTTTACCGCGCCAAAACCAGCGCACCTCTCGCAATTGGAAAGCAATCCAAAAGCCGTAGTGGCACAAGCCTATGACTTGGTTTTAAACGGAAACGAAATTGGTGGTGGTTCTATTCGTATTCACGATAGAAGTACCCAAGAAAAAATGCTTTCCCTGCTTGGGTTTAGCAACGAAGAAGCCAAAGCGCAATTTGGCTTTTTGATGGATGCCTTTACCTATGGTGCGCCTCCACATGGTGGAATTGCCTTGGGCTTTGACCGTTTGGTGGCCATATTGGACGGCAAGGAAACCATCCGGGATTATATTGCGTTTCCTAAAAACAATAGCGGTCGTGATGTGATGATTGATGCGCCGGCACCACTAGACACAGAGCAACTTGCTGAATTATCGTTGATTGTGAAGCCAAAGCCAGAATAAATGAAGTGGTTTTTACGCATCTTTTTTGTGCTTGTTATTGCTAACATCATTGCGGGTTATGTCATCCGCCAAAACGATTTGGCATTAGGCGAAAAATGGATTGGTCTAGCTGTAGCTACGGGTTTCTTTATTTATATGCCCATTTTTTTGGTACACCGCTGGAAAGGAAAGCAACTCAAAGACTACACGCTTTCTCCAGAAAACCTCAAAAAAATGAAGGAAACGCTAGAGCCTGAAAAAAGGAAGAAGAAAACCTAGCCTCTTTTTTCGTTAAAAAACTGCAGTAATAATTTTCGTGCCTCATCAGCCATAACTCCTGAAACCACTTCTGTTTTAGGATGCAACAGCGTTCCCTGTTGGCGATAGCCACGTTTAGGATCGTCGGCAGCAAAAACTACTCTAGAAATTTGACTCCAATACAATGCCCCAGCACACATGCTACATGGTTCAAGTGTTACGTATAGGGTACACCCTTGAAGGTATTTCCCGCCTATGGCATTGGCCGCAGCCGTAATGCCTTGCATTTCGGCATGGGCCGTCACATCGGTAAGGGCTTCGGTAAGGTTGTGTGCCCGAGCAATAATGCTGTTATTGGCTACAACGACTACACCGACTGGCACTTCATCCTTTTCAAGGGCAATTTGTGCCTCGGCAAGTGCCTTTTTCATAAAAAAAGTGTCGTCCCAAACGTTTTCCATCAAGCCATTTTTTGGTACCATTCTAATGCTTTGCCGTCTGTGAGACTTGCAACATAGCAACTGATGTTCAACAACAACTGATAGGTGTCGTCTTGCGGAAGTGTAAGCGTGTCTGGAAGGCATTGTAGCGCAAGTTTGTCAAACGCTGAAGCCTTGTCTGCTTTATTGCGCACCGCTGCACCTACAAACACATCCAGCAATCGGTGTATAACTTGATAGCCTTTGAGTTCTTTTTCGATAACCTCTTGTGCTTGATAAATATTGCGCACGCTTAGGTCGATGATGTCTTTGATTTGGGCCTTATACTGACTTCTATCCGTTAGCGATGTGTCAAAGTTGCCTTCCATTATTTCCTGCTCATGCTGCATAAAGAGCTGTGCGGCTTCTTGAATGAGTGTACTAATGGACAGGGCGCGTAGGTAGGCCAGTCGATCGGTTTTGGTGGTCAGCTGTTGATACTTGCCCGTGTCTATGGTATCCTTTACCAGTTTTATAAGGTATTCCAAAGCATAGTCTTCAGAAATCCACCCGAGGTTAATACCATCTTCAAAATCAATAAGAGTATAACAAATATCGTCTGCTGCCTCCACCAAATAGGCAAGTGGATGGCGCATCATTTTATTGGTTGAATCCATAAGCCCTAAGTCTTTTGCTACGGCTTGGTAATCGGTTTGTTGGGCGTTAAAAAACCCAAATTTTTTATCAGCTACGTGCTTGGTGGGCTTATGCGGCAGTGATGCCTTGGGATATTTGGTAAAAGCGCCTAGTGTCGCATAACTCAAACGCAAGCCGCCAGGAACGCCTTCTCTAGATTCCATCAAAATTTTAAGTCCATTGGCATTGCCTTCAAAATGGGTGAGATCTTGGTATTGCGTTGGGGTGAGTTGGTTTTTATAGCTAGCTCCTGCGCCATTGGCAAAATAATCGCCTATGGCCTGTTCCCCGCTATGACCAAAGGGTGGATTGCCAATATCGTGAGCCAG
The DNA here is from genome assembly GCA_964014735.1 of uncultured Flavobacteriaceae bacterium. Taxonomy (GTDB): domain Bacteria; phylum Bacteroidota; class Bacteroidia; order Flavobacteriales; family Flavobacteriaceae; genus UBA7446. The sequence continues at coordinate 40,410 of CAXHBH010000001.1, read as the reverse complement.
TGAAGCTGCAGCCACAATAGCACCAAAGTCGTTTATGGTATAGCCATGTGTGGTACTTAGCTCAGGATATTTGTCCAATAAACGTTGTCCGACCATCCGTCCCAAGCTCCGCCCAACAACTGAAACTTCAAGCGAATGCGTAAGGCGTGTATGCACAAAATCGGTTTTTGAAAACGGAATAACTTGTGTCTTGTCTTGCAGGTTTCGAAAGGCTGCAGAGAAGATAATACGGTCATAATCCACCTCAAAACCACTACGGGTTGGGTCTTGTTCTGAGCGTAGTCGTTTTTGCTTATCGCCGTGTCGGCGGAGTGAAAGTAATTGTTCCCAATGCATACCCGAAAGGTATTAAAGACTACTCAACTGGCAAAGGGTATTTATTTAACATTTTGGAAACAATAAGAAAGTTTTTAGTTAATAAACAACTGGCAATATCGCTTTATGTTTGTCGTAGAAAAATGAAAATCAATCTTTATATAGTAACTGCTGTGCTGTTTTCTTTCACTGTTGTTTCACAAGAAATAAGCGATACTTCCTTTGGAAAAGGAATGTTAAATTTTGTTGCCAAAGACAGTACGTTTAGCATCAAATTTGCCCCCCGCTTTCAGGTACGCTCCATGTCTTCATGGGATCACAATGGCGAAAGCTACAACAGTCCTGATCACAATTTTATTGTTCGCCGTGCGCGATTAAAGTTTGATGGTTTCGCTTACAGCCCAAAATTAAAATACAAAATTGAGCTAGGTTTATCGAACAGGGACATTTCGGGCGCAAATGAATTTAACAGAAATACCCCCCGCTACATTTTGGATGCGGTAATCATGTGGAAATTTGCCAAAAACTGGGAATTCTGGGCCGGACAGACAAAATTACCTGGCAATATAGAGCGAGTTATCTCTTCGGGAAATCTACAGTTAATCGATCGTTCCTTATTAAATAGTCGTTTTACACTAGACCGTGATTTAGGCATTCAATTGCGCCACACATCAAGTTTGGGTGGAACCTTTTTGATGCGTGAGAAATTTTCCATCTCGCAAGGTGAGGGAAGAAATGTTACGGAAGGAAATGAAGGTGGACTTCAATACACTGCGCGTGTTGAGCTATTGCCTTTCGGCGCATTTAAATCCAAAGGGGATTATGTACAGTCCGATCTCAAAAGAGAAGTAACACCAAAGTTGATGGCCAGTGTTACCTATAACTATAACCAAGATGCGGTCAGAGAAAGAGGTTTTGCTGGAGATTATATGATTCGTCAAGATGGATCTATCTACCAAACAGACCAAACTACCCTTTTTGTTGATGCCATGTTTAAATACAACGGATTCTCATTTATGGGAGAGTATGCCAAGCGTACTGCTGACAATGAAATTGCTACAGAATTGAACAATACTCCCACGGGAGATGTAGTGCTTACAGGAAATGCATTAAATCTTCAAGCGGGTTATTTGTTTAAAAATAATTACGAGCTAGCTGGGCGTTATACATCTATTGCATACGAAGCCATTACAGGTAGTGCGCCTGTAAAGCAATATACGTTAGGCTTTAACAGGTTTGTAGTAGGGCATAAACTAAAAGTTCAAAGTGATATTAGTTATACAACGCTTGACGGGGCTGAAGACAACATCACGTTTAGAATCGGTTTTGACATTCATTTTTAATATAACATTCTAATAACATTTCGTTCAATCATATTGATAATTTTTGTACATAAATACAGCTAGAAACTATGGAAAACATTTATTTATTCATGATTATTGCTTTGGCTGTTCTAGCCATCGCCGACTTGATAGTAGGGGTTAGTAATGATGCCATTAACTTCTTAAACTCTGCTATTGGATCAAAAGCCATTTCCCTGAGAACCATCATGATTTTTGCAAGTCTTGGTATTTTTGTAGGAGCGGTATATTCTAGTGGTTTAATGGAGGTTGCTAGGAAGGGCATTTTTATACCTGCCATGTTCAACTTTGACGAAATCATGTACATTTTTATGGCGGTGATGATAACCGATATCTTACTGCTGGATTTCTTTAATACTTTGGGGCTTCCCACTTCAACCACGGTTTCCATTGTTTTTAACTTATTAGGGGCTGCTGTTGTGATGTCACTCATTAAAATAGGCGTGTCCGAAACACAAACCGTTGCTGATTTGGACAACTATATCAACACCGAAAAAGCCCTTGAAATTATTAGAGGTATTTTGTTATCGGTGCTTATTGCATTCTCTGTGGGTGCCTTAGTACAGTGGGTTTCTCGTTTTATTTTCACCTTTCAAATACAAAAAAAGGTGAAGAATTTTGGCGCTGTTTTTGGCGCTGTTGCGCTAACGTCCATTACTTACTTCATCTTTTTAAAAGGATTAAAAGGGACGCCCTACTACAAAACACTAAAAGGATCCATTGAGGGAAATGAAATATTTATCATTTTGGGGAGTTTTGCTTTGTGGCTTGTTTTGTCATATTTATTTGAATACCTCACCAAAAAGACCGTCCTGTTGGTTGTTATTGCTGTAGGAACGTTTGGTTTAGCGCTGGCTTTTGCTGGTAATGATTTGGTGAATTTCATAGGGGTCCCTATGGCGGCTTACCACTCTTATGAAGCGTGGTCTGTTTCAGGTGTAGATGCCTCATTGTTTTCTATGGAGGTTTTAGACAAAAAGGTGCCTGCTGAGCCACTGCTGCTGTTTATTGCTGGGGCAATTATGGTACTCACACTTTGGTTTTCTAAAAAAGCAAAAACCGTTGCAGAAACCGAAATCGGCTTATCCCGTCAAACAGATACACATGAGAAGTTTGAACCTAATTTGATTTCTCGATCTGTTGTCAGAGGCGCTACGCAGCTGGCCAACTATTTTAGTGTTATTATTCCAAAAGGGGCAAAAGAAACAATTGAGCAAAGGTTTAAAACCCCAGAAATAAAAATAACCAAAGATCAAAGTATTGAAGCACCTGCTTTTGATTTGATTCGTGCTTCAGTCAACCTTATGGTTGCTGGTATTCTTATCGCCATTGCCACTACCATGAAATTACCCCTTTCTACAACCTATGTTACTTTTATGGTTGCTATGGGAACGTCTTTTGCAGATAGGGCCTGGGGAAGAGAAAGTGCTGTATATAGAGTCTCAGGAGTGTTGAATGTAATTGGAGGTTGGTTTGCAACTGCTTTTGGAGCATTTATTGCCTCGGGGATTGTACTGTTTTTAATCAATTGGAATCCCCCTGTAATAACGCCTATATTAATTTTGCTGACGTTAATATTACTCTATCGAAATTATCTAGCCCACAAAAACATTAAATTAAACTCTGGCATGGATAGCTTGAAAAGTTCTGAGAGCAGTTCTGTGCAAGGAGTGGTGCATGAAAGCGCTAAAAACATTTCGATTGTTATTAAAAGAAGTAATAATATTTATACCAGCGCCATTAATGGACTTGCTTTGGAGGATGTTGCTATTTTAAAGAAAAACAAAAAGCAAATTGTAAAGCTTTCAAGTGAAGTAGATGAATTACGCGATAATATTTTTTACTTCATAAAGAACCTTGACGATTCCAGTATACATGCGAGTAATTTTTACATCAATATTTTGGGGTATTTACACGATATGTCGCAATCTTTAGAATACATAACTAAGGTATGTTACAAGCACGTTAACAACAATCATAAAAAGTTAAAATTCAGTCAGTACAAAGAGCTTAAAGAAGTCTATCTAAGATTTGAAGCGTTTTTTGAAGATATAAAAACTGTATTTGATAACAGATCCTTTGACAAACTTGGTCATATTATCGATACCAAACAGGAAATAAATAATCTAGTTGTAGAAAAAATTCAAAAGCAGGTTGAAAGAACTCGCCAAGAAGAGTCTAGTCCAAAAAATACGACCTTATACTTTAATGTTCTTGTGGAAACTAAAGACCTGTTAAATGCAACTACTAATCTATTAGTTGAATACCACGATGCGCATGGAAAAACCAGCTAATAAGTTAGACGGTCTCAAAAAAAAAGAGCGCTTTATATAAAGCGCTTTTTTTATTTTTAAACGATTAACTTTTAAGATCCGCACATCAGGCAATCATCGTCTTCGCTTTCGTTAGACTTTGCTAACATTTCTTTTAGCTCAGATGGGGAAAGAGGCTCTACTGCCACAGCAGCCTTGGTTTTTGGCTGAGCAGCACCGGCTGTTGCAGGTACTTCTGCAACTTCCGCTTTTTTGTTAACCGTAAACTTAATGGCATCAACAGCCGACTTGGTTCGCAGGTAATACATCCCTGTTTTTAAGCCAGACTTCCACGCATAGAAGTGCATCGAGGTGAGTTTGGACATGGTCGCGCCTTCCATAAATAAGTTAAGCGATTGAGATTGATCAATGAAATACCCACGGTGACGTGACATATCAATGATGTCCTTCATACTCATTTCCCAAACGGTTTTATAAAGTTCTTTAATATCGGCTGGAATGGTTTCTATGTGCTGAATAGATCCGTTCGCACGCATCAATTCTTGCTTCATGTCCTCATCCCAAAGACCTAGGTTTACCAAGTCTTCCAACAAGTGTTTGTTTACCACAATAAATTCACCAGATAACACACGGCGTGTATAGATGTTAGAAGTATAGGGTTCAAAACATTCGTTATTTCCTAAAATTTGTGAGGTAGATGCTGTTGGCATCGGTGCCATTAATAGGGAGTTGCGAACGCCGTGCTTTTTAATCTCTTTGCGTAAACCTGCCCAGTCCCAACGACCACTGAGCTCATCATCTTTGATGCCCCACATGTTGTATTGGAACTCACCTTTTGAAATCGGCGATCCCTTGTACGTTTTGTAAGGTCCTTCTACTTCTGCCAAATCCTTAGATGCTGTAAGCGACGCGAAATAAATGGTTTCAAAAATCTCTTGGTTCAGAGTTTGTGCGTCTTCGCTTGTAAATGGCAAACGAAGTTTGATAAACGTATCCGCAAGACCTTGAACGCCTAATCCCACTGGGCGGTGACGCATATTGGAGTTCTCCGCCTCCTTAACAGGATAATAGTTTCGATCAATTACTTTGTTTAGATTTTTAGTCACACGAATGGTAACGTCATATAACTCCTTGTGATCAAATTTACCATCTTTAACAAACATAGGGAGCGCAATAGAAGCCAAGTTACAAACCGCAATCTCATCCTTGGAAGTGTATTCCATAATTTCAGTACAGAGGTTTGAAGAACGGATGGTTCCTAAATTTTTTTGATTAGACTTGCGATTGGCAGCGTCTTTATAAAGCATATAAGGCGTTCCTGTCTCAATCTGAGATTCTAGAATTTTTTCCCAAAGTTCACGAGCTTTGATGGTCTTGCGGCCGCGGTTTTCCTTTTCATATTTGAGGTATTTCTCTTCAAATACCTCACTGTGGCAATCGTAAAGACCCGTACACTCGTTCGGGCACATCAGTGTCCATTCCGTATTTTCTTCCACACGCTTCATAAACAAATCAGGAATCCACATGGCGTAGAACAAATCACGTGCGCGCATTTCTTCCTTACCGTGGTTTTTCTTTAACTCCAAGAAGTCAAAAATATCGGCATGCCATGGCTCAACATAAATGGCAAAAGACCCTTTTCGCTTTCCTCCACCTTGATCTACATAGCGCGCTGTATCATTGTATACACGCAGCATGGGTACGATACCGTTTGAGGTGCCATTGGTGCCGGCAATATAAGATCCTGTTGCACGAACGTTGTGAATAGACAAACCTATGCCCCCAGCAGATTGTGAGATTTTAGCCGTTTGTTTGAGGGTATCGTAAATCCCATCAATGCTGTCGTCTCGCATGGATAGCAAAAAGCATGAGGACATTTGTGGTTTTGGTGTACCGGAGTTAAATAAGGTTGGTGTTGCGTGTGTGAAATACTTTTTAGACATCAAGTGATATGTCTCTATCGCAGCGTCCAAGTCCGTTGGGTGAATTCCAACAGAAACACGCATCAACATGTGTTGAGGTCGCTCGGCAATGTTGCCATTAATTTTGAGCAAATATGAACGCTCAAGGGTTTTAAAACCAAAGTAATCATAACCAAAATCACGGTTATAGATAATGGTAGAGTCAAGTAACTCGGCATTATCTTGAATCACCTTGTGTACTTCGTCTGAAAGAAGTGGTGATTTTTTTTCTGTACGTGGGTTGACATACTCATAGAGGTCTGCCATAGTTTCGGAAAAAGATTTCTTCGTATTCTTGTGGAGGTTAGAAACAGAAATACGAGCGGCCAATTGGGCGTAGTCAGGGTGAACAGTTGTCATGGAGGCAGCTGTTTCAGCTGCCAAGCTATCGAGTTCAGAAGTGGTAACCCCATCATAAAGACCTTCAATAACTTTCATGGCCACCTTAACGGGGTCAACAAGTTCGTTGAATCCATAACACAGTTTGCGAACCCGGGCGGTAATTTTGTCAAACATGATGGGTTCTTTACGCCCATCTCTTTTTACTACATACATAATGTCGTTTGTTTTTACTGGTTAAACAACACCCATACTATTGGTGAATATTGATGCTGCACGTATACTTTTTAGATGACTAAAAGTCGTCGCCAAAAGAATACTTCTCTTTTTCCTCTGTTTCTTGGTTCATCACCCCTGCTTTTTGGTATTCTGAAACTCGCTTTTCAAAGAAATTTGTTTTTCCTTGAAGCGAAATCATATCCATAAAATCAAATGGGTTGGATACATTGAACTCTTTTTCTAAACCAAGTTCAACAAGCAGGCGATCAGTAACAAATTCCAAGTACTGGGTCATGAGTTTGGAGTTCATTCCGATTAGACTAATCGGTAGTGATTCCGTAATAAACTCACGTTCAATATTTAAGGCATCGATAATAATTTCGCGAATACGTGCTGGTGGTACTTTATTTACCAAGTGTTTATTGTGCAAATGAACAGCAAAGTCACAGTGCATCCCCTCGTCACGAGAAATTAATTCATTCGAAAATGTTAGCCCTGGCATAAGGCCGCGTTTTTTGAGCCAGAAAATGGAACAGAAAGCACCCGAGAAAAAGATTCCTTCTACAGCTGCAAAAGCAATAAGACGTTCTGCAAAAGAATCTGAATCAATCCAACGCAATGCCCAGTCTGCTTTTTTCTTTATAGCCGGAAATACTTCAATGGCTTGAAATAAATTATTCTTCTCCGTTTCGTCCTTAACGTAAGTATCAATCAAAAGCGAATATGTTTCCGAATGGATATTCTCCATCATGATTTGAAACCCATAATAAAATTTTGCCTCGCTATACTGCACTTCGTTTACAAAGTTTTCGGCCAAATTTTCATTAACAATTCCATCCGATGCTGCAAAAAATGCCAAGATGTGTTTTATAAAATAACGCTCATCATCATTCAACTTAGTAGACCAGTCTGTCAAGTCTTGATGTAAATCAATCTCTTCAGCTGTCCAAAAACATGCTTCTGACTTCTTATACCATTCCCAAATATCATGGTGTTCAATTGGGAAAATTACAAAGCGATTTTTGTTTTCGGACAAAATGGGTTCTATAGCATTTGGCATAATTTTTTAATTAAAGGGTTTTTGAGATGAATAATTTCCTTACAAATATTCCAAAAAAAATGGCCAAATAAAAGCCATACTTTTCCACAATGCCTTTTAGTTTTTAACAAGAACTAAGGGTTTTCCTACAAAAGCTCGGAAAATGAATGGTTTTTAAACCATTGATTTTCAGTTATTTGTGATAAGCTGTATGGTAAGAGCATTGTCTAACAATTTTTGTTAGCATCAAATTCTAGCGCTGCCGCATGCAAGGCGTCGTACCATGCTTGGCCAAACTTTCGTACCAATGCCGTTTGTACAAACTGATAAAGCGGTTTTTTTAGTGTATCTCCAAGCACACAGCCTGACGCACATATAGACCACTCGTGGTAATTAACCGCTACAAATGCGCTATAGTTTTTTACACGGATAGGATATAAATGACAAGATATGGGTTTTTGGAGGGTGGTATCTTTTTGCTTGTTGGCTTGCTCTATACCACATTGTGCAACACCATTGCTATCATAAGCAATGTATGCACATGCCTTGCCATCAATTAACGGGGTCTCCCAATCATCAAATGCATTTTGAGTGGCTACACCTTGTGCCGTAATGGCCGCTATACCTTCTTTTGAAAGATAAGGCTTGAGTGTTGTCCAATGCTTTTTAAGCTGGTTTATTTCCTCCGGCTCAAGTGGCGCACCTGCCTCACCTTCTACACAACATGCCCCTTTACATGCTGTTAAGTCGCATGTAAATGCCTGCTCAAAAAGTGTTTCTGAAACCAGAGTTTTGCCTAATTGAAACATGATGCTAAACTACAATTTTGAAACATAAAAAAAGTATATTTGGGCCATGTTTAGCTTATAAGAGATTGCAACTTGCACTATGGTATTATTTGTCTAATGAAACCGACATTTAAAAATAAGTATTTACATACAAAGGGATGATTATTTTTTAACATTAGAGGTTACATTTGACCATTGAAAAACAACGATTATAAACACATGAAAGTACTTATATATATATTCTTAGGTCTGGCTGTTGGTTTGCTGATTTTTAATTTGTTTCATATAGATTTTGAAGAGCCTTTAGATGGTGAAAGTTTTGCCGCTGTGGTTGGTGTTGGTGCAAGTCTTTGCGCCATTATCTTACTTACGATTCTAAAAATAGCCCTTAAGATTAAAGATAAATTGAAGGGTTAGTCTAGCGGTAAGGCGACAACTTCCACCCCAGCTCGCTTTAAAAACTCAATTCCAGAACTATCTTTATATGCCGTTGCATAGACTACCCTTATTATACCTGCTTGATGAATAAGCTTACTGCATTCCTTACAGGGTGACAAGGTAATGTACAAGGTAGCTCCAGCACAAGATTGGGTAGATGAAGCTACTTTCATAATCGCATTTGCCTCGGCGTGTAACACATACCATTTTGTATAGTGTTCTTCATCTTCACAAGCATTTTCAAAACCTGTAGGCGTTCCATTATATCCATCAGATATAATCATACGGTCTTTCACAATAAGCGAGCCTACTTGCTTGCGTTTACAATGCGATAGCTTGGACCACTCCATTGCCATACGCATATAAGCGGTGTCGTAGCGCAATTGCTTTTTTTCAGCTTTAGTCATAGTGCTTTTGTTGAGGTGATTAAAATGGGTACTAAAATTCCGATAATTATACTGCTCCCAACCAAAAGGCGATCGCGTTTTGATACCCTAAATATATTGCTTAAAATGCTATCAAGCACAACAACAAAAGCCACAACAAGGAGCTGCGCCAGCTCAATTCCAAGTGTAAAATACAACAATGGAAAGCCTATTGATTTTTGTGGGAAAACCATGGAAAAATATCCCGAAAACCCAAGCCCGTGAATGATGCCAAAAAAACCACCAAGAACAAAAAAAGGCAAAGATGGTTTTCGTTCTAAACTGTTATTCCAATACAATGTGTGAAGGGCAGTTAGTAATATGGTCATGGGAATCAAAAACTCTATCCAATTTGAAGAAAAGCGGATGATTCCAGCTGAAGCAGCCCAAAGGGATAGGGTGTGTCCGATGGTAAAAGCCGTCACAAGTAAAAGCAACAACCGCGATTGCTTAAAAACAAATGGAAGCGACATTGCTACTAAAAATAACAAATGATCATAGCCATTAATATCTAAAATATGCTCAAATCCAAGTCGTAAATAAAATATAAAATCGTTCATAAGATGCTAAAATCCACGTTCGCTTTTAATGTCCTCATATGCTTTTTGAATACGCTGAAATTTTTCTTTTGCAGCCTCCTCTGCTGCTTGACCCAAGTTACGAACTTTATCTGGATGGTGCTTCTTAACTAAATTCCTGTATGCTTTTTTGATCTCGCTGTCTGTAGCCGATTTGGATACTTCTAAAATGGTATAGGCACTATCTGTTTGGACAACAAACATGGCCTTGATGCTGTTAAAGTCTAGCGAGCTTATCCGCATAAAGCCAGCAATCTCAAATAGTTTTTCTAGCTCTGGTAAAGAAACACGTCCGTCAGCTTTGGCAATACGAAATAAGAAATCAAGCATTTGTAAACGGGCACCATATTGCGTTCTAGAGACAAGAAATTGTCCAATTTCGAAGGCAGAAATTCCAGATTGCTTGAACTCAGCGTTATATACGCGGAAAATTAGATTAGCACGCTCCTTGCCAAAAAACTGAACAAATTGCGCCCGCACATAATCCAGTTCGGATTGGGTTGTTTTGCCATCAGCTCTAATAACCATACTTGCCAATGCCAGCAGTCGTAACTCAAAGTCTTGTGGGGAAACACGACTGGTTTGGAAAGAAGTGGCAAACTTAGTACGACTGCTCGTTTCAAAAAGGCTTCCCAAAAAAAAGCCAAATAAGGCTCCTGGAAATCGAAAAATCATATAGCCAATAAATGCAAATAGCCAACGCACACTGCAAAAATACGAATGAAAATAAGGAATGTCCTATTTTTGTCGTCTAATATTGTGCTACATTTACCTCATGCGATTTCCAGAAGCCAAACGTTTTGAAAAAACACGCTCTTTTGTGCAAAAGCACTTAGAGCACGGTACTAACATTCTTGACTTAGGCACTCCAAATGACTTGTCTGATTTTATTGCCTCCGCAGGATATTTGGTGCAAAATACCAAAGGGGAGAATCTCGATACAGACTTTCAAGCTTATTTAGATACTGGTGTGGATTGTGTTACTGCCTTTGAAATATTTGAACATATGTTGGCGCCATTTAATATCCTTAGCAAGCTTAAAACCCCCATGCTTATTGCCTCTGTGCCACTCAAGTTATGGTTTGCCTCCGCCTATTGGAACTCTAATGACGATTGGGACAAGCACTACCACGAATTTGAGCAAAAGCAATTTGATTTTTTGTTAGAAAAAAGTGGGTGGGTTGTGAAAGATAGTTTGGTTTGGGCTTCACCTGACCCTAAAAAAATTGGAGTCAGACCACTATTGCGATATTTTACACCCCGCTACTATATGGTATATTGCGAACGTGCTTAAAAGTCCAAAAGCTTGCTTATCTTTGTCATCTAAATGATTTGCAATGTATCCTGCTGAAATTGTTAAACCCATGCGCGAAGAGCTTACTGCTGTAGGTTTCAACCAATGTACTACTCCAGAAAGTGTTACTTCGGCAATAAATCAAAAAGGTACTACGCTTGTGGTAGTAAACTCTGTTTGTGGTTGTGCTGCAGCTAATGCCCGTCCTGGTGTGCGTTTGTCATTAGCCAATGACAAAACACCTACACAACTTATTACGGTATTTGCCGGTGTAGATAAAGAGGCTACTGCAGAAGCGAGAGGCCTGATGATTCCTTTTCCCCCTTCGTCCCCATGTATTGCACTATTTAATGATGGAGAATTGGTGCATATGCTCGAAAGGCACCACATTGAAGGGCGTTCTGCAGATATAATAGCAGAAAATCTAAAAGAAGCTTACAACGCTCATTGCTAATAATAGGTAATGGCTAAGCTAGTTTCTTATCCGCTTAGTGTAATATATTACCTTTTCTTCGTACTTACCCTCATATTGTTTGATGCTATTCAACGCATTTGTTTTTTTATAATTGGTATAAAGGCTCACCGTGCCAGTATCATTATACTCAACTTTTTGTTGTTAAGGTGTCTCAATATTTTAGGAACGCGATTTATTGTAGATTGCCCTTTTTCATTGGAAAAAAACCAATCGTATATTTTTGTAGCTAACCATCAAAGTACCTATGACATCCCGCCTCTTATTTGGTATTTACGAAAGGCATATCCAAAGTTTGTAAGCAAAAAAGAGTTGGGCAAAGGTATTCCAAGCATATCATTTAATCTTAGAAATGGCAGCGCTGTGCTCATCGATAGAAAAAAGCCCAAAGAAGCACTTCGAGACATCAAAGCATTCGGAAAGAAACTGGCTGAATCCCACGGCAGTATTGTGATTTTTCCGGAAGGAACACGAAGTAAAAGCTTCACACCAAAAGCCTTTCAATTCGGTGGATTGAATCAATTAATTGATGCCATACCTTCCGCAAAGTTGGTAGGTATTACAATAAATAATTCCTGGAAGCTTTCACGCTATGGACATTTCCCCATGGGCATTGGTGCAAAAATTAAACTTAAAATACATCCTCCCGTAGATTGTCCTAACTACAACGTAACAGAAGCGCTAGAGCAGCTAGAAAAAACCATTACAGCCGAAATCAATTCCTAGTCAACACTTGGAATACGGAGTTCAAAGCGCGTTGATGCAACAGCAGAAGAATCAAAATTTACCGAACCATCATACGTTTCAACAATAGATTTTACCATGCTCAAACCCAACCCCATACCACTTGTTTTTGTGGTAAAGGTTGGTTCAAAAATACGGTCTTGTAGGTTTTTGGGGATTCCCTTTCCATTGTCCACAACAGCCAATAAAATTGATTTTTTATCTTTTATAATAGTAACGCGAATCTGAGGTTGCTCCACTTCTTCACATGCCTGTATGGCGTTGTTTATTAAGTTGTTGACGATACGCACCAACTGGGTAGCGTCAAAATAGGCGTAAGCATCAACAGCTGCTTTAAAAGAAATTGGGGCGTCTGCATACAGCTCCAAAGCACGTCCCACGACCTCCTTTACATTTATACGTTCTGACTGGCCTGTTGGCATTGTAGCAAACTGTGAAAATGTAGATGCAATGGCACTCATGGTATCAATTTGCTGAATAAGTGATTGACTAAACTCGTGAACCTTTTCATTCCATTTGGCGTCGCCTTTTGCTACTTGTTGCTCAAAATGCTGAATGCTTAGCCGCATGGGAGTCAATGGGTTTTTGATCTCATGTGCTACTTGTTTGGCCATTTCGCGCCAAGCTACTTCTCTTTGGGATTTTGCAAGCTTAACAGCACTGGCCTCAAGCTCATCCACCATGTGGTTATAGGCAGATACAAGGGCTGATATTTCACGGCTGGGATTGGTTAATTCTATTTTGGCATTCGTTTTGGAAAGTTTGGTTTGATTGAGTTTAATACTGATAGTTTCCAAAGAACGTGTGATATAAGAAGAAACAAACAAAGCCAGTATGATGGCAATAATCAACATAACCACATACACTTGAACCAAACGAATTAAGAAGGCTTTGAGCTCCATTGAACTGAGCGAATCATCGTCCAAATAAGGCACATTAACAATGGCTAATGGCTGGGCGCTTAAGTCATATAAATAGGAGAATGAAGAGCGTGTTCTAACACCATCATCAGTAGTACTCACATCAATAAGCCTTTCCCCCGTATTGGGTTGTAGCCGTTCTAAAATATAAGGAGATAGTGTATGTGAGGATGTAACGTCGATCGATGTGGGGGAGCATAATAAGTCGCCAGACAGGCTGTAAAGTCTAAAGTTAATATTCAAAACATCCGCTATTTCGCTTAAATGCGGTTGAAAAACTGCAGTAATATTTGCCTCTTCTACATCTGATGATGTGCTTTCCAAAAGATACTTGAGTCGTTTTTTGAGTTGATTTTCTTTACGCTCCAACCGCTGTTCGTGATAAGTATTAGACTGCTCGCTATACTGCACTATTGTAACACCTGCGATTAAAAGCGAAGCCATTAAAACTAGAGAAAAGAGAGCTATAAAAATCCGGGCGCGAAGAGATGGCAGTCGCATAAACTACAGCTTTTTATTACGATAACGTTTGTAAACCCGAATGCCGAGCATCAATAAAAAAGCCAAAGCGAGAAGACTAGATAAACCAAAAATCCAATGAATGCTGTCTTTAAGTATAGCCAAGAACACAACTCCAAATAAAATGATGGTTGCACCTTCATTCCAAATACGTAAAAAACTGGCGCTGCGACGGCAATTCCCGTTTAAAAAATCTCTGTAAAAACTATGTGTTTTTATATGATATAAAATCAATAAGCCAACAAATGCCAACTTAATTAACATCCATGATTTGCCCAATAAAAAAGGGTTAATCCACAACATCCAAATTCCAAAAATAAGGCCTAAAAAAGCAGAGGGAAGGGTGATGATCTGCCATAAACGGCGCATCATCAATTGTAACTGCGGTATGATAATATCCGATTCTTGTTGTGGACGTTCGTTGGCTTCAACGAGATAAACCATAAGTCTTGGCATATAGAACAACCCAGCAAAATAAGTGATCACAAATATCAAATGAAGTGCTTTTATGTATAAATAATAATCCACGCCCATGTATTGTTTTAAAGGTACATCTTTTTCAAAACTAAGAAGCTGTCGCCCATTCATCAATCCAACGACTGAGTACATTTACCCAATCATCTCGATCGTTGATACAGGGGACGACATGCATTTCATCTCCACCTTTTTCTTCAAAATCTTCTTTCGCTTCCATGCCAATCTCTTCGAGTGTTTCCAAACAATCTGAAATAAAGGCGGGGGTCACAACAGCCAACTTCTTGGTGCCTGTTTTGGCAAATTCTTCAACTGTTTTATCGGTATAAGGCCTCAACCACTTATCACCCGCTAAACGAGATTGGAAAGAAGTTGAAAAGCTTCCAGGTCGAAGCTCTAAATACTCTGCAACCTGTTTAGTGGTTTCGTAACATTGGTGACGATAGCAATAAGCATGCGCATCAGAAGGTGTTTGACAACAACGGCCATCAATCTTGCAATGAGATTTGGTAATATCCGATTTGCGAATGTGTCGTTCTGGGACACCATGATAAGAAAACAACAAGTGTTCCCAAGGCTTGTCTTGGAGATATTCTTGTATAGAGTGTGACAAAACTCGGATATAGTCTGCATGATGATAAAATGCAGGTAGATGTGTAAAAGACATTTTGGGATATTGGGCAGCCCTAATTTCTTCTGCCAAAACCAGAATGGTTTCTGTCGTTGCCATGGCATGCTGCGGATATAGTGGCACAATCAATACCTCAATTATCCCTTTCTGATGCAATTCTTCCAAACCTGAAGCAATTGATGGTTGACCATATCGCATGGCAAGTGAAATCGGCACAGAGATTTTTTTTTCAACCTTTTTATGTAAGCGTTCTGACAAGACAATTAGTGGAGACCCTTCATCCCACCAGATTTTTTGATAAGCCTTTGCAGACTTTTTGGGTCGGGTTCTTAGTATAATACCTTTGACTAAAAGTGAGCGCAGCCACTTGGGAGCATCAATCACGCGCTCATCCATTAAAAACTCCCCTAAATAGGGCTTAACATCTTCAGGGGTGGGACTTTTTGGTGAACCCAAATTCACCAACAGAACTCCTTTCATAACTTCGTTTTTCGTCACTAAGATACAGACAAAAGGTATTTTTTTGGTGTTGTGCCAAACTTCTTTTTAAAGGCTTCAATAAAATGGCTTGAATTGCTGTAACCAAGTTGACTGGCAACCTCATTGACATTATAAGACCCTGTGCCCAATAGTTGGCGCGCGTGATTCATTTTGTGCTCCAGTACAAACTGATAGACTGTACTGCCATAAAGTTGCTTAAATCCTTCTTTTAATTTCTTTAAGCTTAAACCTATTTCGTTGGCCAAATCAGTTAAACTCGGTGGCGCTGCCATGCGGGCAAGCATGATTTTTTTAGCATTTCGAATTTTGCGTACATTTTCTTCATCAACCAGAAAAGGACATTCAGCGATGTCGGTGGCTTCAGAAGGGTTAAAATACAGGCTTAACAGCTCATAAACCTTCCCTTTTAGATAAAGCCTACTCATCAATGCATTGGGCTGTTGTTGTAAAATCTGACTTAAAACAATAGCCATTGAAGGGGTAAAGTTGTGGTCTTTATAATACTTTTTGTTGACGTTTTCACCAGAAAGAAAACTGATTTGCTCAGCTTCTTGTGAAAACAGACTATGAAATTTTTTAATTGAAATAAGCACAGTAACTAACTGGGTGTTTGTGGCAACATCTACCTCCATTGGTAAGTCGCGCTGGGGGTTGTATAGCAATAAGACGTGTTCATCCAAAATAGGAAGGCTATATGTGCGTTGATTAAAATGAAAAGTTGCGCTTCCTCGAAAACAAAAATGAAACTGAATTAGGCTAGCATCAACATGACGTAATACCTGTTGTTTTTTTTCTGTTCCATTCTCATAAGTCAGTATGTTAAAGCCTGGCTCAATGGTTTGGTCTATTTTAGGACGTAAAGCGGTATTTTCAAAAGCCATAATTTTATTTTGTTTTACTTACGTGTAACAAACATACAAAGAAAAAACAGCACAATTACCGTTAATACTTGAGTCCTAATATCGTTAGAAAAAGTACTTATAGCGGTATTTTTTGTCTTACATGTATGCTATTTTTGCTGTGCAGCTAAAAACCTAATATGCCGGGAACAGATACTTTTTATTGTATTGGTGTTAGTTATAAAAAAGCAGATGCGGTCCTACGAGGCCGTTTTAGCATAACCACTAAAGCAATTCCCTTCTTATTGGAAGATGCCAAAAAGAATGGCATCAATTCTTTGGTCTTAAATTCAACCTGTAACAGAACGGAAATCTATGCGCAGGCTTCTAGTCACGAGGTGCTAATTTCATTACTTTGTGAACATTCAAAAGGAACAAAAGAGGACTATGAAAAAGCTGGAAATAATTTTCAAGGAGCAGAAGCTATCTCGCATTTATTCAATGTAGGAACTGGCCTTGAAAGTCAAATATTAGGTGACTTTGAAATAATTTCGCAACTTAAAAAGAGCTTTAAAGTTTCTAAGAAAACCAAAATGCTCAGTCCATTTATGGAGCGAATGTTTAACGCTGTCCTTAAAGCAAGTAAACGCATTAAAACAGAAACAGGATTATCATCTGGAGCAACTTCTGTCTCGTACGTTTCTGTACGATATATACTAGATAATATTACTGATTTAGATAATAAAAAAATTATATTATTTGGTTTGGGTAAAATTGGTCGTAACTCCTGTGAAAATCTTGTAAAGCATACCAAAAATACAAGCATCACGCTCATAAACCGAACACGGGAGCGGGCAGAGCAATTGGCTGGAAAATTTGATGTAGAAGTAAAAGACTATGCCGAACTACCTGTTGAAATCCGTAAAGCCGATGTGCTTATTGTAGCAACAGGTGCCGAAAAGCCGACAATTGCCAAGTCGTTAATACACTCCGACAAGCCGCTGGTAATTCTAGATTTGTCCATGCCCAAAAATGTCAATCCCAATGTGCTTGAGCTTAAAAACGTATCACTGCTTCACTTAGATGAGCTATCCAAAATGTCAGACAAAACGTTGTTGGCACGAAAAAAACACGTGCCACAGGCTGAAAAAATCATAGCGCAATCATTGGAAGAATTTAATCAGTGGATTGAAACACGCAAGTTTACACCTGCATTGGTTGCTGTAAAAAAACTGATGGAGGATATTCAACTTCAAGAGTTGGAAGCGCATCGTAAAAAGAATCCGTCACTTGATGCTGACATTGCATTGGCTGTTTCAGATCGCCTTATTCAAAAATTAACCAACCGAATGGCAACACATTTACGCACAAGCGAAAATGCTGGTGAAAGTGTCAAGGCATTAAAAACGCTATTCAACGTAACTGCTGATGAATAAACTTGTCAGGATAGGAACGCGTGGCAGTGCACTTGCGCTCTGGCAAGCCCGACAAGTACAAAACATGCTCGGGACTATTGGTCTTAAGAGCGAGCTTGTGCCCATCTCTTCGGGGGGAGATAAAGAGCTACAAAAGCCTCTTTATGAAATGGGGGTTCAGGGCATTTTTACAAAAGAACTAGATGTTGCATTATTATCAGGCCAAATTGATATTGCTGTTCACAGTATGAAAGATGTGCCAACGCAACTGCCAAAAGGTATTAAAATTGCCTTTATCCCAAAAAGAGGTCCTACAGCTGATGTTTTTATTTCCACAGACGATACTTGGCAAGACGACAAAAGTATTGTTGCGACAAGTAGTCCTCGGCGTGCTGCACAGTGGCTACATAAATATCCTCATCACAGTATTATTGACATTAGAGGGAATGTACCCACACGGCTAAAAAAATTAAAAACACTGGGCTGCCAAGGTTCCATTATGGCCATCGCTGGGCTATTACGTCTCGAAATCTTACCTAAACAACATACTATTTTGGACTGGATGGTTCCGGCGCCTGCACAAGGTGCATTATTGGTTACCACATTAGAATCAAATAAAGAGTTAACAAATAATTTGTTGCCATTAAATCACAATGAAACAGCTATTTGTGTGACACAAGAAAGAATTTTCTTGCGCGAACTTGAGGGTGGTTGTACAGCACCCATTGGAGCAGTTGCTAAAATTGAAGGTAATCAAATTCATTTCGTCGGCAATATTACACAAAGCAACGGAAAGCAACAGTTGTCTTTTAACCAGTGTGTTCCGACAGCTAAAGCTAATGACATCGGCTCTAAAGCTGCTAAAGACCTATTGTCGCGTGGAGCAAAAACGCTACTAAATGGATAAACCTTTGATCTTGTCGACCAAAAAATTAGATGTAGCTTTACGTGAGCGTATCGTCCAAAATGGTTTTGCATATATGGAATATGATGCTATTGATATTAAGCCTGTTTCTTTTGAAGTTCCTGCGACTACAGATTATGTCATTTTTAGTAGTAAAAATGCAATAAAGAGTGTGTTAAAAAGCACATATGCATTGGCAAAAACGCAAGTGCTTTGTATTGGAGAACAGTCAGAACAGCTTCTTTTTAAAAATGGTGTAAAAGCGATAAGAGTAGCCAAAAATATGGCAGAATTAGTAGCTCTTATTAAAAAAATATCAGTAAATACTTCTTTTGTACATTTCTGTGGAAATCGAAAACTCCCCATTTTATCAAAAAAAATGGTTGCATTAAAAGCAGATTTTAAAGAAATAGTAGTGTATGAAACCAGACTTAATTTTACAAGAATAAATGCTGCACCAGAAGCCATACTTTTTTATAGCCCGAGTGGTGTGGAAAGCCACACAAGTATGAACAAGATTGCCAACAGTAATTGTTTTTGTATTGGCAAAACCACCGCTAAGGCAATCTCTGAACAACCAAAAGAATTGATTATTTTAGAAAATCCAAGTATAAAAGCCCTGGTAGCAAAGACCATTCAATACCTTAAAAAACACCAACATGCTTAAAAACGATATTTTTTTAAGAGTACTTGATGGCGAAGCGCTAGACAGGCCTCCTGTTTGGATGATGCGACAAGCAGGGCGTTATCTCCCCGCCTTTATGAAGCTAAAGGCTAAGTATGATTTTTTTACACGCTGCCAAACTCCAGAGTTAGCGGCTGAAATTACCGTAATGCCGATTGACCAAGTTGGTACAGATGCAGCAATATTGTTTTCTGATATTTTGGTCATCCCCCAAGCGATGGATATCTCCGTTGAAATGAAAGACGGTGTTGGCCCTTGGTTACCAAACCCAGTACGCACGGCAGAAGACTTAACAAAAGTAGTAGTGCCTGATGTTGAAGACCGATTACATTATGTAATGGAAGCCATTCAGCAAACAAAAGTGTTATTGGATGATAGGGTGCCACTTATTGGTTTTGCAGGATCACCATGGACTATTCTATGTTATGTGGTTCAAGGGCAGGGTTCTAAAAACTTTGATTTAGCTAAGGGGTTTTGCTTTTCGCAACCTGCATTAGCGCACGAACTGTTACAAAAAATTACCACCACAACAATTGCTTACCTAAAAGCAAAAGTGCGCGTAGGTGTAGACGCTGTGCAACTTTTCGATTCATGGGGAGGTATGCTAGGTGAAGAAGACTATCAGGTCTTTTCATGGCAATACATGCAACAAATAATAGATGCGCTTAAAGACGAAACCAAGGTCATAGCTTTTGCAAAGGGCTGTTGGTATGCTCTGCCAACCATGGCGCGCTCTGGTGTACATGCGCTTGGTGTTGACTGGACATGTTCGGCGCGCAATGCGCGTTATTTGTCTGGGGGGCAAATTCCACTTCAAGGAAATTTTGATCCTTCAAAATTACTATCTCCCATTCCAGAAATTGAAAAGCTTGCGCACAAAATGGTAAGCGAATTTGGAACACAAAAATACATTGCCAATCTGGGTCACGGTATTCTACCCAACGTACCTGTTGACCACGCAAAGGCTTTTGTTAACGCTATTAAAAACTATCAAGCTTAGGGTATTGACATGAAAACGCAATTCGTTTCCTATATAAAAAGGCTTCAAAATGAAATTATCAATGCCATTCAAGATGAAGACGGCATGGCATGTTTTCAAGAAGATGCTTGGGAACGCCCTGGTGGTGGCGGGGGAAGAACATGTGTCATCGAAAATGGTGCTGTTTTTGAAAAAGGGGGTGTGAACACTTCTGAGGTGTTTGGTAAACTGCCCGAATCCATGCGAAAACAACTGGGTGTTTCGCAAAGTGATTTCTTTGCCTGTGGAATTAGTCTGGTCATACATCCCAAAAACCCCATGGTGCCAACTGTACATGCCAATTTCCGGTACTTTGAGTTATATGATGAGCATAAAAATATTATTGATCAGTGGTTTGGTGGTGGATTAGATCTCACCCCCTATTATCTATTTGAAGAAGATGCTAAGCACTTTCACAAAGTTTGTAAGAAGGTATGTGATAAACACGATGCGGATTTTTATAAGACGTATAAAGAAAAATGTGATGCCTATTTTTGGAATCATCACCGTGAAGAAGCAAGGGGCATAGGCGGTTTATTTTTTGACTACTGTCGTCCTAATAATACACACAGCTTAGAAAAGTGGTATTCGTTTGTAACCGAAATGGGCAATGCTTTTTTGTTTACTTATTTGCCAATTGTTCAAAAACGCAAAGCACTATCCTTTTCTAAAACACACCGCCAATGGCAAGAATTAAGACGTGGGCGATATGTTGAATTTAATCTCGTCCACGACAAAGGCACTTTGTTTGGGCTCAAAACCAAAGGGCGCATTGAAAGCATCTTAATGAGTTTGCCCCCAACGGTTCAGTGGGCATATGACCACAAGCCAAAAAAAAACTCAGAAGAAGCAAAATTATTAACTGTTCTAAAAAAGCCCATAGACTGGGCATAATCCATGATGTATCCGCTTTATAGAAATCGACGACTGCGAACTAGCGCTGCCATGCGTGACTTGGTTCGTGAAACAAGTCTGTCGGCAAATGATTTTATCGTGCCCTTATTTATTGTAGAAGGTTCAAAAACCAAAGCAGAAATTCCATCCATGCCTGACTATTATAGGTTCAGTCTAGACCTTGCAACTGTAGAGGCAAAACGACTTTACGATTTGGGGGTGAAAGGTGTACTTATTTTTGTTAAAATTGATGATAGCCAAAAAGACAACTCAGGTGCTGCTGCTTCAAACCCAGATGGTTTGATGCAACGCAGCATTCGCGCTATTAAAAAAGCTGTCCCCGAACTGGTTGTCGCATCAGATGTTGCACTCGACCCTTTTTCAAGTTTTGGACACGATGGCATTGTTAAAAATGAAAACGTTCTGAATGACGCAACAGTTGCGGTCTTAGCAAAAATGGCACTAAGCCATGCCGAATGTGGGGCAGATATTATTGCGCCAAGCGATATGATGGACGGTCGCGTTTTGACCATTCGTCAAACGCTTGAAAAAGCGGGCTATGTAAACACAGCAATTATGAGCTATAGTGCTAAATACGCATCTGCTTTTTATGGTCCTTTCCGAGATGCTTTGGATTCAGCACCTGGTTTTGGCGACAAAAAAACCTATCAAATGGATGTAGCAAATCGCAAAGAAGCCATTGTTGAAACAGTCCGTGATATTGAAGAAGGTGCTGATATTGTTATGGTAAAGCCAGGGATGGCATATTTGGACATTGTACGTGACTTAGCAAATGAAGTACAGATTCCAATTGCTGTTTATCAAGTCAGTGGCGAATACGCAATGCTAAAGGCAGCAGCGGAGAAGGGGTGGATTGACCATGACAGTGTAATGATGGAGCAGCTTATAGCGTTTAAGCGTGCAGGAGCTTCTATCATTGTTTCCTATCATGCAGCTCGTGCTATTTCCCTGTTGTAAAAGCAAGAGTGCCATTTTTTGTACTTTGCTAAAAAATACAGATGAAAAAAATAGCCCCACTTCTAAAAAAACTTTTTGTCATTTTGGCAATCTTTTTAGCAGGTCTATATATTTTAGGATATGGATATCTAATTGAACTCGGTGCCAAAGTAATTGAGCTTGGAAGAACAACTGCTGGCTTAGAAGACTATATTTACTTCGATTCGCGTGAAATACAAAAAAGTGATAGCCCTCAGCAATGGGCATTACACGCTGATTACAATCTTGTTCCTGCTACATCCAAACTTCAAAAACTCCATCAAGATTACAAGACAGTTGCATTTTTAGTCATCAAAAATGACTCCATTTGGCATGAACAATATTATGAAGGCTTCGAAAAAGACAGCAAGACCAACTCTTTTTCTATGGTGAAAACAATTGTGGCGGCATGTCTAGCAAAAGCTATTGAGGAAGGAGACATTGAAGGCTTTGACCAAAAAGCAAAAGACTTCATACCATGGTTAAAAGGACCCTATGCTGACGCATTAACAGTGGGTAATTTAGCAACCATGTCATCTGGGCTAAAATGGAAAGAGGATTATGAAAACCTGCTTACCATTACCCCACGAACCTATATTTCACGTGACATAGTTAGCATAATGAAAACGCTTCCTATTGAAGCCGTTCCTGGTGAAAGGTTTGTATATCAAAGCGGAAGCACACAGTTACTGTCATTGGTACTAACAGCAGCTACGGGAGAAACAATTTCTGATTTGGTAAGGCGCTATTTTTGGAATCCCCTTGGTGCACATGCTGATTCAAACTGGCGGCTAGACGCTGCCGAAAATGGGGTTGAAAAATCATACTGTTGCTTTAACTCCAATGCACGTGACTTTGCGCGTTTTGCAGCGTTGTTTAAAAACGGTGGTCTCTGGAATAACAATCAACTAATAAGTGCTGAGTATGTTCAAAAATCCATAACCCCACAGTTTGAAAATGGTCAAGACTATGGTTATGGTTGGTGGTTGGGATCACATATGGGAAAGCTTTATTATAGCATGCGTGGTCACAATGGTCAGTATACCATTGTTTTCCCAGATGAAGACGTAATAGTGGTCCGTTTGGGTCGTGCGCAACTGCCCGACTTACCCGGTGTTAGGCACTCGGTTGATTATTTGAGTTATATGGAAGAAGCCTTTACAATGTTAAACAATGAAACAACCACAAGCCCTTGAGAATATTCTGTTTTTAGATATAGAAACAGTTCCTGAAGCAAAAAACTTTGACCAGCTCAATGTGGAAGCACAAGATTTATTTGCTGCTAAAACCATATACAAGCGAAAAGCCACAGACATAAGTGCTGAAGACTATTACGGTCACGCGGGCATTTGGGCAGAGTTTGGAAAAATTATTTGTATTTCAGTTGGATATGTTACCACCACTACTAACGGCCGCCAATTTAGAGTGCGTAGCTTTTTTGGTGACGAAAAACAATTGCTAATTGATTTTAAAATCCTACTTGACAAACATTTTTCATCTATCCAGCATAAGCTTTGTGCGCACAACGGAAAAGAATTTGATTTTCCGTTTATTGCCAGGCGTATGCTAAAGCATAAATTGGAATTGCCGATTTTATTACAACTGATGGGTAAAAAACCTTGGGAAGTGCCACATATTGATACCCTAGAATTGTGGAAGTTTGGCGACTATAAGCATTATACCTCATTAAAATTATTAGCACATTTTTTTGAAATTCCATCCCCAAAAGATGATATGGATGGGTCTGATATGGCAAGTGTATATTATGAAGAAAATGATTTGTCGCGTATTGTTCGTTATTGCGAAAAAGACGTAATTACGCTTACACAAATATATCTAAAATTAACATTGCAACCGCCACTAAGCAATAACGAGATTGTTTCTATTTCTTAAATACGTAAGCCGCTTTGAATTCAGTATTTTTACAGCAATAATTTTTATGAATCTCATTATTTCATTAAATACTAACCTTGAATACTTAGCCTTGATATTCTTGGTAGTGGCTACTTTAAACGCTTTTTGGGGCTTGATTAGTAAGGGCAGTTTTGGAATCAAAGACTTACGCCTTTCTCTATTTACACTTATTTTTTCTTATATTCAAATGTTAATGGGTTTTACTTCTTATTTTGTATCTGATTATTTCTCGGCTTGGGAAAATGGCGTGGGTGCTGTGATAAGAGACAGCAACTTACGCATGTATTTGATACAGCGCCCTATAACAAACATTTTGGCCATTGTATTGATAACCATTGGCTGGTCGTTACATAAAAAAGCAAATGTAGACAGAAAAAAATATTTTAGAATTACCGTTTTCTATGCTATTGGGTTACTACTATTGTTCAGTAGAATTTCTTGGCAAAACTGGTCATAAAAAAAGAAAGCACCCTGAAGAGATGCTTTCTAATAACCAACCATATTAAACTATGAAAAACTAATAAGCAATTTTTTTCTTGCTTTATACTTGCAAGTTAGATCAAGTTATTCATCGTAGTTGTGAATTATTTGTTAAAGTATTTTTATGAACATAAAAGATTAATGAATGCCAGATTTTTCAAAAGTTGCGGTAATTGGAGGAGGTAGTTGGGCAACTGCTCTTGTCAAAATTCTATCTGAAAACAATACATCTGTTGGTTGGTATATAAGAAATGAAGTGATATACGAGCACTTACTCCAAGAAGGACACAATCCAAATTATTTGAGTGGTGTGGAGTTTGATGTATCAAAATTAGATTTACATACAGATATAAATAAAATCACGGAGCAATACAGTGTACTAATAATTGCAATGCCTTCTTTTTATTTAGATAGCGTGCTAGCACCCCTGTCCGTTTCACTTGAAAACAAAGTCATCTTTTCGGCAGTTAAAGGAATTGTGCCTGAAAAAAGAGTGTTGGTTGGAGCATATTTGGCTGAAAAATTTAATGTTGCCGAGCCTCTTTTTGGTGTTATAGCAGGGCCTTGTCATGCTGAGGAAGTTGCCTTAGAGCGTCTGTCCTACCTGACAGTGGCAAGTAGCAATATGACCCTAGTTGAGCAAATGAAAAAAAAACTAGCGTGTGACTATATTCAAGTTTCTTTATCTGATGATGTGATTGGTGCGGAATATGCTGCAACACTAAAAAATGTTTATGCAATTGCCGTGGGCATTGCGCATGGATTAGGTTATGGCGACAATTTTATAAGTGTACTCATTAGCAGTTCTATGCGAGAAATGAAGCGTTTTTTAAATCGGGTTGACAAGAAAAAAAGAAACGTCAACAAGTCTGCTTACTTGGGAGATTTGCTCGTCACTGCTTATTCTGTTTTTAGTAGAAACCGCATGTTGGGAAACATGATTGGCAAAGGCTATACCGTTAAGGCGGCACTTATGGAAATGACCATGATTGCAGAAGGCTATTACGGCGCCAAAACAACCCATGAGCTGTGTGATTCTTTTAATGGAAAGTTTCCAATATTAAAGTTTGTTTATAAAATCCTTTATGAAAAAGGAAGTGCTAAGAAAAAAATGAAAGTATTGAGTAAGTTACTTGACTAGCTTAAAGGTGTGAATTGCCTTAGGAAGCGCACATCATTTTCATAGAACATTCTAATGTCTTCAATTTGATATAAAAGCATCGCCATACGCTCCAAACCCATGCCAAAAGCAAAGCCAGAATATTCCTCCGCGTCAATGCCGCAATTGGTCAAAACGTTAGGGTCTACCATACCACAACCCATAATTTCAAGCCATCCTGTACCTTTGGTAATACGATAATCGGCTTCTGTTTTTAAACCCCAATAAATATCAACTTCTGCGCTGGGTTCGGTAAAGGGAAAATAGGACGGTCTCAATCGTATTTCTGCTGTTCCAAAAATGGCTTTGGTGAAATACATCAATGTTTGTTTGAGGTCACTAAAGGAAACGTCTTTTTCAATATAAAGTCCTTCTATCTGATGAAAAACACAGTGTGATCGTGCAGAAATAGCTTCATTTCTAAACACACGCCCAGGAGATAATATACGAATAGGCGGTTGATTGGACTCCATGTGTCGCACTTGCACAGAAGATGTATGTGTTCTCAACATGACATCAGGGTTTGTTTGCACAAAAAAGGTGTCTTGCATATCACGGGCGGGATGGTGCTCTGGTAAGTTTAGTGCGGTAAAGTTATGCCAGTCGTCCTCTATTTCAGGCCCAGAAGAAAGACCGTATCCAATGCGACTAAAAACATCAATTACATTATCTCTTACGATGCTAATGGGGTGGCGTGCACCAAGCGGAATCGGTTGGCCAGGGCGGCTAATATCGTCCATGGCATTTTTGCTCGATTGCATACCACCTAGTTCAGTTTGTAAAGCCTTCACTTTAGCAAGTGCCGCTGTTTTAAGCTGGTTTAGTAATTGCCCGTACTCCTTCTTTTCTTCGTTTGGAACATTTCGGAAATCCGCAAACAATTTTGTAATGTGCCCTTTCTTTCCCAAATAAGCAATACGGAATTGTTCAACTTCATCTAACGTACTTGCTGAAAAAGCAGCGACGTCTTTTAAATTTGCCTTGATGTTATCTACCATGTGTACAAAAATACACATTAAGCGCATAGTACCACCAAATGGAAGAAATCTATACGTACATTTGTCCTATGCCGCTTAACTACATAGACCTTGCTGTTGTTTGTTTGCTATTATACGGCCTTGCCCGAGGTGCCTTTAGAGGCTTCTTTGTGGAAGTTGCGTCTCTCTTAGCACTTGTCTTAGGCGTATTTGGAGCCTTGCACTTTTCTAGTTTTACTGCATCTTTATTATCCAACTATATTCAGTGGGATTACCTCCCGCTATTGGCATTTGCCCTAACATTTGTTGGTATCATGATTGGTGTGGCTTGGGTAGGAAAGCTGCTCACGAAGTTAGCAAAAGTGGTGTTACTGGGTTTTTTAAACCGATTGCTTGGAGCGGTTTTTGGTGCTTGCAAATGGTTGATAATTTGTGGTGTTTTGGTTTGGATTTTAGGGCAGATAAATATCTTTTTTACCTTTTTACCAGAAACGCTAAAAGAAAGTTCTTTGGTCTTCCAACCATTAGAAGAATTAGGTGCATATTTATTTGAAAAAATCAATACTAAGCAAAACCCCATAGATGATTTAGCTCCTATTCTTCAGAAAAGCTAATGGACTGAACACTAGTTGACGGAATCCAACCTATTGAACCATTTTGAAGTCTAATTTTAATCCAGTCCTCTACCCTTTCCACAACAAAAACCTTAGCCCCCTCGTGAATAGTAAGCAATACTTCTGATCGGAGGTTTGGTTCAGATCGAAAGGATTCTGATTGTGCAAAAACAATAGCGGGATTGGTGTTTCGCAGGGACTTTTTTTGCTGTAATATAACGACCAGTGCTAAAACGGTTAGTAGTAGTGAAACTACAAATCCCGAGAAGAACAACCTTTTACGGATGCTGCCATTGGAACTGACAAACAAAAAGAATAAAAGTGCTGCCAACCAAAAAACAGCAACAAGTACGATAGTCCAACCACGTACAGAGGTTAGAAACAACAAATCGGTGGTTGCCTTTTTCAACTCACTTTCAGGAAGAGAAGTAAACCTGTCTAAGGTCATGTTTTGTGCATAGGTCAGGTTGTTAATCAATTGATCGTTGTCTGCATCCAGTAATAGGGCTTTTTCGTAGTTCAATATGCTAGAAGCTATTGCGTTCTTTTTGTAGTAGGCATTACCAAGGTTAAAATACAGTTCAGGCGAATGAACTCCGAAAGAACTAATGGAGTCGTAATAGACAATGGCGCGATCATAATCCCCTTTATTGTAGGCAATATTCCCTTCTCTGAAAAGATCTTCTGGATCTTGCCCCAAACAAATTAAGGATGTAAAAAGCATAATAAATAAGATTTTTTTCATGACTTAAATTGTTTGTCCATTTGGGTTATGGCATTTACTGCTGTTTCATAGTCTTGCTCCATGCTACTGCGAGAGCTGGGTGCATATCGGACAAGCTCACAATTAGTCAAAACTTGAATAAACAAGACTAATGTGTCTTCTTCAACTCCCTTTTCGGAAAGGAGCTTTTGCATTTTTTCTTTGCTAAAATCAGCAGTTTGTATTTGTAACCTAGCCTTCAAATAGTTGTGTAATGCGGCTTCAAGTGAAACATAAAAAGCAGGGGCTTCAGACATGTTTTTCTTGGCCTTGCCCAAAAACTTTTTAACCAACCTTGCCTTATGCCTTCTTGCGATTGCAGCTGCATCGGGAGTTTGGCTGCGTATAAAAAAATACATCATTATGATAATGACTGGAAAAGCCAACAGAGCAAAAAACAATATGCTTCCAAAGAAAGGCAGTTGCTTTATTGGTTTAAAAGAAGTTTGCTGTGCTATAAACTGGAAAGAGCTCGATACATTTGGAACTGCTATTGTAGCTTGGCTTGGCGAATTGGTTGTGGCGAATGCTGACTTTGGGCCTTCAACGACATCTACAATCAAGTCTGTTGACTCAAGTATTTTGTATTTTTTTGACTTAGGGTCAAAGTAACTAAACACAATGGAGGGGATGGGATATTTTCCTTGAAATTGTGGAACCAATGTGTACGTATTCTTAATTGAACCTCGCATGCCCGAAAGTGTTGTATTCACTTGTTCACTGTATTCAGGATCATAACGTTCGAGTGAACTTGGTGTTGCCATCTCTGGCAATGAGAACAACTTTAAATTTCCTTTTCCTTTTACCTCTACCGTTGCTTGTAGTGATTCAGAGGCGTTAAGTGCATTTTTGGACGTTTTTACTTCAAAGCTAAAGTCACCAACGGCACCATTAAAGTTAGGTGGCTTACCCTCGTCAGGAAACGGTAGTACCGTTAGGGTGCGCTTCCCTGCGGTCATGGAACGAGAAACTTGTGTATATACCTGATTTCCAAAAAAGTCTCTGCGATTGGTAGGGACATCTAATTGCACATCTAATGAAAGTGGTGCTATAAGTAGTTTCCCTGCGCGTTGGGGGTAGAGAACCGTTTGTTGCCATGCTACATAATTGTACAACTTCCCCTTGAACATTTCTCTTTCAATCGTACGTCTTGAAGGTATATCTTGCGACCAAAAATCTTTATATTCAGGCATGTCAATCGGACTGACGTCGGATGGCCTCAATTTACTGTCAAAATAAAGTTTATACACCACTGTTATGGGTTCATTAATATAGACCGTGCTTTTGGATAATGCAGCAACCAAATGAAGGCTTTCAGATGCAATATAATTTGGATCATTTGGATTTTTGGGCAGCTCAACAGCATCTTTAACCTTTATGTCAACAGGTATCGTTTTATAAATGTTACCGTCTATTTCGATTGTAGCCTGTCCAATGTTAATTTTTCCTTTTTTAAGAGGGACTAACGAATAAGTATAGGTTTTTGAAAAGGAGCTCTTGCCGTTGACATAAATATTACTCACCGACTGACTGGGTCCTGCCACAATCCGAAATCCATTAAAAGATGGAGGTTTAAAATTATCTCCCTCCTTGTTCATGGTAAACTCTATACGTAGCCGCTCATTAATGCCAAGCTCACTCTTACTTATTTGCGCCTTAAAATCCACCTGCGCGAAAGCAAAAGGCGAAAGTAGCATAGTTACAAAACAATATATAAGCAACTGCCTCATTACCAATCCTTTTTACTTTTTACACCAGCGGGCTTTGCCTTTTGGGCATTGACTTTATCTTGCACTTTTTTCTCTTCATTACTCATTGCCTCGAGAAGATTCTTCACCTGTTGAGGTGATAATTGAGTAGGGTTGCCTTGGGGTTGGGGTTGCTCTTTTTCCTTGTCGCCATCTTGATCTTTTGGGTCATTTTCTTTTTTGTTCTTTTCATCTTCTTCTTTGTCACCAAGCTGATCTTTTGGGTCTTCTTGATTATCGCCTTTTTGATCTTTGTCTTTATCTCCCTTTTTATCTTTATCGTTTTGTTGGTCTTTGTTATCCTTATTGTCCTTGTCGTCTTTGTTTTCCTCGTCTTTATTTTTCTCGTCTTCCAACATTTTTTTAGCTAAAGCATAATTGTAACGTGTTTCATCGTCGTTGGGGTTGTTACGAAGAGCATTTTTATAGGCCTCAACAGCTCTTTTGTAATCTTTGAGTTGCATCAGCGCATTGCCAATGTTGTGAAAGTTTCGGTGTGTGTTTGGGCGTCCTTTGGTGATTTCAATAGCATCGGCATAGACTAATAGGGCCTCCTCAATATAATTATCTTGTTGTAAAGTGGTGCCCATATTGTACTGCGCAATATCTTTTTTTTGGCCTGTGGCAGTAGCCCTGCGATAATTCTTTTCGGCCTCAACATTATTCGAAATATCAAAAGCTTGGTTGCCATCGAAAATATAATTATCTGCTTTTTGAGTAAGGAGAGACTCTTGTCCTAAAACAACTAATGGGAACAGCATTATGGTAAGCAATAACCTAGACATCTTGGAACAAATTTAGTTTTTTAACCCACTGTGTTTTACGATAGAATAAAAATAAGTCAAGTACAATCAAAAACAAACCAATGCCTAAAAACCATTGAAACTGATCTTTAAATTTGGCAAATTGTTTGGCTTCAAACTCTTGCTTATCCATGTCCTTTAGCCGGTCTATAATGGCTGTGACCACATCCTCGGTATTAGTGCCTTCCAAAAACAAACCATTAGTTGCTTTTGCTATGGACTGCATTTGATTAAAATCGCTTTTTGTGATAACCACCTCTCCCTTTTCGTCTTTTTTGTAAGATGTAGAATTCCCTGTTGTTATGGGAATTACCGAGCCTTTTTCAGTACCAACGGCCACAGCAAAAAATGTAATCCCCAGTTGGGCAGCTCGTGATGCCGCTGCCATCGCATCATCGCCATGGTCTTCTCCGTCAGAGATAATACACACCACACGGTTGGTTTGGTTTTCATCGTCAAAAAAAGTTTCCGCCAATCGCACAGCTGCAGAAATAGCCGTGCCTTGAGATGAAATCATATTGGTGTCCAATGAGGACAAAAATAATCGAGCTGCGGTATAGTCTGTTGTAATGGGCAAATGCGGTATGGCCGATGAGGCATAGGCAATAATACCTACGCGGTCGCTAACCAATTGATTAATAAGTTCGCTTGTGAGTCGCTTTGCCTTTTCCAACCTGTTAGGTGCAATGTCTTCTGCAAGCATACTCTTGGATACATCAATAGCAAATACCAAGTCTACACCTTCTCTTTTAACAGTCTCAAGCTCTGTGCCAATCTGCGGATTAACCAATCCCAAACATATAAAGGCCCAACCCAACCAAAACAAGATTTGTTTAAACCAGCCTTTAAACGAAGATCGTTCTGGAGCTATGTGATCTATCATTTTTACAGATGCCAATGATTTTAATACCCGCTTTTTCCAAAGGGTAAAAAGTACATAACCCAATACCATTAGCGGAATAAGCAATAGTAAATAAAAATACAGTGTATGTTCGTATTGTATCATGCTAGCGCTGATTTAAAAAGTGTAAGCCGCAAAAGCCATTCCAAAAACAATGCGCCCATTGCCACAAGAACAAACCACCTAAACTTTTCGTGGTATTTAGTATATCGTATTTCTTCTACATCTGTACGTTCTAATTTGTCTATCTCTTTATAAATGGCTGCTAACTTTTTATTGTCTGTTGCACGATAATAACTGCCGCCAGTCTCCTCAGCGATAGACTTAAGTAGTTCTTCATCAATTTCAACTTTTCGCAATTTATATACAAAAGATCCGTCTTGACGTAGAGCTACCGGGGCAGGCGCGCTTCCGTTACTCCCTAATCCTATGGTATAGGTTTTGATACCATAGGTGCTTGCAAGGCCCGCTGCTGTCTTGGGGTCAACAAAACCCGTGTTGTTAACGCCGTCTGTAAGTAAGATAATTACCTTGCTCTTGGTTTTACTGTCACGCAATCGGTTTACGGCAGTTGCCAATCCCATTCCAATGGCGGTTCCATCGTTAATCACGCCGTCATAGTTGACCTTATTGAGTACGTCAATTACCAAGGCCTTATCTGAAGTTATAGGTGTTTTGGTGTAGCTTTCACCTGCATATACCACCAAACCTATGCGGTCTGTTTTCCTTTTAGAAATAAAATCTGATGCCACATTTTTAAGTGCGGCTAATCTGTTAGGCTTTAAGTCACGGGCCAACATACTAGACGAAACATCGATAGCAATAACAATGTCAATACCTTTATTTGTTTTGGTTTGGGTACTAACATCTTGTGTTTGTGGACGCGCCAAAGCAGTAACAATTAGGGCAATGGCCAGCAGACGCAACATTAATAATATGGGTCGCAGTTTAGATAAGCTCCCTGACCTGGGAAAGGCATTGATGCTGGAAGTGAGTAAATGTGCCTGTTGTCTTTTTCGTGATATAATATGCCATGCCAATAGTAAGGGTATCAGCAATAGACCCAAGAAAAAATCAGGATGTGCAAAAGTGTAATCCATTATGATTTTTCCTTTATAAATTCAATGCTGTTCAGCATTCGGGTGATAAGTTCTTTGGCATAGCGGTCATTTCGATCATAAACTAACTGAAGCTGTTGAAAACCTTTGTTTTCAGTAAAGTGATAAACCTCATAGGTTTTACGCTGGGTATCTTTATTGTTTTTAGTCCAATCAAAAGAGCCTGAAGCAACAATTCCCTCAATTCCTGAAGTCGTTTTGTAATCGTTTTGTTTTTGAAAAATATTGGTTGCACCCATACTATCAAATGTGCGAATCACCTTATCTACTTTTTGTTGTAAGTCAATGGTTTGTTCTTCTTTTGCTGTGGAATGCTCCATGTGTAGAACAATCATAAATGCTTCTTCCAAAGAGCCTAATACAAACTGCTGATTGAGTCGGTTTTGGGTAGTTTTTCTACTAAAAGCATCGGGGGATTTTAGTGACATAGCAGAAATACCATAGGTGCTTGATACCCATTCTTGTTGCAACCATTTTAGCGTTGGATGACCAAACAAACGGTCTTTGGCTTGCATAGCGCCGTAGTTATAAATCATAACTGTGGCAGTAATGGCTAATGCTCCCAAAAAGGAAAATCCTGCTATTTTAATCTGCTTAAGTTGTTGTTGCTTACGACGAATTCTGGCGTAGGCCTCATTTTGTAAACGTTCCTCTTCCGTTGGCTCAGGAAGTGCTGCTTTAGTGTCTATAACAACCAATTCAATTTTTTCTCTATCCAAACGTGCCAAATATTCTTCTGGAAGGGCACGTGCAAATTTAACCAAGTCGGCCGTTGACAACACCTGCTTGAGTTGATCGATTGTTGCGTTTGTCAATTCAAGGTTACCAGAGTCTCTTAGAAGCTCTAACTTTGTCAAAAGTTCATCTGAAGTGCTTTCCAAGGCATCAATATTGGTCTCATCCTCCAAGTAGTTTCTGACAATATCGGTCATTTCAGAATAATAATCTTTGTAAGCCTCTTGTTTGTCCAGCTGTTTGGATTCAAGGGCTTGAAGGGCTTGAAGGGCGCGCTCAAAGGGAGGCATTTTTTCTCGCTTTGCACGGATGCGTTTCTGGGTTCTTACAACAAACACGTAGAGCAAAACGGCTGCCATTAAAATCAAAAAACCATAGCTGTAGGGTTTCCACCAACCAGTGGTATTTTTTGCCATAGGTAAAATAGTCTTTATGGGAAAGAGAGGTTGCTCCAATGTGTCTACGGCCACATCTTTAACACTTACCAAAAGAGAGTCTGTTGAAAATACCGCTCCTTCAACAACTACAATTTGTTGTGGCAATGTAAACTGCCCCGAATCAAACTGAATAACCGCATATGTCTTTGAGTAAACAAATTTATTTGCTGAAACTGTGGTGTCAACATCTGTAGTATCAATTACTTCAAAAGGGGCAAATGCCTTGAGGGGAGGAAACTCTATACTTGCTTGTTTGTCCGTAGACACAGCCAAGTTGAGGTTTATTTGCTCTGCCAAGCGCACCTCAAGGGTATCAGCCGTGAGGCTTACTTGTGTTTGGGCCATACTCCAACAAGAGACAAACAAAAGCAAAAAACGAATCCCTTTATCCACGGCCTTTGAAGTAGGTTAATAGTTTTTTGACGTAGCTCTCATTGGTAGCACATGAAAGTGCTCCTGCGCCATATCTTGTGAATTGAGTGCTGAAATAATCAGCAGTTTTTAAGTGTGCAAGCGCATAGGACATGCGTACTGATTTTGACGAGCTGTTAACCCATTTATGTGCAGCCGTTTCAGCATCACGAACAAGCAATAATCCTGCTTTTGGAAGTTTGGCTTCTATGGGGTCGTATAGTCGAACGCCTGTTAGGTCATGCTTTTTTGCGGCCAACTGTACGGATTTGGAATAATCATTATCTAAAAAATCGGATAGTATAAACACAATGGCACGTTTTTTTAGAATGCGGCTCATAAACTCTAATGCGCCTGCAATGTCTGTCTTGCTGCTTTTAGGTTGGTGTTCCAACAATTCTCTAATGATGCGTAACACGTGTGATTTTCCCTTTTTGGGCGTAATAAACAATTCTACATCATCTGAGAACATAAGCAGGCCTACTTTGTCATTGTTCTGTAATGCAGAAAAGGCAAGTGTGGCCGCTATCTCAGTAAGGGTGTCGCGCTTACGTTGTTCTAATGACCCAAAATCGGCAGAGCCACTAATGTCTACCACCAACATAAGGGTTAACTCCCGCTCTTCCTCAAATACTTTTACAAAGGGCTCTTGATAACGTGCGGTAACGTTCCAGTCAATGGCACGGACATCATCACCATATTGATATTGACGCACTTCGCTAAAGGTCATGCCACGTCCCTTAAAGGTACTGTGATATTCCCCCCCAAAGATATTATTACTCAATCGGCGGGTCTTAATCTCTATCTTCCGAACTTTCTTTAAAAGCTCTTTTGTATCCATAGCGAAAAACTGTTTAAAAACTAGGGCACCTCCACGGCGTTAACAATACGCTGTATAATGTCTTCCGAGCTAATATTCTCGGCTTCGGCTTCGTAAGTGATTCCAATACGGTGGCGCAACACATCATAAATAACGGCGCGGACGTCTTCTGGAATCACATAGCCACGGCGCTTGATAAAAGCATAGCATTTGGATGCAGTTGCTAAATTAATACTTCCTCTAGGTGAGGCGCCAAAACTAATAAATGGTTTTAAAGATTGTAATTTATATTTTTCAGGATATCTTGTGGCAAAAACCAAGTCTAAAATGTACTTCTCAATTTTTTCATCCATATAAACTTCGCGAACAGCCTTTTGTGCCTTAGAAATTTGGGCTGTACTGATAACAGGTTTTACCATGCCAAAGGAATCATTGAGGTTTGCGCGAACAATTTCTTGCTCATCTGATAGCTTGGGATAATCAATGATTACCTTCAGCATAAAACGATCTACTTGTGCCTCTGGAAGCGGATACGTACCTTCTTGCTCCACTGGGTTTTGGGTCGCCATCACCAAAAATGGCGGTTTGAGCTTAAAAGTTTCGTCACCAATGGTTACTTGCTTTTCTTGCATGGCTTCCAACAGGGCAGATTGAACTTTTGCAGGAGCTCTGTTTATCTCGTCTGCCAGCACAAAATTAGCAAATACCGGACCTTTTTTAATGCTAAAATCATTCTCCTTAGCGTTATAAATCATGGTTCCAATTACGTCAGCAGGAAGCAAATCGGGCGTAAATTGAATCCGGCTGAAACTTCCCTTTACTGCCTTGCTCAATGTGTTGATGGCAAGGGTCTTGGCCAAACCTGGGACACCTTCTAAAAGTATATGCCCTTGTCCTAGCAATCCGATAAGCAAACGCTCTACCATTTGCTGTTGTCCTACAATAACCTTGTTCATTTCAAGCGTTAGGATGTCTGTGAAAGCGCTTTCTTTTTCTATGTGATCGTTAAGTGCTTTAATATCTACAGCGTTATCGCTCATGTTCTTTGTTTTTTTAATTAGCGTTGCAAAATGTACAAAAATGTGCTGTACGCCTGTTAATATTTGGTTAAAAATAAAGCTTCTCAAAAGTATTACAAAAAGTATTGAAACAGCTCACTAACTTTGTTATAAATATTTGTGATGATTAATAAAAGGTTGCTCATCAAAAGTTTGCTTGCGCACAATGATGAAAACAGTTTTTATGACAAAAAAAGACAGTTGAATTTGCGCCAGCGCGAAGGCAAGGCTAAATTCCTAAAACACATTTGTGCCCTGTCTAATTCAAACCCAAAAAACAACTCATACATTGTTGTGGGAGTAGATGACAGTGACAATAGCATCCGTGGAGTAGACTTTTTTGATGATGCCAAGCTGCAAAACCTCATCAATGCCTTTCTAGAAAACCCTCCTTTAGTGCTGTATGAAAACATCCACTTTCCACATTTGGCTGAAGGTAAGGTTGTAGGCTTGGTGACCATTAGACCCACTAATAAAATAACGGCATTACGAAAAAATATTTGGAAATATTATGGAGGTGCTGTGTTTTACAGAGATGGGAGTATCTCAGTATCCAAAGGTTTTGACATTGAGCTACAAGATACCAATGTCAAAGTAGTAGCAGAAATTGAAAAGCACGCCCAAAACAACATAGAGCTCACACTCGACGGTGTTGTTGATTTTATGAACCGCCACGATGCGGTATTAAAGCCCGGTTATAAGGTTTTTAAGGAGTCGTTTGTGCTTTGTTGGGCAGGTTTGGAAAAAAAGGTAAAAGGAATGTCTTATTATTCAAGAGTGGATATTGAGCTTATCAATGAGCATGTAAAATTATTCTACTCAGCACATGATGAGGTGGAAATTGAAATGGATGCCCATTCTTTTAGTCTTATTGAGTATGTACGTTTGGGGTTTAACAATGCATTCAAATACTACCCCCTTGAGCGAGTGTCTTTTTTATTTGACAACAAAGGCTCCTACCAAATTGACTCTGAGTTTTTGTTTACCCCGCCTAAATATGAAAAGAAGCTGCTACATCATATTTACAATGCCAACAACGCATTGGGTAAAAAACTGCTAAAAAACCTAAGCCTGAACAAAAACGACAAAGAAGATGTGGGTAACTTGGGGCCTACTTATATGCTGTGTTACCTTAACGGTTTTGAAGAGGCACTAAATAAATTAAACGAACTCACTGCCGCAATCAAGCGACATGGCAAACAAGCCTATCAAAGCCTAAAAGATACCCAGCGGATACTTCGTAAGATTAAATATCATTAAGATGTTGATTCGCTTGCAGGTACCCCACAACCCCTTCAGGCAACCATTCTTTTAACTGTTGCACATCCCTTGTTTTGCGAATACTTGTGGCAGAAACATCCAACAAGGGGGCTTGAAGGCGTTGATGTGCTGGAAATGAGTCTAGAGAAATATCATTTCTGGGATAAATTAACAACGGGAATTGCTTAATATAATCAGCATTTTGCCATGCTTTCAGTCCTATTGCGCTGTCGGCACCCATAAGTATGATATAGTTGTTTTCAGGATGGTCAGCCGTTAGTTTTTTAAGGGTCTGGGCCGTATAACTCGGCTTTGGCATGTGCAACTCAGTGTCGCTGGCTACCAAACCATTATAAGGCTCTAAGGCCTTTGACAACATATTCCAACGCTGTTCTTCTGGTAAAAGCACAGCCCTGTTTTTATGTGGGTTCTGGGGGGAAAGTACGTAGTGTATCTCATCTGCCTTTTGTTGGTCTAGGACCGCTTGACCAATGCCAATATGTCCTTTGTGAATAGGATTAAAGCTTCCAAAAAATAGCGCAATCCGGTTCATCATTCCAAGAAATTGGTGATGTGTTCTTCCGTTTCACTTTTGGCAGTTTCCAAATTGTCGTTTACCACCACAGCGTCGAATTCTTTGGCGCGTGTCATTTCAGTATTAACTTTTTCTAATCGTGTAGTAATTTTATCTAAACTATCAGTTCCCCGAAGACGCAAGCGTTCCGCCAAGGCTGCCGTACTAGGTGGTTTAATGAATATGGAAAGGGTATTGTTAGGAAATTGCTTTTTGATATTAAGTCCGCCTACCACGTCTATGTCAAACACTACATTTTTGCCCAATGCCCAAATGCGATCTAGCTCAGATTTCAATGTGCCATAAAACATGCCAGGATATACCTCTTCGTATTCTATAAAATCTCCTGCAGAGATTTTTGCTTTGAAGGCTTCTTCCGAAAGGAAATAGTAGTCTTTGCCGTCAACCTCTTGTACCCTGGGGGGTCTTGAAGTAGCAGAAACGGAGAATGCTAAGTTGAAGTTTTCCTGCACAAGTAAGTGTTTGGTAATGGTTGTTTTGCCACTACCCGAGGGGGCCGATAAAACAATGCATTTTCCAGTCTTCATTACAAGGCGTTGAGTACTTGTTCTTTGATGCGCTCCAAGGCATCTTTCATACTTACGACAGATTTTTGTAAGTCTGCATCGTTGGCTTTAGATCCTATTGTGTTGATTTCACGTCCCATTTCTTGGGCAATAAATCCTAGTTTTTTGCCTTTAGTTGGGGTATTTTCCTCGAGGTTGGTTTGGAAATAATCAAGGTGGTGTTGCAACCGCACCAACTCTTCATTGATGTCCCATTTTTCAAGATAATAAATTAGCTCTTGCTCCAAGCGTTCTTGGTCATACTCTAAGGTTAACTTATGCAATTGCTCGTGTAATTTTTGCCTCCGTGTCGCAATGCGTGTGTCAGCGTGTGAAGCTATGGTTTTGAGTTGTGCTTTGATTTGCTCCAATTGATTTATGAGGTCTTGCTCTAAAGAAATGCCTTCTTGCTTTCGGTAAGTAACTAATGCTTCCGCTGCTTTTTTAAGAGTAATTAAAAAAATCTCCTGTTCCTCCTCAGAAATGCAGTCTTCCTCATATGAGAATACATTAGGCATACGCATAACCGTCGGCAGAAGTACCTCGTCTGCTAAAGGTTTAATGGCTTTTAATTCTTGTATATAGTGTGCAACAACTGCTTTGTTTATTGATGCTATATCTTGACCAGCAACGCACTCTTCAAATACATTAACCTCACATTTGCCACGGTGCAACAGCGTTGTTAGTTGCTTGCGAGCAGTTAGATCAAGGCCTCTATATCGTACAGTATTACGGAAATTAAGATCAAATGACTTGCTATTAAG
Organism: uncultured Flavobacteriaceae bacterium; assembly: GCA_964014735.1. GTDB lineage: Bacteria > Bacteroidota > Bacteroidia > Flavobacteriales > Flavobacteriaceae > UBA7446. The sequence continues at coordinate 1,266 of CAXHBH010000001.1, read as the reverse complement.
TGACTTAATTTCAATGCGCAATTTTCTGCCTTGTGCATTAAACTCCGCCTTACCGTAGCCTGTCATGGATAGAATCATATCGCTTTATTATAGCGCAAAGGTACAAAACAGGCGGTATGTGTTTGCGCTATGGTCCGCCATGCTTGAAGGATGCATCAGGGGTGCCACGAAAATAAATTGGAGAAGAAGGGAAATTGTCGGTTACAACATAATAATATTCACTGTTAGCATCAGGGGTTTTGCCAGTACGGCCATTGGCTTCATCGAGAGTTGAAATCCCTGAAACATATTCATAATCTTGAAAATATAAGCCATCATAACATCCATTGGGTGCGTTTATGCCATCGCCAGGGCGACTGCCTTCTTTCAAACGATAGCCGCTTTCCAATACTTCTAAGTTACCATTACTTGCATAGCCGTATTTATAATAAATCGGGAAACCATCTGCGGCATAGCCAAGCTTAATCATTGACGTAGGTGTTTGGCCATTGGTAAGTGCGTCTATAAAAGCATTGGGTGTACCATGATAGTGATACTCTCCCGAGGGTTGTACGTGGGCGTTATTACAATCGGTTCCTAAATTGACAGCAGAAGTTAGTGCGGTTTCATTCCAGCTGCGGTTGGGTTGGCTACCATTCATAAAGAATTCAGCAGTGAATGGGTCCATAGCTACGCCACTAAATAATATGCCAAAATCATATCCTTTTACAGAGATGAAGGTATTTGAAGGTTGGGGATTAATCGTCATTTCAACAGTATGATTATTGGCTGATATGGTATTTGGATTTCCACGTCTAGGGAAAGCGCCAACTAAATGATTGGCAATATTATTAAATGAAATTTGACGTTTGTCTCCTAATATTTGATGGCCATATTGGGAGCTAACTCCTAATATTGACTGAATATCAACATCGCAATCTGCACTACTAAGAATAATACTGTAGGTGCTTACAACATTGGCACAAGTATCTGGAGATGTATCCACAGCGCTATCATCACTGCCTTGTGAACAAGACATACACAATAGGAGCAAAAAAAAGAATTTTCGCATGATAAAGGTTTTTGTATTAGACCTCTAAAATGAGAAAAAGTTTGTTAAGTAACTAAAAACAATAAATTGAAATTATGAGGAAATTAAAAAAAACATAAAAATAAGTCTTTTTGGGAGTTTTCGAGCTATTTTGTTCATTTTGGGGTGATTATCAGGCATTTTTTTAAAGTTTTTAGAAAAAATGTCATTGAATTTTGCTCAGAGCTTGATGAAAA